>NZ_PGEX01000001.1:2814319-3127022 GCF_002797675.1 Hallerella succinigenes | reverse complement strand
CAAAGACAAGTACAATACTTTTGCTGTGAAGTATGGTCTTAATCCACTGTATATCGTGGAGTGCTTTCGGAGATACAGGTTAAGACTACTTAAACAACTTTCAGAAGTCTTAATCCACTGTATATCGTGGAGTGCTTTCGGAGGGTGGCATCGCCGGGGCCTTATAAATCAAGGGTTCCAGAGGGCGTTTTTCTGCCAGACTTTTTGAGCACTACCTTCGAATCGACTTTTTTTCGGAGGATTTTCTTATAACTCGTTGATATTCAACGAAGTAGCCTGATTGCCTTTTGCCGGTGCTTAGAATATACTGCTCAAACTCGCGGGTCTGGGCCCCTAATACCCCAAATATACATCATTTTCGCGAAAAATCACATAATTTCACCCGAAACAACGAAAAATCCCCGATACGCGTGGCGCCGGGATTTGTTTCAGGAGGTAAATATGAAAGCTGTGGGTTTAGCAGTATTTGGCGAGGAATTCGAGTTCGGTTTCGCATATAGCGAGGTTTCTTTTGGTTAGGGTGTGGTGGGTTATTTGTTGCTGTTGATGTATTCGACGATGTTGTAGATGGTGGTGACGCTGGTGATGAGGAGTTGTAGTGGGAGCATAGTGATTTCTCCTTGGTTAAGGGTTTGTTGTCCGAGATTTTCTCGAACATACAGCTATATGCAAAACCCGTGCCAAAAGGAAAATGCTGTTTTTTAAGCAAAAATCGCAGGGTGGAAAAACAGGGCTGAAAATGTTGATGAATGCGTATACGAAAATGTATACAGAAATACATTTTTATATGCCGTACAAAACACAAAAGGCCCCGCCGAAGCGGAGCCCCCATTTTTTAGTTCCCTAAAATCCATTCACCAAAGAATGGGTCTTCGAGCTCATAACCGGTGGTCTTGATGACGTACCCCTGTTTCAGCAGACGTTTGATGGCGCTGAACAAAGTACTGGGGGCCATCGATCTATCGGTCATGGGGTTGCGCCTATTGGCTAGCGCGAGCATCACCTTGCGGTCGGTGCGGTTCATGTTCGCCCAGAGTCGCTCGTAATCTAGGGAATGCTCTTCCACCTGCCTCTTTATGGCGTGGGCCACAGGATTCTCCTTGACCTTGCTGTACTCGATTGCGTTATAGACTGCGGCCGAAAGCTGTTGCGTGTAATAAGGGTGCACATCTGTGAATTTCAAAATTTCTTCTGTGATGGCAGCCTTTCGCTCTGCTGGCATATTTGGCAGGCGGCTTTCTATATAGGAATAGAAATCCTCGTAAGGAATTTTCTTCAGGTTCATGCGTTCGCCAAAATGGAAAAATGGGGACTTTTTCTTTTCGAATATTTCCTCCATCATGGATTCCTGGCTACCCATAAACACGTAATTCAATCCCTTCTGCCGTTGCATGATGGCCCGCAGCTGCTTCGCCAGGGTTTTGTCTATGGAATTCACTTCCTGGAATTCATCGAACACCACGATAAGTCGGTTCTTTGCAGAAGACACCTTTTCCAATAAGTCCAGGGAATCTTCCAACATGGCGGACGGTTTTCCTACCGAGGGAACGAAGCTCACATCCATACCTTCGGTCACCGGATTGAAGGAGAGCGTGGGCACGACGCGGAAAAGCTTCATAAGGTGCTTGATCTTTTCGAATTTGTGTATCTGGAACACCTGGCGTAAAATTTGGGAAGCCAAATCTTCCACATTCAGGACTTTCATGAAGTCAATAGTTATGGACGGACGGCCAATCTGCCGAAGCGCCCTTGCTACCAGGCTGCTCTTGCCGAATCTGCGCGGGGATATTAGCACGAGATGGTTCTCGCTGTTCAGTAATTCCTTAATCTGCGCAAGTTCGTTCACGCGATCCGTGAAATATTCGTCTTCTACGATGGTTCCGAATTTGAACGGGTTCATGATGCTCCCTGTGCGAAAAAAATCAATGCGAAAAATTTCGCATTCTAAATCAATATAGTATAATTGCCCCTTTTTTGCAATATGGATTCGCGAATAAGTAAAAAGTCGCGCCGTCCCACCCAAAACAACGAAAAAATCCCCGACGCGCGTTGCACCGGGGATTTGTGTTCAGGAGGTAAAAATGAAGGCTGTGGGTTGGCGGGATGGCGTTTAGTCGATGATAGCGGTGTCGGAGTATTCGGGGATGATGGACATGGCAAGCCTCCTTTGGGTAAGGGTTAGATGTCGCGGATTTTTTTGGATGATGGAGTAGCCGATGATGCCGGTGTCTCAAATATACTGCTCAAACTCGCGGGTTTGGGCCCAATACCCCAAATATACATCATTTTCCGCGAAAAACCACCAAAAACGGCTTGATCTATATAATTGCGTAAGAAAGTTTCCGAACCGGCTTGCCCGTGCCGATAATCACGATGTTTTGGTCGTTGTCACTGTCGAGAGGATACAAACGAACCGTGTCATGATCAGGGTTGATTATCCCGAGAAGCTGCTCTGAAAAATCCTCCACTTTTGAAGAATCCATAAAGATTTCAAAGACTGATCTTTGCACGCGGAATCCCCATTTTGCACAGGCTTTGGCAGCGGCTTTCCGTTTCTTGCCGTTAGAAATGTCAAATGCCACCACGTATTTCATGCGGCCTCCTGAGTTGTGATGCCCACTGTGTTTTGTTTTTTCTTGAGTAGGCGGCGGCGCAAAGCTTCTACGCGCAAACGCATTAGGCTGTTCCAGGATGCGCCTTCGTTGTCTGGTACCACGCGGTTCGGCGAATCGCAGAATTCCTCGTAGTGGCGGATGAACGCGGCCATTCCCTCGCGGGTCAGTTGTAGCGGGCTGTCGTCCGAGTCGCCCTTGCGTACAAAGTCTGTTGTGCCAATGAATTTTCTATTGAGTATTTTAAGGACGAGTCTATCGACAAGCGGGTGGCGGAACTCTTCGAGCATGTCGCAGGCAAGAGATGCCCTGCCGTATTCGGGTTCATGCAGGAATCCGATGGCGGGGTCGAATCCATAGGTCTCGAGCAAGGCTTCGATGCGTTTTGCGGTAAATGCGTAGCCGAGTGATAACAGTGCGTTTACGGGATCGGTGCAGGGGTGAAATTTTCGTCCGGGGAAGCGGATGCCATTCATAAGGCATTGTGCGTAACTTGAAAAATAGATTTTGGCGGCGTTGCCTTCGATTCCGCGGAGCGTATTTTTGTCGGTGCCGGAGCAGTCCATTGCAGACTGGAGCGACTTTTGCATTGCGGGGCGTGCGTCAAAGCGGAAGGGGTTGTGCGGATTCTTGTCGCAGGCGTTCAGCAGCGCGATTCCGCTTTCTATTTTTGATACGACGAAGCCCCTTGCAATTTCGAAGGATTCGTGACGATTACGGAAAGCGTCGTATTGGGCGAGTCTTAGATAAACGTTCTTGGCGGATTGCGAGGTGTATTTGCCTTTGAATCGTCCGCCGCGGTCAAGGAAGGCTACGCTTGCTCCGGCGTCGTTGAGCGATGCCATTGCGTCGCTGCTGATGGATGCTGCGCCCATGATGTTTACCGAGGATATTTCTGAAATCAGGTAGTCTCCGACGAGTTTGTCTGCTTTTGTGAGGCGGAGGTGGTTGCCTTGTTTGCGGATGCTTGTTCCTTGTTCTGTGATGTAGAGGTTCATAGTTGAAAGTCCCTTATGGTAAAGAAAATCTTTTGCGGGCGGGGCTACCGCGAAAGATTTTATGTATGGTTGATGGAGGTTGGGCGATTAGATTTCGCTGAAGACGGTGTCGTTATATTCGGGGATGAAGGACATGGCGAGCCTCCTTTGGGTTAGGGGATGGGTTAGGATTGGTGGGCGATGACGAGGAATCCGATGATTGTGGCGAGGAAGGCGATTGCCATAGATGGCCTCCTTTTTTATATGTCGCGGATGTTTTTGATGATGGTTGTTGCGGATGCGATTCCGGCGAGGATGGGGAGTATTGGAATCATGGTTGTTCTCCTTTGTTGAGGGTTGTTGTTTTGTCCGGGAGTTTCCCGGACATACAGCTATTTGCAAAACCCGTGCCAAAAGGAAAATGCGATTTTCAGGCAAAAATCGCAGGGTGGAGAATTAGGACTATATGCGTTGATGGATGTATATACAAAATCGTATACAGAAATACGTTTTTATATGTAGTACAAAACACAAAAGGCCCCGCCGAAGCGGAGCCTAAAATTTGTCAGCAAAAACGCAAATGGGGTTCGTGGTTTATCGTGGAGTGCTTTTGGAGCTCAAAACAATAAACAATAGAGAAGAATTAAAAGTCTTAATCCACTGTATATCGTGGAGTGCTTTCGGAGTCAGTGTTGTCACTACAGAAGTAATCGTAGACTTGCGTCTTAATCCACTGTATATCGTGGAGTGCTTTCGGAGCACCGAGCGATGACGCCGTTCAGTGCGTGGGTTCGGGAGTCTTAATCCACTGTATATCGTGGAGTGCTTTCGGAGAGCAAATCACGGAGGCTATCCTTTCAAGACTCAAGTCTTAATCCACTGTATATCGTGGAGTGCTTTCGGAGATCGAACGGAAGCTGACAGAAGCCCTTAAGAGGGGTCTTAATCCACTGTATATCGTGGAGTGCTTTTGGAGCCAAGACTTGCGACGATGGTTCCGTGGTTGTGCAGTCTTAATCCACTGTATGTCGTGGAGTGCTTTTGGAGCCTATATGGTCAAGAAGGCTCGCGACTTGTCCAAGTTGTCTTAATCCACTGTATATCGTGGAGTGCTTTCGGAGCCACGCAACGCTCTTCACGTACCCACACCGCGTGGAGTCTTAATCCACTGTATATCGTGGAGTGCTTTCGGAGGAACAAGCGTCTTATGTTTTTGCGTCGGGTAATCGCAGTCTTAATCCACTGTATATCGTGGAGTGCTTTCGGAGTGCCATTGACTGCTTCGCACTTACAGACGATTATGGGTCTTAATCCACTGTATATCGTGGAGTGCTTTCGGAGGGGTGGCATCGCCGAGGCCTTATAAATCAAGGGTTCCAGAGGGCGTTTTTCTGCCAGACTTTTTGAGCACTACCTTCGAATCGACTTTTTCCGAAGGATTTTTCTCTAACTCGTTGATATTCAACGAAGTAGCCTGATTGCGTTTTTGCCGGTGCTTAGAATATACTGCTCAAACTCGCGGGTCTGGGCCCCAATACCCTAAATATACATCATTTTTCGCGAAAAAACGCAAAAAATCAGCTGTAAACTTTTTTCTATACGGTAATCGCGTATCGCCCGCCGCCAAAGGTGGTGTTCTTGCCGACTCCGACCATTTCCCCTATCGAAAGGAGCACTCTCGCTGTTTCGGAAATGTTCTTTAGGATTACCGTGCCCGTAAAACCGGAGTAGTAGATGCGCTTGTTCTGGCGAGAACTCAGTCGAGACCTTGTTGTCTTGGTGGTTGCTGCCTGGGATTCCATGGCGAGTAAATCGTGCAAGAGTTCGTCGAAGTTCCAGTCTGCGCCGTCTATACTGCCGTAGGCCTTGCAAAGCAGCTCTATTCTTTGCAGAAGGTTCCACGAGAACATTTCAAGGTTCCAGTCTGTGGACTCCTTGCGGTAGTGTCTAAAGGTTGTCGGCGTAAAAAAAACGAGCTTGAGCGAATCGCTATTGGAGACCTGAACATCTGCAATGTCTGTGACGGTTGGTGGGCGCATCCCGTCAATGTAGAAACGTGTCGCATCGTGTCCGATACCTTCTTCGCCAAGAGCGGTCAGGCATTTTTCGAGTGTATCGGAAAGTGTGCTGGACAGTCCAAAGAAGGTGACTTCGAGTCCGGCCTTGTCGTGTTCCTGCGGCAAGGCGAAAAATCGCAGGTTTATGGAACGGGGTTGCGGACCTTCGGGCGGTGCGGGTGTGCCCGGCAAGGGGTCAAGGAGTGCGCTGTAAAGGTGCGTGCAGTTTTCACGGTGGGCGGGGCTTGCAAAATCCTTGGTGATTTCATCGTACAGGTAATAACCAAGTGCTCCGCGTATGCCCGCTTCTGGAAACCTGAAAAAACGCTTGTAGTTTTCGATAACAAGCCTGTAATAGATACGTGTAATTTGGAGGTGCGGAATTGCGAACATAGGTCTCTGTTTTGGGTGATGAAAAGATAAACAATTTTGACGATTTTGGTGTGTCGAAAAAACGGTTGACCCGATAAGCCATGCGATTAGTCGCGAAAAATTCTACACGTGTGTGCGTTTCGAAGATGGTGTTGATGAAATTGACGACGAAGATTATCCAGAATACGCTTCTGTCCGTCTGATCAAGGATGCGGAATAAGGCATACTCTCTAAACATTCAATTGTGTTGTGGTTAGAAGATGGGGCTCCAGGACTATGGGGTCACCTTGTTTTTGTTAAGCTCATATTTCCTGTTGATTTTTTTTTGTTTAACATTTTGTATATTACAAAATGTTAAATGGAGGTATCTATGGAAAATCCTTTTGTTTTACGCCCTTACGAAAGCGCTGAACTTTTTTGCGATCGCGAAAAAGAAACACGGGATATTATAGACGATTTGCAAAACGGCATCCATGTGACGCTGATTTCTCCGCGTCGTTATGGCAAAACGGGATTGGTCTACCACGTTTTTGATGAACTTGCCAAAAAACGCCGCTCCATGACGCTCTGCTATTGCGACATTTACTCGGCAGACAATCTGGAGGATTTTGTCAAGCTCCTTTCGGAATCCATTGTCTCAGCTGTGAAGGCCGAGCCTACTTTGAAGAAGTTCTTCTCATTTTTTCCTGGGATTCGTCCATTGGTGTCGTACGACCCTGTTTCGGGTTCGCCACAGGTGAGCATTGCGTACCAGAACGATGGGCAGAAGCTTTCTACGCTCAAAAGTATTTTTGATTTTCTGGGTTCCCAAAAAAAGACGTTTGTGATTGCATTTGATGAATTCCAAATTATCCGCAATTTTAAGGGAGTGAATATGGAGGCGCTGTTGCGCACCTATATCCAGCCGCTAAAAAATGTACGCTTCGTGTTTTGTGGAAGCCAAAAGCATATCATGACGGATATGTTTGTGAACGAAAAAAGCCCGTTCTACGAAAGTACGCATGTTGTTTATCTCGACAAAATCCAGCCGGATATCTATGGCGCGTTTATCAAGAAACTGTTTGGCATGGGGAGTCGCCGCATTGATGACGATGCTCTTGAGTTTATCTTGGAGTGGACCCGTTGCCATACGTTTTATATGCAGTATCTTTGCCACCGCTTGTTCCGTGATGCTGGCAAGAAAATTACTTTGTCCGATGTGCGTCTGTCTTGCGCCGAAATCTTGCGCGAGGGAATGAATGGCTTCTTGGAACGTCGTAACTTGCTGACGGATAAACAGTGGCAGTTCTTGAAAGCGGTTGCCAAGGAAGGCTCCGTTGCACAACCCACGGCGGGTAGTTTCTTGAATAAATATAAACTGGGAACCGCTGCAGCCGTCAAGCGGATTGTCACGTCGCTTGTGGAAAAGGAACTTTTGCTTGAAACTCTCTCGCTAAAGGGCAAAAACTACTGCGTTTATAATGTTTTCTTGAGTCGCTGGCTTGAATCTGTTTAACATTTTATAGTATACAAGATGTTAAATTCCGTTCTACACTCTCGAAGGGGCTTTTTCATGCTGTTCTAGCGGGCTGCGCTCCAGCGTACTAGCGAGGAGTGTTAGGCTTCCTATTTCCCGTGGTTGTAGACGTCACCGAATTCATGTTCAATGAATATCACGTTGAATACATTTGGCTATGTTCCCACAAATGGTTGTTGACAAGTTTAAAATGACATAATTTGTCATCACTGGAATGTATATTTGTGGCGATGGACGAGATTGCGCCGCAGATAGCCCTGCTCAGGCAGATGTACATGGGACTGGACAAGAAGTCCCGCCCGGCCCTCCCGCTCCTGCGGGCCGCCTAGAACCCGTATCCGGCCCCAAATCCGGACGTCATCCACACAAGTCCGATGCCGCCGCCGGTCGATTTTGCGTTGAGCGTACCCTGCAGGCGATTCCTACGTATTTCCACTTTTTCAGAATAAAATCTATCTTCACGCTAGATGTCAACAACCATAATGGCTAACAGAGCCAATTTTGCGCTTTCCCCAGCCATACATCATGTATCCCCCCCCCCCCTTGTAACAATTTCGTAATTTTCTAAATTTATAAGGAATTACGCAATTTGTGGTAACGGATATCACGGATTGCCGCACATTGAACGGACGAGACCCTCGCGATGACGTTGACTAGTGACTTTTTGTTTGCCGGACCGCACCCCGCAGTTCTTCGTAAGACTGGGGAAATAGCTTGATTATGAGCCGTATCAAGTTCATGAATATCGAAATCGACAACCTGACAATGTCCGAGACATTGTCGTCGATTGAGGATTTGATTCAGCAAAGGAAGAACGCATATGTAGTCACGCCCAATGTTGACCATATCGTAAAAATTGAGTCAAATGAAAAGTTGAGAGCGGCGTATTCTGAGGCGAGCCTGATTTTGACGGATGGCAAACCACTGATTTGGGCGTCAAAATTATATCGTACCCCGATTAAGGAAAAAATATCAGGATCGGACCTTTTCCCGGAACTTTGCAAACTGGCTGCTAGCCGCCATTATACGATGTTCTTTTTGGGTGCGAAGGATGGCGTGGCTTTAAAGGCTGCCGAGAACCTGAAGAAACAGTATCCTGGCTTGGATGTTGTAGGGTGTTATGCACCACCGATGGGCTTTGAGAAGAATCCTGAAGAAATCGATAAAATTGAGGGCATGCTTAAGGCTACGCAGCCCCAAATATTGATTATCGCTTTAGGTTGCCCAAAGCAAGAAATCTTTATACACAGGTTCAGAAATCGGCTGGATGTGCCGGTATCTTTCTGCCTCGGTGCAACGCTTGATTTTGCTGCAGGCAATGTTAAACGAGCTCCGCAGTGGATGGCGAATGCCGGGCTTGAATGGGCTTACCGTATTTACCAGGAACCTAGACGAATGTTTAAGCGTTATGTCTTAGAAGATTGGAAATTTGTAAGATTATTTTTTAAGTATTTCGACATGAAAATATCTTAGTGAGATAAAGAACTCGTTATGGATTTTTTGTTTATCTTGTTAAATCTGCACGATGTGGATCTTAAAAAACGGGAAAAAATTATGAATATTGGTGTTATTCTTTCTGGTGGCGTGGGAAATCGAATGGGGCTGAACATTCCCAAGCAATACGTAAAAGTAAATGGAAAAACAATAATCAATTATTGTTTGGAAAAGTTCTTATTTCATCCCCAAATTGATTTGCTGATTGTGGGAATTGCATCTGAATGGGAAAAAGTTGTTAAAGACTATATTATATCAACAAAATCGTCTAAGAAAATTTTATTTTCTAGACCCGGAGAAACTCGGCAATATTCCATTTTCAAAGCGCTTGAAGTTGCAAAGGAAAATGGTGCACAAGAAAAAGACGTTGTAGTCATTCATGACGCTGCTCGACCGCTTGTTAGCACTGAATTAATTAGCCAATGTATAGACGGCTGCAATGTGGCTGATGCTATTATGCCGGCCATTCCTGTTAAAGATACAACATATCTCAGCGAAGACGGAATACATATTCAATCACTACTGAATCGAAGCCATTTATGGAGTGGACAAGCTCCAGAGGCATTTGAGTTCTCCAAATATTATTTAGCACACAAGAATATGAGCCGAGATGAATTGCTGAAAATAAATGGGAGCACAGAATTGGCCGTGAAGGCGAATTTAAGGTGCCAAATGATTCCTGGTGATCCAATGAACTTTAAAATAACAACACCAGAAGACTTATCGACTTTTGAAAGCATTGTTAATGCAGAGGTGAAATAATGAAAGCCTACGTACTTCATTCTATAAATGATTTGCGCTATGAAGAAGTTAGTGTTCCCGCTTGCCCTCCAAACTGGAGTATTGTGAAGGTAATGGCTGCAGGAATCTGTAGTTCAGATATTGCAAGAGTTTATACAAAGGGCACATATCATTTCCCGACAATACCAGGCCATGAGTTTTCGGGTGTTGTAGAAAAAGTTGGCAGCAAGGAGCATGAAAATCTGATTGGAAAAAAAGTGGGTGTGTTCCCATTAATTCCTTGTCGCGAATGCGCTCAATGCCAAAAGAAACACTATGAAATGTGTTCCTATTATAATTATGTTGGCTCTCGTCGAGATGGTGGGTTTGCAGAATATGTAGCTGTTCCTGTTTGGAATCTTCTTCCATTAGATAACTCTGTCCCGTATACTTCTGCGGCAATGCTGGAACCACTTTCTGTTGCGTTGCATGCCGTTAAATTGGGAAAAATTAATTCAGGAGATCGTGTTTGCGTCATTGGTACGGGAATGATTGGCATTAGCGCCGCTCAATGGGCAAAAAAATTTAGTTCGAGTAATGTGACCATCATTGGACGTAACGAAAATAAGCGTAAAATAGTAGAAGCTTGTGGTATTGAATATGTTACCGACAAAGACGTGTCTGGGAAAAATTATGATTTTGTTTTGGAAGCCGTTGGTACTCCATCATCAATTGAGTTAGCTATACAAGTTGCTGCTCCTGGCGGAAAAGTCGTATTTATGGGAAACCCGTCGGGAGATATCTTGCTTAAACAAGATACCTACTGGAAAATTCTTCGAAAACAGTTGAACGTTCAAGGAACATGGAACTCATCATATGATGGTCCCGAAAAATCAGATTGGACAGAAGCAGTTGATGCGCTAGGGAAAGGAGAAATTGACGTTACGTCACTTGTTTCACATGAGTTTACTCAAGAACATCTAGTTGATGGACTTTCTTTAATGCGGGATCATAAAGAACCTTATTGCAAAGTTATGACTATTTGGAATGTGAATCCAGAGGGGTGACTTTATGCAAAAAAATAAAATTTCGGCATCAATGATGTGTTCCAATCTTGTCGATTTAAGGGAAACGATTGATATTTTTGAACGAAATAATGTTGAATATCTTCATATCGACATGATGGACGGGTCTTTTGTCCCGAATTTTGGATTAGGTGTTGACTATATAAGGGGATTGCGAGAATTAACGTCAATACCATTAGATTTACACTTAATGATTAAGGATCCTGAATACAAACTACAATGGATTGGGATAAAAGAATCTGATATTGTGAGCGTTCATTATGAAAGTAGCTTTCAGGTTCAAAGAGTTTTAGACTGGCTAAAACCATATGGATGCAAGCGATTTCTTGCTATCAATCCTGCAACTCCAGTAAATGTGTTAGAAGAAGTCTTGGATTATATAGATGGGGTGAATCTTTTAATGGTCAATCCTGGGTTTGCAGGGCAAAAGATGGTGCCAAGTACTATAAAAAAGGCAACAAAGGTAATAAAGCTATTAGAAGAGATGGGGCGACAGGACATTATTGTTGAAGTTGACGGAAACATCACTTGTGAAAATGCTCATAAGTTGTGCGAAATTGGGGCCTCTATTTTTGTCGCTGGCACATCTGCAATATTTAGGGGTGATGTCAGTCAATATGAAAAAAATATTATTGACTTTAGAAAAGAAATAGAATAAGAACGTGAGCAATAAAGAAGTTTTCTTTAAAGGAATTTCCACTCAAACGCTAATAACTTTGGTTATGGGCATTATGGAAGTTTTCGTTTTTTCCATGATGTCTAGGTTTCTTAGCAAAAGTGAATTCGGGTATTTTGCTGCGCTAACAGGCATTATAACTGTCTGTACAAGTATTACAGAGGCTGGTTTAGGGGCTGCAATAATTCAAAAAAAGGATGCGCAGACCTCTTTTGTTGCAACAGTTTTTTCCCTAAGTTGGCTAATGGGAATTGTTGGAACGCTTTTGATATTTGTTTTCGCTCCGGTTATTTCTCTCGTTATCGCTGACGAGACTTTAACAACGCCTTTGCGAATCATGTCGGTTAATATTTTCTTTGCGTGCATTCTGAGCGTAAAGCGGAGCTTATTAATAAAAAAATTAGACTTTAAAAAAGTTGGAATGTATAACATATCCGCGTATAGCCTTAGCGCAGCTATCGGCATTACTCTCGCATATTTGGGCTTTGGATTATATGCGGTCATTGCGGTGTCTGTTTTAAATTTGTTTTTCTTCAACATTCTTTTGTATTGCAGAAGAGGCGAAGTACCTAAATTTGCTTTTGATCGGTCTCAAATATCGTCAATTTTTTCTTTTGGCGGATGGTTAACTGCAGGAGTCATTGTCAATAATTTGACTCAACAAATGGATCGCCTCTTCTTGTCAAAATGGCTTTCTGTCACCGCATTAGGCTCTTATAATCGGCCGGCAGGTTTTGTATCCAATATAACCACGCGAATAAATGGCATATTTGATACGGTACTGTTTCCTATGCTATCAAAGGCACAAGACGATGAAAAAAAAATAAAAACCGTCTTTGTAAAAGCGGTGAAACTTTTGAATTCATTTTCTGTAGTTTTATTCGCAATTTTTTTCTTCAACGCAGAACTGATTATTTCAATCTTCTTTGGAAGTAATTGGATCAATCTAGTGCCAGTAATGCAAATAGTTTCGATATATGTCATTTTTAATATAGATAGTCGCTTAGTGGATTGCTATTTCAGAAGTTTGGCAATGGTTGATCTGGGCTTCAAATTGCGAGTTTGTTCAGCGTTAATAACATTCATTGGCTTATATATTGGCTCAGAATTCGATATACTTGGCGTCGCAATAGGTTTGGTTGTGTCTAATATTTTAACGGTATTTCTAAAGGTGTCTTTTTTGAGCCGTCGACTGAAGATTTCAATCATATCTGTGTTTGCCTCCATGTTTTTGGCTTGCAAACCAATACTTCTTTTAGGACTGATAGGATATGTGAACTTGTTATTTTTTAACCATGGTATTGTCCAGCAAATTGTCTTTGCGACGCTATATGCGTTTATCATTCTTTCGATGTTTCTTTTTTTTCCAAACATGGTTGGTTCTGAATATGCAGAAACTGTTTATCCGAGTGTAAAAACGAAGATCTTAAGGAAATTTTGCAAATGAAGATAATTTTAAAGTCGTTAAGTCTAATTATATATATTCTCTCTTTTCTTTTTCCTAGAAATAGAAGCATATGGGCTTTTGGATCTGAAACGGGTTTTGATGGTAATTCGAAATATTTCATGATTGATGTTGTTGAACATCATCCATCAATAAGACCTATTTGGATTACCAAAAGAAGAAAAGAGATACAAAGTCTCAAACAAAAGGGACTTGAAGCATATTATTCTTTTTCAATAAAAGGGATAATAATGTCTTTGAGAGCGTCAAAATATATTGTGTCGGGATCTTTGGCTGATATCAATTTTTACACAAGTGGTGGTGCGAAATATATTCAACTATGGCATGGCATAGGGATAAAATGTTGTCTTTGGAATAATAAAAACTCGGTTTTTAATACTAAAAATAAGATTGTTGGATTTATTCTTCGACCTTCTTTTTACGTAAGACCTGATTATATTTTGGGCGCGTCATCTATGATGAATAAACACCTAGCGTCAATGTTCAGGGTGAATCAAGATGTTTGTAGGTCTACCTTATACCCAAGATGTGAAATATTTTTTAGAGAGAAAAGGGATATTGAAAATTTTGTAAAGAGATGGGAGTCTCCAGAAATAATTGAGTTTATAGAAAAGCTAAAGACATATAAAAAAGTTTTTTTGTATATGCCGACATTTCGAGACAATAATCCTGAATTCTTGGAACAGCAAAAATGGGATTTGAAAAGATTAGACAATGAATTAAAACGTATAAACGGATTATTGATTGTCAAGCTGCATCCTCATATGACAAGTACTTTAAGATTTGAGAATTACTCATCAATTACGGAAATTAAGAAAAATATAGACATCTATTCAATATTAGCATTTACACATTGCTTGATTACAGACTATTCTTCTGTTTTATATGACTACATACTAATGAATGGAAAGGAAATTATACGATATGTTCCCGATCTTGATGAATATATAAGCAAGTCGCGTGATCTTCTTATGGACTATAAATCCAATTCTGTTGGAGTGATTGTGTCGTCTTTTGAAGAGCTTTTATCGCATATTGGGGATGATTTGTCAATTGACTATGAATGGCTGCGGGAACGTTTTTGGGGAGACGCATTGAAAAATCGATTGGATAAACTTTTTGAAGAAATTTATGATATCTGACAGTAAAATTTTAAAAATAACAAAGATTTTTTTTGCGGGGCAATTGTTTTTCAATGTTACCTCTGCTTTCTTGTCGCCTTATGGGGGGGGGATCAATAATGCCTCGTATGCGTTAAGAATATTATTTATTCTGTATATCTCTAAATGTATATTGTCGCTATCCTATCCATCGATTCTTCGTTCAAATACGATTTATCTTTATGGCACTCGTATCCCTATTTTTTTATCAATAACTTTGTTTTATTCGATATTATGTTATGGCAACCCCTTAGCTCTTATTTCAAAAATCTTTCCAACTTTCTTTTTGCTGCTAGAAGGGCTTCTTTTCTTAGGTATAGGGTATCATGTAGAAAAAAATACTTATTTAAAAGAAAAAGTATTTGATTTGTTTTGGAAATATGCTGTTATATCGTGTATATGGATGACTCTCTTGTCTGGATATATTATGATTTTTATGGGGGGATTGCAAAGCTTTTGGGACACTGCGCGACATGCGAACCATACATATGATATCGTTTTAAATGTATACAAAAATGTCAACCCTTATCGATTCGCCATTTTTATCCCTTTTTTCTTTCTGAAAAGAAATCGTTGGAACATTCCTTTAGTTGTCTTGTCTTGCGTAAATATTTTAGCTGTAGGGAAAAAAGGGCCGTTATTGGCCATAGCGCTATCAGGTCTGATTGTTTTTATTTTCAATAAGCAAGGCAAATTAAAATTTATCAAATATCTTTCAGTTGCATTCCTGCTCTTTTATGTATACATAACTTTTATAGATACAAATATTTTTGATGCAATGCTTTATCGATTAGATATGGACCAACATTATCAAGATGATAAAACTACATTTTATATGTCCGGTAGAAATACGTTGTGGGATATGGCATTGACCTCGTTTTTATCTGGATCAATTGTTAATAAAACGCTGGGCTTTGGAGTTGATGCCGTAGGATCTTATTTAATGGCGGCTGTAAAGTTGAATAATGCGCATAATGACTGGGTCGAAATTCTTTATAATTACGGCATTGTGGGTTTTCTTATCTACGCTTTCTTTTTTATATCTGTCACGCGTTCTTGTTGGTCGCTAAAGTATTACAATACGAAATATTTTTTAACATCTCTTTACCTTGTTTGCTTTTCTTTCGTTTCAACCTTTTATACTGTTGAATCCTATGGTGGATTAGCCGCTCCTGGTTATGGTTTTGTTTTGTTTTCTTTTATTTGCGGGTGCAAAAAATATATACAATCGGTAGGAACAGAAAGGGGATAATATGAAACAGCTTTCCTTGCAGGAATGTCAAAAAAGACTATTAGAAATAGCAAAATGTTTTGACGCTATATGCCAAAGAAATGACATTCCTTATTATATGATAGGTGGGACGCTTTTAGGAGCAATTCGCCATAAAGGATTTATTCCTTGGGATGATGACATGGATTTTGGCGTCCCGATAAAGTATTACGAAAAGTTGATGGGTTGTTTGGAAAAGGAATTGCCAAAACAATATCGTTTGTGTCAATTTGAGAAGGTGAAAAATTGCAACACCGTTTTCTCAAAAATTGATGATATGGAAACATGTGTTGATGATAAATGTAATAAATGCCCTTTATCAGAACAACTGGGATTAAGTATTGATATTTTCCCATTGTGTTTTTGCGAAAAAGAGAATGAAAGTAATATAAAGTTACAAAAACTACGATATATTGATCAAAAAGTTTTCGCAGAATCGATGGAAAATCGATGGTATAAAAGATTCTGCAAGGCAATCTTACGAGCAGTCTTCCCTTTATCAAGAAAAAGATTAATGAAAAAAATGTGGAAGTTGACGAATTCCATTAAAGGCGGCGATTATTTGGCGAATGTTTTTGGCCTTGTTGGCGAAAGAGAATTGATACCTTTATCTTTTTATGGGAGAGATTCTCGTTATCAGTTTGAAGACGCCTTTTTTTGTGGTCCAGAAAAATATGACGATTACCTTAAACAAATTTACGGAAATTATATGCAATTGCCGCCTGTTGAAAAACGCAAGAGTCATTCATTTGGTGTTTATTTGAAACATACAACAAGTGGGCTTGAGCATGAATAAAATAATTAGACTAATATCGTTATTCTTCTATTATTGTTTCGCACAATATTTACCCGATTCTTACACTCCAATATTCGGCAAGCCCTCAAATTTTATACGAATTTTTTTATGCCGGCGGATTTTTAAGTCATGCGGCAAACGAGTTCTAAATATTAATCGCCACGCCTTTTTCGGCTTTGGAAAGAATGTAGAAATTGGGGATTTTAGTAGCATTGGTGCCAATTGTGTTTTGCATCCGAATGTTAAAATAGGGCAATATGTTATGATGGGGCCTGAAACTTATATAGTAGGAAACAACCATATCACTGCAGATGTAAATACCCCAATGTGTTTTCAAGGGAAAACAGAAAACAAGGTCACCGTTATTGAAGATGATGTTTGGATTGGCGCTAGAGTCATGATTATGCCAGGGCGTAAAATTGGCAAAGGCAGTATTTTGGCTGCAGGAGCCGTCGTTACAAAAGATGTTCCTTCTCTATGTGTCTTCGGAGGAAATCCTGCAAAGCTAATTCGTAGGAGAGGGATGTAATATGGCTAAAGAACGGAATATTAACGTTGATATTTTGAAATTTCTTGCGGTATTTATAATTATAAATAGCCATGCTGACATTTGTTACCCTCGATACTCTTTCTTAGCAACGGGAGGAGCTGTTGGTGATGCGATTTTTCTTTTTTGTTCTGGATTTACCCTTTGGCATTCAACAAAGAGTGATTTCTTTAATTATTATAAAAGGCGGATTAATCGGATATACCCATCTGTTTTTGCGAGCCTTCTATTTGCGATAATTCTTGGAAAGCAATCTTTGGCAACATTAACGATAGAAAGATGTTTGGGAGATTCGTTTGTCATCGCCATCATGGTGTACTACATCCTGCTCTTTTTCTTGCATAAATATTTGAGCGCGAAGATTGGCTGGTTTTTCATTCCTTTGACAATAGTTATTTTAGCAGTTTACTATTTCTTTCCCTATAAGTATGAAACGGGAATAAAAGGAATTTACGGAATATCAACTCCATTTCGATGGATTCCTTATTTTGGCTTTATGCTGATGGGAACTTGGATGGCCCAGCGAAAAGCAAATACGATTATCGCAAGACATCTTTTCCTTGACATACTGCCTTTATTGAGCTGTCTAATTTTTTTCTATGGTCTACAATTTATTGCAAAAGTATACCCACCTGTAGCACCATTTCAGATAGCGACCTTGCCGTTTTTATTTGGAGTTATTTATTTTTTGTATCAGATATGTGGCAGTTCTTTTGCTAAAAGAATTTACGAAAGTAAATATGGTAATGCGATCATCCTTTCAATTGGAGGCCTTTGCTTAGAATCGTATCTTATACAATTGTATCTAATATCTGACAAATTTAATTTTTTTCTATTTCCGCTTAATCTAGTTATAATGGTCGCAATAATTCTTCTTGCATCTTATTGTTGCCGGTGCTTGGCAAGGTTCTTTTCGCAAACATTCCGTACAGAAGACTATGAATGGCGTAAAATTTTTTCTTTGAGATAAATTATGTTCAACATTATTATGCATTGCTCTACTTTGGACACTAAAGGTGGCATGGTTAGTGTTACAAAGAATTATTTGAATTATCATAATTGGAAGGAATTTAAAATAAAGTTTATCCCAACTCATTTTGATACGAATAAATATATCGTGATGTTGTACTTTGGGATTAGGTACATTCAAATTTTGTTTGCCATCATCTTTGGTCATTATAATATCGCTCATTTACATACTGCGGAACGTGGCAGTTTCTGGCGTAAAAATTTTTTATTGAAGACTTACCACAAATTTGGCATAAAGGTCGTGATGCATCATCATGCGGCAGAATTTGAAAAATTTTACGCTTCATGTTCACTTAAGAAAAAAGAAAAGATATGCAAAGCGCTGGCTGAGACCGACATGAACATTGTTTTGAGTGAGCGGCTTGTTCCGATGATAAAAGATAAAGAGCCTAATGCGAAAGTTGAAGTGCTGTACAATGCTGTACAAACTTTTTCAGAAAATCCATATAATACTGATGCCAAAGGAATTCTTTTTTTGGGCCGCCTTGGTAAGCGCAAAGGAATATTTGATTTGCTTAACGTAATTAAACAGTTGGATGATAAAATTCCAAAAGAAATAAAGTTCTATTTGTGCGGTGATGGCGAAATTGAAAGCGTAAACGAAAGGATGGCCACTCTAAATATTGGTCACCGTGTATCTCATGTTGGCTGGATTGATGGATTTCAAAAAGAGGCCATTTTCCAAAACACAATGATTAATGTATTGCCTTCTTACAATGAAGGTCTTCCCATGACGATTTTGGAAACTATGGCTCGGGGAATTCCTAACGTTAGCACAAGAATTGCGTCGATTCCAGAAGTGATAAAAGATGGTGAGAATGGTTTCTTGATTACGCCAGGTGATGTAGAGTCGTTGGCGAACTGTATAGAAAAACTTGTAATTGACACTGCTTTGAGAAATAACTTTAGTAATGCGTCATATGAATTAGTGACACGAAATTTTTCGCTAGATGCGAATATAGAAAAACTGAAAAATATTTATAAATCTATCCTTCCCAACGTAGACGGGACAATAAAATGAAAAAGAGGCCTCTTTTATGAATGAAGAAATTAAAGAATGTAATTGGTCTAAAGATAAAATTATTGAGTTGGCTGAAAAGGTTGCGGAGGTTGCGGAATTTAATCCGATAGAGCAATCTGATTTTAGTGAGGTTGTGAAGATTTTTGGAGGTTCTGTTATGGGGAAGCTTACAAAAATGGGTAGCTGACAGGCGGTCTTGCGAACCCGTTGACGGATTCCATACTTGACAGGATAATCCACAACGCCTATACGATAGACATCCGCAGTTCCGACCCGCACAAAGACATCTCCATGCGGGAAATCTACGGACTGGATAAAAAGTTAAGCCGCTAGAGCGGTTTCCTGTATTCCGGTCTGGCGGTTTCCGCCATTCCGGAATGTCGGTTTATTTTCGCCGGAATATTCACTTCCGACGGGTTCAGCCCATACACTTCCCTCATGGACTTGTCAACCGACTTGTCGATGTACTCGATGTTTATCTTGTACGAGTCGAACGATATCCGGTCCATGATGGGCGTCAGCAAGGGTGCTTTCGCCGTCGCATATCTGGTTGTACCAGTCCTTTTCCTCGTACTGGGAACAGAATATGGTCGACGATTTCTTGCGTCTCTTGTGGATTACCTCCAGCAGCAACCTGGCCTCGTTCTCGCGGAGCTTGAACAGCAGCCATTCGTCGATGATGAGGAGCGTCGGCTGGTAACGTATATTTTCTTTCGCAAATTCCTCTAAGGGAGTAAAAAAAATAGGATGTTCCAATTTTTAGATTTGAAATAATCACAAATCAACCTAAAAAGGACCATCCTATGGACAACAATATAATCAAAATCGACGAAGAAGGCCTCAAGAACGACCTGAAAGGAGTCATTAGAAAGACCATCGAGGAAACCCTCAACACGATGCTGGACGAGGAAGCCGCGGAGCTGTGCAACGCGGAAAGGCATGAGCGGACTGACGAGCGCAGGAACTACCGCAGCGGTCATTACCACCGCAAGCTTCTGACTTCCGCCGGAGAGGTCGACCTGTCCGTACCCAAGCTGCGCCTGGCCCCGTTCGAGACCGCCATCATCGAGCGCTACAGACGCAGGGAATCGTCCGTGGAGGAGTCTCTCATCGAGATGTACCTGGCGGGAGTATCCGTGCGCCGCGTGGAAGACGTCACGGAGCTCCTGTGGGGCTCTCGGGTCAGCGCCTCGACCGTCAGCAACCTGAACCAGAAGGTATACGGCAAGATCGAGGAATGGCGAAACAGGGCCATAGGCGGGGAATACCCCTACGTGTTCGTTGACGGCATCTACCTGAAGCGCAGCTGGGGCGGCGAAATGACCAGCGTCTCGGTACTTGTCGCGATAGGGGTGTCCGAAGACGGCTACCGGGAGATACTCGGAGCATGCGAGGGCGCAAGCGAAAGCAAGGAATGCTGGCGTAGCTTCCTCGTAAGCCTCAGGGAACGTGGCCTGAATGGCGTCCGGCTGTTCACATCGGACAAACACCTGGGCTTCCTGGAATCGGCCTCGGAAGTGTTCCCGGATGCGAAATGGCAACGCTGCATGGTGCATTTTTTCAGGAACCTGATGACAAAGATCCCTCGCAACAAGCTCGCTTCGGCCATGCCCCTGCTGAAGGCTACGTACGCCCAGGAAGACAAGGAGGCGACACTGAAAAAGGTTGCCGACGTAGAACAGAAACTGCGCGATATGGGGCTAAAATCCGCCGCAGACCTTTACCGCAAGGGCGTGATGGAGACGCTGACCTATCTCGACTTCCCGCACGAACACTGGCGCAGCATAAGGACGAACAACATCCTGGAACGCCTGAACCGGGAGATACGCAGAAGGACTCGGGTTGTGGGTTGCTTCCCGGACGGGGAATCTGCCCTGATGCTTGTGTGCGCTAGGCTAAGGCATATCGCCACGAAGGAATGGGGTACCAAGAGATACCTGAACATGAAGCATCTTTACGAGATGGAAAAGGAGAACGAGCTGAAACGGGAACAGGAAAAGGACGGAAATGTAGCCTAGATCTGATGTTGGGACAAACTATTTTTGCGAAAAACCCTTGACACTACCCGTCGGCTTGGTGTACTTCTGCAACGCGTTTTCGAGGGCGTGCCTGTCTTCCGCGGCGGACAGGTCCATCAGCAGGTCGGGCTGCCTGGTGAACCTTACCGAGTAGAACCGCCCGTACTGGCCGGGCCTTCCGCGCAGCCGCGCGTGGCTCGCGATGCGTTCGTGCCCGTAGAAGACCTCCACGGCGGTCCGGTGTCGGTCAGGCGCGATTCCACCTGTTTTTTTATATACTGGTAGGGTACGGAGTAGTACATCCCGTCCAGGGCGATGTGGTAGTTGAACTGGACCGTCGACGTTTTCCACTCCGCCACTTCGAAGGGTGTGGCGGGAAGGGGCTTCAGCAGGGGGCGTTCCTCGCTCTCGAAGATTTCCCGCCTGCTGCATTCCTTCTTCTGGAACTGGCGCGCGTTGAACGTCTCCAGCCGTTCCCTTATGGCTTCGTTCAGTTCCGCGAGCGAGAAGAACTCCTCGTCGCGAAGCGCGGCCGTTATCCACGAGGATATCTTGCCGACGTTGCCCTCGACGCTCGCCTTGTCCTTGGGGTGGCGCACCCTTGCTGGGACGACGGCCGTCCCGTAGTGTTCCGCCATCTCGCCGTAGGTCCGGTTCAGCTGCGCCGTGTACCGGTCGCTGCGGGAGTGGTTTACCGCCGTCGTGCAGTTGTCGGGCACGAGCATCGTGGTCACCCCGCCGAAGTAGTCGTACATGTGCACGTGCGCCCTGATCCAGTTCCTCGTCTTCTCGTCGGTGAACGCCTCCACGTAGGTGTACTGGCTGTACGGCAGAGTCGCGACGAACAGGTGGGCGTCCATGAGTTCACCCGTGTCCGGGTCGATGACGTGCGCCGGGTCCCCGGCCCAGTCCACCTCCACGGTTTCCGCGGGGCGGCGGGGGATGCGCATTGTCGCCCTGCGTTTCTGTTCCTCCTGCTGGATGTAGTGGCAGAACTGCGAGTACATGAGCGGCTCGCGGTTGCAGAGCCGGCAGCTCTCGCAGTATTCGGTCCAAAGCAGTTTCTTCGTCACGCCGTTCCGGAGCAGCTCCTTGCGGATGTACTCGAAGTCTATCGAGTGGCTCGGCTGTGCCGGTTTCCTGTCGGGGAAGAGCGCCTTCTCGATTGTCGCGTCGTCCATGCTTTCGGCATGCGTCCAGTCGATCCTGGCCGCGTTCGCCGCCTCCACGGCACGTTTCACCGTGTTGCGGGATACGCCCGCCGTCCTTGCGATGTTCCTCTCGCTGAAGCCGAGATGCTTCAGCCGGAGGATTTCGCGGTATTTGGTCATGTGACCTCCATTGGAAAGCCCGTCGCGACATTGCGACGGGCTATCCCATTATAGAGTTTTTCTTGACCGTTTGTGGGGTGGCTCTGTTCGACCGGAACGGTGGCTCCGCATTTTCCGGAAGGGTGGCTCTCTAGCACCGGACTGGTGGCTCAAAGTACGCCGGAATAATCAATCGACAAGAACCCGCTGAGGTAGGGCAAATTTCAGCTAAGAAAAGCGCAAAAGAGGGGGCTAACGCCCCTCTTGCGCTTTTTCTCGTTGTATTTCAAAAAATAATCTCATTTTGTCACAAAGTGTCAAAATGAATTATGTATTTTTAGGGTGTAAAATAGGAAATAGTTTTTATGCAATTCTACATCAAACAAATCCAAGTAAACCAAATACTTCATTTAAATGAATTTACGATTAGTTTGGGCGATTCGCCAAAGCATTTGCTGATAACCGGGCAGAATGGTTCTGGCAAGACGCAACTGATTAAAGCTATTGCGGAACACCTGCAATTGGTTTGTAACGACAAATCTGCAAATCGATTGAACATAGAGAATACTATCTTGTCTTGGAAAAGTGCTATTAACGACACTACGCCCGAACACCAAAAAAGACAATATCAACAGGCAATTAAAAATTTAGAGGATGAAAAAAAACTTTACTTCGGTAAGGTTGTAATAGAATTTAATGACCCGATAGCTATGACGGATGCCTATGGCAATAACGATTTTATTCTTGCTTATTATGAAACATTCCGTAATCCCAAATTCGAAGAAGTTCATTCCATTGAAAAGCCTGATTTAACCAGACCAAATGATTTATCCCACAATAAGGTGGGACAATTCCTGAAATTTCTTGCCGATAATAAGGTGCAGGCCGCTCTTGCTCGTAATGAAGGAAACTACCAGGACGCAGAAAATATAAACAACTGGTTCAATAGTTTCCAGGATGTGCTTCGCAATCTATTTGGCGATTCAAAACTTGAACTCGATTTTGATTATACAGATTATTCGTTCTATATAAATTCGTTTGGGAAAAAATTCAAGTTTACACAACTTTCCGCTGGGTATGCTGCGGCTTTGGATATAGTTGCCGATATGATTCTTAGAATGCAAAAACCGGGTTCTTTGGTCAGGGCGTATGATAAACCTGGCATTGTGTTGATTGATGAGCCGGAGACCCATTTGCATTTGGCTTTACAACGGCAAATTATGCCAATTCTTACAAAGTTGTTCCCGAACGTTCAGTTTATCGTTGCGACGCATTCTCCATTTATTCTGAGTTCATTGCCAAACGCTATTGCGTATGATTTGGAGCATAGTGAAGAATTGACTGATCTTACGGAGTATTCCTACGGCGCTTTGGCCGAATCCTAGAACAAAAACGCAGGTATTTGGCCAGGGGGGCAAAATGATTCGCGTAC
The DNA here is from genome assembly GCF_002797675.1 of Hallerella succinigenes. Taxonomy (NCBI): domain Bacteria; kingdom Pseudomonadati; phylum Fibrobacterota; class Fibrobacteria; order Fibrobacterales; family Fibrobacteraceae; genus Hallerella; species Hallerella succinigenes. Next base: position 3,103,465 of record NZ_PGEX01000001.1, on the reverse strand, counting down.
GCAAGTCTTCTGTTGCTCCGGCTGAATTAGCTCAAAAGGGGTATGGGGCGGATTCTGTGCAGGCCGCAATTCTCGCCGACCAAGATGACAAGTGTTATCTCTGTGAACGCAAGCGTTCTACCGATTTTCAGGTGGAGCATTTGCAAAGTCGAGATAATTGTCCCGAAAAAGAAAATTGCTGGGAGAATCTTTTTGTTGCATGTGGGTATTGCAATCAAAAGAAATCGAATAGCTTTGATGATATTTGCAATCCTTCCAGGACTGATGTTGAATGTGAAATGTCGCAAAAAGTCGATTTCTCTGTAAACAGGGTGCTGTTCAAGGTGCAGAAAACGAATGGATCATTGAATCGGACAGCGGCGCTACTCTCTCGCATGTATAACGGGACTCGCCCCGGATTGCGCACTACGCGTGAAGAAAGGTTTTACAAAGAATTCATCCAACAGATGAATGTGTTTCAGCAAGCAGTTCTTCGCTACATGGAGCAAGGCGACAACGAAACAGAAATCAAGCAGATGCTTGATATAAAAGCAGAAAATCTTGGCTTTAAGTATTCCGTTCTTGCAGAAACGCCTGCTTTGATGTTGAAGTTCGCAGACTGTGTGAGATGGAATCGTGCATAATTTTTTTAGAATCTAAGCGGGGCGTTGCGGGGCCGGCGTGTGAGGCCCCGCTTGATGGGGAAGCGGAAGACGCGACGTGTCGTGGCTGAAGCGAGGGGGGAAGGCTTTCCCCTTTCAAAAGCTTAAATGAAGATTCTGGTGATAGGTGCGGCGGGTTTTATCGCCTCAAAAATCATGGCTATGCTTTCGGCCCGCGGGGACGAGGTTGTCGGGCTTGATAGTGTCCCGCCCAAGTTGAACTTGGACATTTTTGGCAAAGCTAATAAGATAGTCCATCTTGCCTGCAAAAACTTCATCGGGAGTCAGGTACCCGATAGCCGAGTGCAACCTTTCCGTTGCTTTGCTGAATATTCCGGCGAAAATAAACCGGCATTCCGGAATGGCGGAAACCGCCAGACCGGAATACAGGAAACCGCTCTAGCGGCTTAACTTTTTATCCAGTCCGTAGATTTCCCGCATGGAGATGTCTTTGTGCGGGTCGGAACTGCGGATGTCTATCGTATAGGCGTTGTGGATTATCCTGTCAAGTATGGAATCCGTCAACGGGTTCGCAAGACCGCCTGTCAGCTACCCAGCTCGAATTCAGTTCGTCCGCGTATTTCCTGTTGTGCGTCACTGCGGTCTTGCAGTTGTCGGGCACGAGCATCTTCGAGACTCCGCCGAAAAACTCGAACATGTGGATGTGTGCGTCGTTCCATGACTTCTGTTTTTCGTCCGGGAAGGCCTCCGCGTAGGCATACATGCTGTAGTTGAGAACGCCTACGAACACGTAAGCCTTTTTCTGTTCCCCCGTTTCGGGGTCGATGATGTATGCGGGGTCTCCGGCCCAGTCGACTTCGATCTGCTCGCCGGGTTTGCGGTTGATGTGCATTGTAGCCCTGCGGACGCGTTCGTCCTGCAGGATGTAGTGGCAGTGTAAGCTTCCCCATAATTGCAGCGTCATGTTAAGCCAAAGTACGACGAGGGCTGCATCTTCATGTACCAAGTTATTTAGCCTTGAAAAGGCTTTTGTCTTGACGAATGTATATTTTTGTTAGTGGGTGTGGACACGGCTTGAAGCTATTGCAGCATGACGGAAAATTCTTGCAAACTCTTCAAGATTAGTTTCGGAAAATCTATTTCTCGAAGAACGCTGAAATGTGAATCATTCGATACGATGAAGGTTGCATTCCCAGCAATGGCGCAGTCGACAAACTTGTTGTCGTCTGGATCATCCTTTATAAGGTTGAACCTGAAGAAAGTGTCGATAAGTTCTACGGAAGGCGCGTTCAATAGGGTTTGGATAACGTTCGAAGCGATTATTGAATTTGTCTTTTGTCCAATAATCTCTTCATATTCGTCAAGGATTTCGTTTGAAACACAAAGAGTGTATTTGCCTTCCTGTAAGGCCGCGCCAGACATTGAAATAAGCACCCCGTTTAGAAAGGGATGCTAAAAGGCAATTCGTATCAAGAACAATTCTCATATGTTCTTGTAAGGCGTCCGAAGGTGTTCGTTCAGGACGGCTTCATTTTTTTCGTTGTCCCACTCGCCGGACTCCCATAGAGCATCCATGCCGTTCTCGACACGCTTGGCGAAAACATCCGTCAGGGCAACACGAATCTCTTCCAAAGATTTAGAATCCTTGGCAAAGGAAAACATCTTCAGAAGATGCAATTGAGTCGGGTTCAGGACGGTTTCCACAGGTCGCTCCATGTTTCTAAATAGGGATATACATTATTTATGTGCTGTTTGCCAACCCTAGTGTCCCGCCCAAGTTGAACTTGGACATTTTTGGCAAAGCTAATAAGATAGTCCATCTTGCCCGCAAAAACTGCATCGGGGGTCAGGAACCCGATAGCCGAGAGCAACCTTTCCGTTGCTTTGCGGATGGAACGGGGATGTGGCCGTTTTCCTCAGGTCAAAATGTCCGTGATGATGCGACGGTCGGTATACCTGTTGAAGAGCGTCTTGATTCCTCGGAAGCACGCCTTAAAAAAAAGGCACTTGGTTTTTTGCCAAGCGCCTTTTTTAGGGATAAAATGTCGATTAGACAGCGCCCTGCCACTTCATTGCATCGGCAACCTTGAGGAAGCCGGCGATGTTTGCTCCCATGACGAGGTTCTTCTTGTCGCCGTACTTGGCAGCAGCAGAGGAAGCAGCCTTATAGATGGAGCACATGATACCGTCGAGCTTCTTGTCGACTTCTTCGAAGGTCCAGGAGAGACGTTCAGAGTTCTGGGACATTTCGAGACCGGAGGTAGCCACGCCACCCGCGTTAGCAGCCTTTGCAGGTCCAAAGAGAACGCCAGCCTTCTGGAAGGCTTCGATAGCTTCCGGAGTAGACGGCATGTTTGCGCCTTCGGCGACAGCCTTCACACCGTTAGCGATAAGGGCCTTGGCACTTTCGAGGTCGAGTTCGTTCTGGGTAGCGCACGGAAGAGCGATGTCGCACTTGACCGTCCAAACGCCCTTGGAACCTTCGTGGTATTCAGAACCCGGAACGAGCTTGGCGTATTCGCTGATACGAGCGCGCTTGTTGTTCTTGAGGTCGAGAACGACGTCGAGGTTGATGCCGTTCGGGTCGTAGATGTAGCCGTTGGAGTCAGAAACGGTCACAACCTTGCCGCCGAGTTCCGTAGCCTTCTGGCAAGCGAACTGGGCAACGTTGCCCGAACCGGAAATCACGACAGTCTTGCCCTGGAAGGAGTCGTTTGCGAGGTCAGCGAGCATTTCGCGGGTGAAGTAGCAGAGGCCGTAACCGGTAGCTTCGGTACGGGCGAGAGAACCACCATAGGAGAGGCCCTTACCGGTGAGAACGCCAACCCATTCGTTGCGAATGCGCTTGTACTGGCCGAACATGTAACCGATTTCGCGAGCGCCAGTACCCTGGTCACCAGCCGGCACGTCCGTGTCAGCACCGATATGCTTGCAGAGTTCAGTCATGAAGGACTGGCAGAAACGCATCACTTCGTTGTCGCTCTTGCCCTTAGGATCGAAGTCGGAACCGCCCTTGCCGCCGCCCATCGGGAGCGTGGTCAAGCTGTTCTTGAAAATCTGTTCGAAACCGAGGAACTTGAGCATGGAGAGAGTGACTTCGTTACGAAGACGGATACCGCCCTTGTAAGGACCGATAGCAGAGTTGAACTGCACGCGGTAGCCACGGTTCACTTGAACCTTGCCCTGGTCATCAACCCAAGGGACGCGGAACGTAATCACGCGTTCCGGTTCAACGAGACGGTCGATAACACCGTTCGTTTCCCAAGACTTGTCCTGTTCGAGGACCGGGTCGAGAGATTCGAGGAATTCACGGACAGCCTGGTGGAAAAGGGCCTGGTCCGGGTCACGAGCTACGACTTTGTCATAGACAGATTTGAGGTATGCGTTTTTGATTGCCATTTTTTTTTCTCCAATGAATGACATGTTTGTTCTTGTCGAGAGAAAATATAACAATAGCGAAAACAGAAAAATTTCGCCTAAAAAATTTAAAATGTTACAAAAATGTTAAATTAAAAACGCGAGATTTTCAAAAGTGGCTTTTGTTGGAATTTCGCCAAAAAGCTACGTTTCAAAAAATGACAAAAATGTAATCCGCCTAAAAATTTTTTGGCTCTTCATCAACATGTGTGGGTGGCTTCGCCACCCTTTTTTTGTTGACTTTCGCCTAAATCAAACAAAAAAAAATGGGCTATTTTCTAAAATTTAATCGCCAAAAAAAACAGAAGAAAAAGCCCATGTCAAAATTATACAAATCCATCTTCAATGTCAACGGCTGTTCAGTCGTCAAGCAGGAGCAAACCGACACCACGGTCACCATCACGGTAAGACTCACCAAGGGCAACGCCAGCAGGTGCGGCTGTTGTGGGCGAAAAGGGAAGCTCTACGACAACGGCCGGGAACAGAGGGTATGGCGGACGCTCGATCTCGGCACGAAGATGGGCTTCATCAGGATGGACACCTACAGGGTGAAGTGCAAGAAATGCGGCGTAAAAACGGTGAAGGTGCCGTGGGCAAGCCACAGGTCAGGCTTCACCGACGCCTTCGAGCAGCAGGTCGCATGGGCCGTATGCAGCATGTCGAAAAAGGCTGTCGCAAAGCAGCTACGCATCGCCTGGAATACCGTGGGGGAAATTGCCGACCGCGTATGGGATCGCCTGGACACAAGGCCGATCAAGGCAGGCTGCATCTTCAGGCGCATAGGCATCGACGAGACCAGCTACAAGAAAGGGCACAAGTACATAACGGTGGTAGTGGATCACGACAGGCGCTGCGTGATCTGGGTCCACGAGGGCTACGGGAAGGAGGTGCTGGACCTCTTCATGAGGGAACTCAGCGAAGAGCAGCGCAAGGGCGTGGAGCTTGTGACTTGTGACGGAGCCAAGTGGATAAGGTCAAGCATCGAGGAGTTCCTGCCCAATGCCGAACGGTGCGTGGACAGCTTCCATGTCGTACAGTGGGCGACAGAAGCCCTGGACAAGGTCCGTGTGGAAGCCTGGAAGGAGGCCCGCAAGGAAAACCGCAATCAGAAACGGGGCCGAGGCAGGCCCACGAAGGATAGCGTCCCGAAGGACCGCACCGCGGAGGGGATAAAGAACTCCAGGTACGCTCTGGGCAAGGCTCCAGAGAACCTTAACGAAAGCCAGCAGAGAAAAATAGAACTCATAGCAAGCCGCTATCCGCGTCTCTACAGGGCATACCAGCTCAAGGAGGAACTGCGCATCATCCTGAAGATGGGCTATGACGATGCCAGGGAAAATCTGGACAGGTGGCTGTGGCGTGCAAGCCACTCACGCATCGGCTCAGTCAAGGATCTGTACGCAAAGATCAAGCGTAACTACGACGGAATCCTCAACACAATCAGGCTGGGCGTGTCAAACGCAAGGATCGAGGCGACGAACAACAAGATAAAGCTACTGATACGGACTGCCTATGGCTTCAGGAACATGAACAACATGCTGTCGCTGATAATGTTGAGCTGTTCCTATGTCGATGTAAAGATAGCCTACGAATGGGAATCGGAATCGAGAGAATCATCTAGCAAGGCTGCCTAAATGCTACCACACATATTGATGATGCCTCAATTTTTTTTTGAAAGAAAAAAGGTATTTTTGAAAAAAAGGCAAAATGATGCAAATGAGTCAATTTCACTCCATTCCGGCCATGTTTCTGGACATGTGTCGCTCGAAAGACTTTCCGGGTTGGTTTCGGAGAGTGGACGGTTCTTGGGAAGAATACTCGGGAAAACGTTTGGAAGAGCTGCTTTTCTTTGCATCGCTTGCTTTTGCGAAATACGGCGTAGGAGAGGGGAAAAGTCTTGGCATTATTGCTTCTACCTCTCCGAATTGGATTGTGGCGGATTTAGCCTGTGAAGTGTGCCATGCGCCTACCGTTCCGCTGTTTCCGAACATTAGCGAAGAACATTTTCAGTTCCAGTGTGATGATTCCGAAATCGGTTTTTTGGCCGTGGACAATGTGGATGTTTTGGATGCGGGAATCCGCAAGCACATGGCGCGTTTCCGCTATATCATTTGCTTTGATGATCATGCAAAGCTTCCGGTCAATGGGATTTACTGGAAGAGCCTTTTGAAAGAGGGTGAAATTCTTTCCAGGGAATACGGAACGCAGGAATGGTTCAAATACAAGATCGATACGATCAAGCGCAGCCATTTGTTCTCGGTCATTTATACGAGCGGTTCGACGGGATGCCCGAAAGGTGTGGAACTTTCGCATCGCAACATGCTCTCGATGGTCGGTTCTTTGGAATCGATGATCGATCCAAAGCCTGAAACGGATGCGGGCTTGAGCGTGCTCCCGGTGGCGCATGTGTTTGAACGCATGGTAATCTGCTTTTACATGCGCAAGCATTTGAAGGTTTACTTTGCCGATTCTCCAAAGAATATAGGCGTCATCGCGCACGAAGTGCACCCGACAATCGGAACGTTTGTGCCGAGAATTCTTGAAAAGTTTGCTGACGTGATTACGTCGAGAGAGTATAGGTTGACAGGTGCAAAGCGCATGCTGGTGCATCGCGCAATCCGTTTTGCCAAAAAGAACATTCCGGGACACGGCAAGATGCGTCGTGCGATTTACGACAAGCTTGTCTATGTAAAAATCCGAGAAGCTTTGGGCGGTAAGTTCAAGTGGATTATTTCGGGCAGTAGCGCTTTGAACAAAACGGTTTACCGCTTTTTGGTGAACATTGGGTTCCCGATCTTTGAAGGCTACGGCCTCACGGAATGCTGCCCGGTGATCAGCGTGAACGTGCCTCAGGCAAATCGCATGGGATCCGTGGGCAAGCCTCTGGAAAGCCTCGAAGTGAAAATCGGCGAAAAGCATGAAATTTTAGTGAAAGGCATGAGTGTTTTCCAAGGCTATCGCAACATGCCTGATATGAATCGAGCCGCCTGGACAGAAGATGGATTCTTCCGTACCGGTGACCAGGGATTTTTGGACAAGGACGGCTTTCTCTTTTTGACAGGCCGCATCAAGGAAATCTTTAAGACGAGTACGGGAAAGTACGTGTCACCTGTGCCGATTGAACTTGAACTCGTCCGTCATCCGCTGATCGATGCGGCGATGATTGAAGCGAATAATCGCAAATTTGTTTCTGCGCTTCTCTTTATAGGCTATGACGAAGCTATGCGAATTTTGGGAAAAAGGCGTGCCGATTTCAATGCGGAAGAAGCCTGCCAAAATCCAGAAATTCTGGAAACACTACAGGCCTATGTGGATGCGGTGAATCGCAAGTTCAATCGTTGGGAACAAATTAAGAAGTGGACGCTTGTGGCGGAACCGCTTGCTGTTGAATCGGGAATGATGACGCCGACTTTCAAACTGCGCCGTGGTGCCGTAGAAAAACGTTTCCACGACCAGATTGAAAAGATGTATCTCGAATAAGTTTATTCTTTTGGGTAAGCGCAGCAACGGAACGAAATGGATGCGTCCGTGTAAAAGGCTGCGGCTCTCTTGTACGCAACAGATTCACCGGTGAAGAATACGGCTTCGGTGCGGACCGGTTCGTAAGTCAAGTTGCCTGCGAGTTCCTTGAGCCATTTTTCGCCACCGCTCTTGTATTCGGAAAGGGGCGCGTAATCTTCGCCGAGGGAGTCTCCGTCTGCATTAGAAACCTTAAAGAACTGCACGGAATCCGTGAAATCCTTTTGGGTCAAGATCTTGTACAGGGTACGGGTCGTGTCTTCGGTGTAGCTCGTGTCCACTTTCGCGCCTTCACGGTACAGGTAAACGGTTTCTTGCGTGTAACCGGCACGGGTGCGGTTCGGAATCGAATATGTGGTACACTTGGAAAGCGATTCGCGGGATTCTCCCGAGTAATAGATGTAACTCGAACCACGGAGAACGTAGAGAGTTGTATCATCCGAGCCGATGACCCATTCCTGGAAGCCGCCTGAAAAATTGCGGACTCCGTCTGGGCTTACGCAGAGCTTGTTGCGTTTGGAGAGATCCGTGGCGCTTGTGGAATCGTTGTTGCCGACGTCGCAGTATTTGTACAGGTAATCGGAAGCGCTGAAGTCGCCTTCTTCGATGACACCGTAAGAAGTTCTGCCCTGGGCGGTACAGGCCGCTTTCCAGTCGGCGGATTTGCAAAGGGAAACGGTGAAGCCGCTCGCCGAAATGCCTTCGCAAGCTGCGACTGCTTCTGCGTGTAGAACGTTATGGGCGAAGGTGCTGTCCGTGTCCATGTGCTCGTACTTTTCGATGCAGAAACGCGTTGTGTCGCTTGTGCGGACAGGTACAAATCCGTCTGGGCATTTAAGATCGGATTCAGGTCCGAGCGTCACCTGGATGGTGTCGATTAGAGCTTTGGAATAATAGCCCGAGGAATCGATTGAACGGACGCGGACGATCAGTGTGTCGCCGGGGATGACCCAGCGGAGCGTGTCGACGACGTATGCGCCTGTCGCGGAAACCTTCATGGTGTCGCCGTCGATGTCATAGGACTTGATATATTTTTCTTCGGATTCGCCGCCGGCGTTCGTCGCCTTTTCCCATTCTTTGCCGTTCCAAAGTTCTACGACGTAGCTCTTCACTTCGCGGTAGCAGTATTCTTCAAAACAGTACGTGGGGTAGTGGAGTATCGAGTCGGCTGTAATTCCGCTTGTATCGGTTAGGGGATCAACGCTACGGGCCCAATAGATGAGGACTCGGTTCGAATTGAGGAATGCCTTGGTGGAATCGGTCGTGTCGGAGCGCACCCAGAGCTTGTTCCCAATGAGCGGCGCGATCTTGTCGGTTGTCATAAAGAGCTGGTTCGTTTCCACGGATCCAGTGCCGGAAGCGTTTCCTGCGGAATCATAGGCGATGATACCGATCGTGTACTTGCTTTCGGGCTGAAGACCTTCGATGATCATGCGGTAACGGTTTGCTTTGTCATTTGAAAAGTCGAATCCATCGCCATCGATTACGGCGATGCGCAGATAGTTTTTGTTTGTCACAGACGAAGAGGTTTCATCGATCCAAAGGGAATCGTTGGTGAAGCGGAAACGGTGATGTCTTTTCCAAAAGGCTTTGCCGGTGGAATCCGTTTTGCCGTTGTGGGTGATTTTCACCTTCACATTGCGAATGTCTTGCTCTTCGTTTTCGGCCCAAAGGAGAATGTTGTAGCCGGCGATTGGTCCGGAAAGGCTTTCGGGCGCGTAATAATCACGCTGATCGGTTGGACGCGCCCAGTCGATGGCTACGCCTGTCGTCCAGACGGAATCGCTGATCGTGACGAGGGATGGGGCAAGGTCATCGCCGAAGTGGACGAAAACATGCTGGACATCGCCTTCCTTGTCGTTGTCGTTGTATTCGCTCCAGATGGCGATTGCAAGACTGTCGCGTTCCAAGTATTGGTAAACGTACTCGGTCAGGTCGAGCGTGTCGTAGAGTTTTTCCGAGTTTTTAAACGGAACCTTGATCGAATGTTCGGTAGCGCCGCTGGGAACGTTCGTCGTGGAATCGTTGACGTAGACGGTATCGATCCAGATGTGGAACTGGACGAGATCATCCGTTTCGATTGGAATTCTCCAGCGCATCTGGTAGCAGTAGCTGGTCGTGTCGCTTTTCGAAGTGCACCCGCGGATAATGGATAAATCCTGAACGGCACGCTCAAAGCGATAGTCGTCTTCGCTTGTTTTGTCCGAGCAGGCAAAAAGGGCGAGTGTAACCAGTAAAACGGCAAATGTCTGCAGTAATGATTTCATCAACCCTAAGATACAAAAAATCCTAGGGAGGAATTTACATCTGTCCTTTGTTCAGACCCTTAGTCGGCAGGTAGCGAATGGAACCGTCATTCTTGAGGATGATGGCGACGCCTGCGAGATAGTTCAGCCAACGGCCGGTTTCGTACTGCTTGACGTCAACGGTTCCGTTTGTCGCATAGACGAGGAATGGAACGAGGAAGGTATCGTGCGTTGCCATAATCGAAAGCTTATGACCTTGGACATTCGGCAAAACCTGATCGTTCACAAATTCTTCGGCACGGTCCGCTAAGGTGTAGAAGGCGTCTGCAAATTCGCCGAGGTAAGCGTACTTGGAAACGACTGTCCAACCGCCGCCATAGCTGTTTTTGTATTCTTCAAACTTTGTCGTATCTTGGACGAACCAGTTGCCGTCCAAACCGTCTAAGACTTCGGCATCGCATTTTTCATTACGTCCGTCGGCGATACCGAAAACGGTCTGCATAGTGCGAACGAATCCTGAGTAAGCGTAGTAAGCGGTGACGTTTGAATCGATTAAAGTCGTGCCCACGTACTTGGCTTGTTTTTTTCCTTCGCGGGTCAGCTGAGCGGTACGGCTGTAATCCGAAGAGCGTTTCGCATGGCGAATCACAAAGACAACGCTTTCTGTGGAATCCAGGCGTGCATAAATTTCGGCCATAGTGTAGAATCCGTCATTTTCAAGTTCGCCAGGATCGTAAGAGGACGCGGATGAAGAGGAATTTCCACAAGCGGCGAAAGACAGTGCTATGATGGTGGCTGTAAAAAAGACAGTCATACGAAGAGTCAGGTTTTTCATAGGAAGATTCCACAAAACATATGATACGGATAACGAGCATTCTAAATATAAATCGCGTTTGAAAAAGCTTTTGCAAAATTTTGGATGCGTAAATTATATTATGGAAAATTGGAAATAATCCGTGGAGCGTTTATGCGTTTTTATATTCCGACAAATATTTACGTGGAAAAGAATTGCGTGCAACATCACGCTAAAGACGTGCTTGCCTTAGGCAAAAAAGCGTTGATTGTGACCGGCAAACATTCCGCAAAAACAAATGGATCCTTGGATGATGTTTTAAAAATTTTGCAGTCGGGAAATGTTCCATATCAAATTTTTAACGAAGTCGAAGAGAATCCTTCGGTGGAAACCGTCGCCTGTGCGGCAGAAATGGGAAAGGCTTTCGCCGCAGACTTTGTCATTGGAATCGGAGGAGGTTCGCCAATCGATGCTGCGAAGGCGATTGCGCTTTTGATAGCGAATCCTTCTGAAACAGAAACGAGCCTTTATACGCCGAAGGATTTGAAGACGCTTCCGCTGCTCGCTGTTCCGACAACCTGTGGAACGGGAACCGAAGCGACTCCAGTATCGGTTTTGACGAACCGCAAAGGCGGATTCAAGAAGAGTATTGCTTGCAAGATTTTTCCGACGCTTTCCTTGGTAGACGGCAAGTATTTAGCCTTTGCCGAAAAAGAATTGATTCTGAATACCGCTGTCGATGCGCTTTCGCACATGGTTGAAAGTTATTTGAATAGCCAGTCGAATGTTTATAATCGCATGTTCCCGGAATACGGATTAAAAATTTGGGAACAAAATAAGAATGCGCTCCTTTCGGATGCGCCGATCGATGAAAAACTTTACGAGAATTTGATGCTCGCTTCGACGCTTGCTGGAATGTCCATTGTGCATACGAGTACCGCTTTGCCACATGGAATGAGTTACGATCTTACGTACAATCTTTGTGTTCCGCATGGAAAGGCGGTGGGGTATTTTCTTGCCGCATACATGAAAGCCTGCGAAAAGTCGGTGCCGGCGGACGTGCGCACAATCTTGGATCTGCTTAAGCTTAAAGACGTCGCCGCGTTTGCGGAAATGGTGAAGGCTATGATTGGAACGTATGAGCTTCCCCGTGCGACGGTCGAATGCTTTGCACAGCGTATGTGTGAAAACTCTTCGAAGTTAAAGCTTGCCCCGTGTGAACTTTCGAAAGAAGACGTATGGGAAATTTATAGGGAAAGTTTGATAATAAATTAACAATTATCCATGATTCTAAAGCTCGGAAGGGAAACCTTTAGGTATATACTGAATACCCATTAACGGATAACAAAAAACGCTCGCAGGACTGCGGGCGTTTTTTGTAAAAGCTGGTTGCTGAACTATTAACGAGAATAGTATTCGACCACGAGCTGTTCCTGGAGCTGGACCGGAATCTGAGCGCGGAGCGGGGTAGCCACGAGCTTGCCTTCCATCTTGTCCTTATCCACGGTCACGTATTCCGGGAGAGCCGGAGCGTTTTCGAGAGCTTCCTTGATCTGAACGTGGTTCTTGGAACGTTCACGAACAGCGATCACGTCGCCGACCTTAACGAGACGGCTCGGGGAGAAGCTACGAACACCGTTCACGGAGAAGTGACCGTGAGCGACATACTGACGAGCAGCGAAAATGGTACGAGCAAAACCCATACGGAAGACGAGTGCGTCAAGACGGGTTTCGAGAAGAACCATCAGGTTATCACCTGCAGAACCTTCACGACGGTTGGCTTCGGCATAAGTCTTAGCCATCTGTGCTTCGGAAATGTTGTATGTAAAGCGAAGGCGCTGCTTTTCAACAAGCTGTTGCTTGTAAACGGAAGCGGACTTCTTACGATCTTGACCGTGCTGGCCAGGTCCGAAATTGCGACGGTCCAGAACCTTTTGGGTCTTTTGGGTGGTTGCGAGCCCGAGAGAGCGGGCGACCTTAGCTTTGGGTCCACGATAAGAGGACATTGTTACCTCGAAAGGAAGCTCTTTAGTTAAACCTGAGACGCTGGCAGAGCTTGGCGCGGCATTTCAGGGTAGGGAAAAGATAGTAAATCTTTCGCCAAATGTCTTTTTTATTCGTTGATGTACACGATTAAGGTGTCTCTGGCACGCGGATCGGCCTTGCTTTGGGCAATTAGGCGGATAATTTCGCCTGCATGGGAGGCGTCGCTTGTGATAGCGATGTTCGTTGCGCTCAAAAGCTGTTCCGTTCCGTAGCTTTCGCAGGAACCTTCCGTGTAGGAGGACTGGATAAAGTTTAGATCTGCGCACGGGGTGTACCAGAGGGCGTAGTTGCTCACGTCGGAAGGTTCTGCCCGGAGAGTCAGGCTTTCGAAGTAGAGGGTATCGCCGATGGATGCGCTCTTGCTTTGGAGTTCTTTTTCCTTTTCTTCATCGTAGAAGCTGAACTTCGTCACGTAGTTCAAACGCTGGATGACCGCTTTGAGGGTGAGTTCCTGGCTTTCGGTTTTCGGTGGGGAGTTCAGGCGCACATAGTGCAGGTAATAGGCTCCCTTTTCCGGGGCGATGAATTCGGGGCTTGTGGCGGTAATGTTTGCCACGGAATCGCCTTCTGCATTCAACACGGTGTAGGTTGCCGGGTAGCTTGCTCCGGTGTAATAGCCTTCGATATCGTGATAAATGAGGATGCTATCGCCCTGGGCGAGGTCGGCAAGCCAAACGTATTGCTCCTGATACAAGTAATACTTGGCGGCGTCGTTACGTTCGCGGACAATGGTGAGCGTGTCGCCGACTTTTTGAATGGAGTCCGGGTTTGCAAAGTATTCGCCCTGTTCCAAGTTTCGGGAAGTGGTGATGATTGTGAAATAGGCGTATGGGCCTGTCTGGTAGTTGGGGAACGATTGCGGAGTGATTTGGACCGAGTAATCGCACGAAGCTTTCGGGAGAATCTGTTCGTCGATCGAAGAAGTGCCTGTCGCGATGGTTGCATCTTCCTTCTGGAGGTCGATGCTGACAAGAGACTTTCCGGTGACGTTCACGTTAATGCTCTTGCCGGTTTCTGCGGTGAAGTGGATGATCGCTTTTTTCGCCGATTCGCCGAGCAGGAAGACTCCGTGGATTGTATCGCCGAGGGAAAGATCCACGGTGGACGAGTCGCCTGTGTAGGAGAAGTATCCCGGGTACATTTCAGCGGCGATGCGAATTGTGTATGTCGAATCCTTGTCCAAGCTGACTTGAGGAATATCGACATAGTAGAATCCGGATTCTGCTGTCGTGACGAAATTTGTCACAGTGTATTCGTCGGTGCCGAGAACTGTGTAAAGGTTCTGGGTGCTATAAGTGGTATCGCCGTTCTCATCGAGCGTATAAGATTCCGGGATAAGGATTGTACCCTGTTCTTCACGGACAAAGAGCGAATCCGCATGGCCGCCGGATTTTTTACCGATGATGCGGATGAGCGTTCCCTTGGAATATTCGCCGAGGAATAATTTGTACGAAGTTCGCAGGGAATCTCCTTGGGTAATCTTCAACGTATCATTTGTCAAAGAGTCTGCATAAGCGACGTCCAAGCGATTTGAATAGGAACTGGAGGGTTCCACCGAGGAGGAAGATTCCGAAGAAGAGGATTCTTCGCCTGCCGATGTGCTACTGTCGCTTCCGCAGCCGATCAGCGCGGAAAGGAGTGCAAACGGAAACAGTCTAAAAAAATGCTTCGATACCAACATCATAATCACCTAGTTCAAGATATAGAACTTTTCTTCCTTGGAGAAGGATTCGCCAGAAACCTTGAGAGTGTATTTTCCCGTGGGGAAGTCTCGTGCCTTGAATTTGAACGTGTACTTCTTTTCGCTTTCGAGTTCACGTCCGCACAGTTGCTGAATGAACTTTCCCGATTCGTTAAAAATTTCGATTTTCACATACTGCGGTTCGCCGATGGTCAAATCAAAGTTGCAGTCGAGTGAAACGATGTTGATGTTCACCTTCGACAGCTGGATCGCGCTTTCGGTCCGCGCACCGCTGACGGTTCGGTTCGAATCGAAATAGCTGATGTAAAGCGCCGGGGCGACATCTTTGCCCGCATCGCGCGAGTAAACGTAATAGCTTGAATCGCTTGGAGCGACAGCCGAAAGAATGAACGTGAAGAGCTTTGATTTGTGCTTGCGTTTCATGAAGTCCGTGAGGGCTGCACTCTTGAGGAAGGTGCCGAAAGCGGCATTCGGATTGGGTTTAATCGTACCGAGGAAGGTCGTGTAACGCGGATCGATTCCACCACCACGGCTCTTTTTGGGAACGTATGCGCCACCCGGACCGTCTTGGTTTGCAGGAGCCGTGTACCAGGTAATTTCGGTTTCTTGCCAGTCTGCAGGAGCGATGCCGTCACCGAAATCCTTGCCCGGTTCTTCCAAAAGACCGAAGACGTTCCAAAGAACCGGTTGCTTCTTGTTTTTGTAGCGCGGATCCTCTGGAACAGAGAGCTGCAGGGCCGCATCGGAAATCGGGCCCGGAATGGCGGAAACATCGAACTTGAGGTAGATCTTTGCGCTTGCACCCTCCTTGCTGTAACCGATTTGCAAAAGCGAATCGTCTGCGTGAGTCATGTAGCCGTCGAATTCCGAAATCCAGGTATCCATGCCGCGCCCCGATGCTACGCCGTTTCCGCTGTGGTCCTTGGTGGTCGTGCGCAGGTCAAAGACGTAGATGTGCGTTGTGTCGGTGGCTTTTAGCTCGCCGTCATTTGCGGTAAAGGTGATGTTATAACGCCCGCTGTAAGAGAATGTGACATCGGTTTCGTAATCCTTTTCGTCCGAGAAAACGACCTTGCCCGGACCGGAAAGCTTTTTCCAAACGACCGGATCGATGCAGTAACCTTTGCTTCCGCGGCCATCGTCATAGACTTTGCCAGAAAGCTTTGCCTTGTCGGACTGCAAAAGAATCATGTCTTCTGCACTTTCGACTTCCGGAGCTTCGTTCGAGCCTACTTTGGGAACATAGCCGACGAAGAGCGTCATCATGGTACCGCCGGACGGATTCTTTAAGAGGTTCTTGGATTCGAGAATCTTGGTTTTGCCGTTGCGGGTTTCTTCGGCGATTTTCGGGAAGGCGTTCCCGTGCATCAAGGATTCGCGGAGCCCTTCCACGGAGAGGCTTGCGCTATCATTGACAAACATCGGGTAAAGCTTTGCTTTGCGGTTTGAAATCACATGGACGCCGAGAAGTTCCGCTTCGCCGTGGTCGCGGTTGTGCAGCACCGTATTGCCGTTTGCGGCGGTGAGGCCGAGTACCCAAAGGGTGCCGCCGTTGTTCACAATCTTTGTTTTGATGTCGTTATCCATGTAAAGGCTGCGAGCCCAGACATGTTGCAGGTTGATTACGAGTCGGTTGATGGCGATGTCTTCCATGTAAAGGTCGCCCGCGCCTTTCGGGGCGCTTTCGTATTCCTTGACTTTCATATTCTTTAAGATCAAGGTCTGCGGAGCCTTGTGGACAATACCTGCGCCGAATTCGGCAAAACGTTCGAAAGTGATTTCTTTAAATGCGCTGTTTTCGATGATGAATTTGCCGGTTCCGTCGATGGTTGCTTCGGTACCAATCAAACGGCGGACGCGGTTGCGAATATGGATATCTCGGTTGATGGTGTAACGGCCGCCCGGGGTGAAGTAAATGGTTTCTGCACCGTCGTCGATCGCCTGCTGAATGGACTTGGAATCGTCGCTACCCGTTCCGGCGGTTGCGCCGTAATCGCCCTGAATGCCGACCCACTGGTCTGCATCCTGTTCCATCGGAATCAGGGTTTCGGCGACGGAAAGCTTAAAGGAATATTGCGGAGAATGACAAAGGTTGGTCGGAATATCGGAAGAGTATTCAATGATTTCCGGGCCTTTGAGGCCTTCACCGCTTGCAGGGCCGCGTTCTTCAATCGCCTGGGCGTAGCGGCTCGTAGCAATGTCTCGGGCAAAGAGATACCCTTCGTTGTAAATCGCCGGAATATTCGGCTTCTTTTTGCCGTTGTATTCTAGGGCGCCGCCTATCATTGTGAGCAGTGCGTTTTCGCCAAAGTTCGCAATGGCAGGAACGGAGTTGCGGCTTCTCAGGTTGCGGATAGTCAAAACCTGGTCGTGATTTTCGATACCGTATTTCTTTTGGTTTTGAAGAGAAATGTGTTCAAGCGTCATGCCCGACATGGGGAAACCTGTGAGAATACCGACGTCAAAACCGCGGATTTCCACATTCTTGATGTACAGCGGACCGATGTTGTCTGTATAATTCATGTCGATACCGGCTACGCCTTTGCCGTCATCGGAAATGATTTTCACATTGGTAATGTTTCCCTGGTAGCTTGCGTTAAAACGAATGCCGATGAGACCCGGATTGCGCTTACCCGTGTGCATGGTAACGTCACGGATGGCGTTTCGTTCATGTGAATAGTCGCCCATGCCGGTGTAGAACATGGCTCGGGGAGCGTCTGGATTATCGAATCCATAGGCTTCGTTTTGCATGGTGATAATCGTTCCGCCCATGCTTTCGCCTTGAAGGATCGTTCTGCGATAGGATTCTTTTTCCTTTTCCGCCTGCGGCCAGCTGATTTGTTTAGAAATAAGGTAATTACCGTGGGGAAGGTAAATGATGTAGTTTCCGTTCGGATGGTCGTCCAAAGCCTGCTGCAAAATATCGGTAATATCTGTTTTACCGTCATTTTTGGCGTTATAGGGAGCTTTAGTAATGTCTACGACACCAGATCCATGGGGAAAACGGACCTGGGCAAAGAGCACGGAACAAGAAAAACACAAAAACAGAACAAAAAATCGACTCACCGAATACCTCATCGGTTTTACACCTTATTTAGAATATAAACACTATTTTACAAGGTAAATGCGTTTTTTCCACAGAAACCTAAAGGAAGGGGATGGAATTGGCTAAGTCTTGTTTTGTAAAATCTATGTAAAGTCGGGTAAATTATTTGTAAAGGGAGAATAAAACCTTTGGAAATCCTTGCTTTGTTCACTTGAGGTTGTTTTGGCGTCATTTTACCTTAATAGCAAGAGGTTTTTATGATGACTTTTTACGTAATTCTTGTAGCCATGCTTTTAACTTTAGCCCTTTTTGATCTTTTTGTGGGCGTGAGCAATGATGCGGTCAATTTCTTGAGTTCGGCTGTCGGTTGTAAAGCGTTCCGATTCAAAACGTTGATGGTTTTTGCAGCGATTGGCGTTTTTTGCGGAGCGACGTTCAGCAGCGGAATGATGGATATCGCAAGGCATGGTATTTACATGCCGCAGTATTACACCTTTGCGGAACTGATGTGCGTTTTTGCTGCGGTGATGTTTACCGATGTGATTTTGCTCGATATTTTCAATACGCTGGGGATGCCGACCTCGACAACGGTTTCGATGGTCTTTGAACTGTTGGGCGCCTCGGTGGCGATTGCCTGCATAAAAATTATCGGCGATGATACTTTGGAACTGGGGAATTTGATCAATACGACGAAAGCGTTCACCGTGATCATGGGCATTTTCCTTTCTGTGGCGATCGCTTTTGTGGTGGGGCTTGCGGTGCAGTATGTGACGCGCCTTGTATTTTCGTTCGGGTATCGCAAGAATCTGCGGTATTTCGTCGGTATTTTTGGAAGTATTTCCCTGACCTCGATCTTTTACTTTATCCTTGTGAAGGGCTTGAAGAACATGAGCTTTGTGGGTGATGGCTACAGGGCTTTTATGGCGGAAAACGAAAGAGCTTTGCTTGTTTTCATGTTTGTTGGATTCTTTCTGCTTTGCCATCTTTTGCATGCGATCAAAGTCAATGTGCTGAAGTTGATCATTGCGTTTGGCACTTTCTCGCTGGCTCTCGCCTTTGCGGGAAACGACCTGGTGAACTTTGTGGGCGTTCCGCTGACGAGCCTTTCTTCGTTGCAGCATTTGCTTGAAGATTCGGGAACGCCGGCGAATTACAATATGGCGTTCTTGCTCAAGTCGGAACCTGGGCAGTGGTACTTGTTGATGATTGCCGGAGTTACCATGGTGATTTCGCTCGTTTTTTCGAAAAAGGCAAAGAAGGTGGTGCAGACTTCGGTATCGCTCGCTTCGCAGACTTCTTCCGATGAAATCTTTGGAACGAATCCGGTGGCGAGAGCTCTGGTCCGTGGCTCGAACGGCGTTGCAAAGTTCATTTCGGCTCGAATTCCGGAAAGCCTTTCTTCTAAAATTGAAGAGCGCTTCAATACGAAGGAAATGATCTTGGAAGAGGATGGGGCGGCCTTTGATTTGCTGCGCGCCTGTGTGAACTTGATGCTTGCCAGTTCCTTGATTGCGCTTGGCACATCGTTAAAACTTCCCCTTTCGACAACCTATGTTACCTTCATGGTGGCGATGGGTACAAGCCTTGCAGATAGAGCCTGGAATCGTGAAACGGCGGTCTATCGCATTACGGGAGTGCTTTCGGTGATCGGTGGCTGGTTCTTGACCGCGTTTGCCGCTTTTGCAAGTGCTTCGCTGGTTGCTTCTGTGCTTTACTTTGGCGGCCTTCCGGTGATTTTTGCACTCTTTGCCGTGGTGATTTTTATTCTGGTGCGCTCAAATCTCAAGTATCGTGAAAATAAAAAGGATAAAACGGCGGAACGCTTTGAAAAGATTCTAGCGGCAAGTCCCGAAACCAAGGTTTACCCGTTAATTCAGGATTACAGCCGTGGCGAATGGAGTGAAGTCCTTCGTTGGAGTGCGGACTGCTACGAAAAAATCATTGTCGGTTTTTTGCGGGAAGACTTAAGCAAACTCCGCTCGGTACACAAACAAATTAAGATTTTGAAAAAGCACATCGAACGGAACCGTCGCCATGGTTCGCTCTGCACGGAACGCCTTGCTCAAGAAGACATGGTTGTGAAAAACTTCTTCCTTTACCAGGCAAATGATTTCATGGGAGACGCTCTCTTCTGCTTACAGCAAATCTCTTCGTCTTGCAAAATGCACGTAGACAATGCGTTCTGCGTCATTGAAGGGAACGATAAGCGGAAATTTTTACTGCGTTCGGCAATAAGGGTAAAGGCCCTTGTCGAAGAAACCGCCGACATGGTAGAATCGATGCAGTTTGAACTTTACGACGCCGTGCGAGACAAGCTCCGTGCGGAAGGTTCGAAATTTTTTGCAGAGCGTAAATCCGAAATGATGCGGAAAAGCTCCGAGAACATTCGTTCCGAAATACTTTATTTAACTATTCTTTATGAGTCTTGGGCTTTGATCGATGCAGTCTGCTCCGTTGCCAAAGCCAGCAAAAAATTTTTAACGGTGAAACCTCAAACCTCAGCGGCAAACGTATGATTTATATCGTAGAAGATGATGCGGAAGTGCGTGAAATGGAAAGCTACGCTTTAAAAAGCAGTGGCTTTGAAGTCATGGCTTTTGACTGCGGAAAGGCGATGGACGAACAGTTAAAAATGGATCTTCCAGAGCTGTTTATTTTGGACATCATGTTGCCAGGAGAAGATGGCTTGAGCATTCTCAAGCGACTCCGCAGTCAAGAAAATACGCGGAATATTCCAGTCATTATGTTGACCGCCAAAGGAACGGAACTCGACAAGGTCAAGGGCTTGGACCTCGGCGCAGACGATTACATGGCAAAACCTTTTGGAATCCTTGAATTGATTTCCCGCGTGAGAGCGGTTCTGCGCCGTTTTGGAAAGGGGCGTGCGGAAGATGCTGTGCAGGTCTCTTTGGGAGACGTGAGTATTGACGACAAACGCCATGCGGTGACGGTAGGCGGAAATCCGGTGGAACTCACGTTCAAAGAATATGAACTCTTAAAGCTCCTGATTGGAAATCCCGGAATTGTTTTTTCGAGACAGCAGATTCTTGAAAAAATCTGGGGGATTGATTTTGATATGGACACGCGTACCGTAGACATGCATGTGAAAACGCTTCGACAGAAACTCGGCGAACAGGCTTTTTTGATCCAGACAGTTCGAAACGTGGGGTATAAAGCAGAATGAAGAACAGTTTAAGATTCAGTCTGATTTATGTCGGAGTGTTGGCTGCTCTGTTTGCGGTGTATTTTACGTCGCAGGTCTTTGAAAAAGAAATGACCGAGCAGCTGAAAGGCGATTTGCGTGAAACGGCGCATATCGTTGCACTGGCTTATGAAAATGCAGAATCTCTCGCACCGTATGCGAGTGACAGTTTGCGCATTACCCTGATCGATGAACCGGGAAACGTGCTTTTTGAAAGCAATGCAGAAACGGCGCAAATGGAAAATCATAAAAATCGCCCTGAAGTCGTGGAAGCGTTTACCAAAGGCTTTGGCGAAGATTTTCGGTATTCGGTAACGTCGAATGCAAATGAATTTTACTGCGCCATTCGGCTGAAGGATGGAAAGGTTTTGCGTTTGAGCCGTCAACAGGCAAGCTTGCACGAAGCCTTTTCCGAGACGATGCCGTATTTGCTCGCTTTGCTTCTGGCGATTGTCCTTGCGGCTATTTTGCTCGCTTTTGGACTTGGGCGCGCCTTTGTGCGGCCGGTGCAGAAGCTCGCTCAAAATTTGGGACAGCCCGAGCTGATGGATGACGAGGGCATTTACCCGGAAATCGCTCCGCTTGTGAAAACGATCCGCGAACAGAACCGTGAACTGCAGAATACCGTGGAACAGCTTTCGAATGAAAAGCTTAAAACGGTACAGATGCGCGATGAATTTACCGCAAACGCATCGCATGAATTGAAAACTCCGCTTACGTCTATTTCGGGATATGCAGAACTCATCGAAAGTGGCATCGCGAAGCCCGAAGACATCAAAGACTTTGCAGGGAAAATTCACAAGGAAGCGAATCGCTTGCTTTCGATTGCAAACGATATCATGACGCTTTCGAAACTGGATGCGCCGAATGCATCCTTGGACTTGAAAGAATCGGTGAACCTTGAAAAGATCGCTTTGAACTGCATCGAGGAGCTTTCCTTGAATGCGAAAAAGAAGAAGGTGCCAGTTTCTTTGAAAGTCGAAGAGGCTTCTGAAATCCAGGGGAATTCCCGTTTACTTTTTGAAATGTTCTATAACCTGATCGATAACGCCATCCGTTATACGGAAGAAGGCGGAAATGTGCAGGTCTTGGTGCGGAACAAAACTTTTACAGTCAAAGATACGGGCATCGGAATTCCCGAAGAAAATCAGCCGCGTATTTTTGAACGCTTTTACCGTGTGGACAAAAGCCGTTCCAAGGCGACAGGCGGCACGGGCTTAGGTCTTGCCATTGTGAAGCATATTGCCGAAGTCCATGGGGCAAAAATCGTTTTGCATTCGACGGTTGGCGTGGGAACTGAAATTCGCGTCGAATTCCGTTAATTTTTTAAATCGTTTCCAAAAAAAAGCTCCGCATCTGCGGAGTTTTTTTGAATCTCAAATGGATTACTTGCCGAGTTCGGAAGTCGGAGTCATCAACTGCCAGAGCACAGCCTTGTGAGCGTGCAGCCGGTTTTCCGCTTCTTCGAAGGAGAGGTTTACCTTGAGGTTATCCATCACGGAATCCGTGATTTCTTCGCCACGGTGAGCCGGGAGGCAGTGGCTGACCTTGCAGTGAGCCGGAGCAAGCTTCAGAAGGGAGTCGTTGATCTGGAACGGAAGAAAGTGGCTCTGCTTCGAGTCTTTTTCGCCTTCCTGGCCCATGGAGACCCAGACGTCGCTGTAAAGAATATCTGCGTCCTTGACGGCTTCCTTCGGATCGTTGAATACGCGGTACTGCGTGCCGTGCTGCTTGAAGAACGGCTGCATTTCGTCGATGACGGAAGTCGGCTGTTCAAAACCCTTCGGGCAAGCGAGCGTGAAGTTCATGCCGAGCTTTGCGCAAAGAACGAGGAAGGAGTTGGCGACGTTGTTGCCGTCACCGATAAAGGCAATCGTATTGCCCTTGAAGTCGCCGACCTGTTCCTTGATGGTCTGGGCGAATGCGAAGGCCTGGCAAGGATGGGAGTCGTCGGTCAAGGCGTTTACGACCGGAATGTTGCCGTATTCGGCGAGCTTCTCGACGAGTTCCTGTTTGAAGCAGCGAACGACGAGAGCATTGACCCAGCGGGAAAGGCACGTGGCTACGTCATGGACGCTTTCACGCTTGCCGAGACCGATGGAATCCGGTGCGAGCAGAACGGCGGCACCGCCGAGCTGGTGAATGCCGACCTGGAAAGTCGTAATCGTGCGGAGAGAAGGTTTCTCAAAGAACATGCCAATCGTCTGACCGTGGAATCGATCAGAAAACTGTCCATTGTGGACTTCTTTTTTCAGGCGCATAGCAATGTCGACCGTTTCGAGGATGCGTTCCTCGCTCCAGTCGGCGAGACGTAAAAGATGACGGTTTTTTTCGATCATTGAGTTATTCCTTCTTCTCCCTGGAAAACAAAAAAACCGGTCCAAAAACTTTTTGGGCTAGCTAAGTTTCCCTAGAATATCAGGGAGATGTTTAATTTAGTTAAAATTTGACAATTTTGGCAAGCTATTTAAAGCTTATCCAGATAATAAGTGGGGCGAAGTTTCAAGAATTTTTCATCGTCTTCGAGTTCCGCGGCGGGCTGGTTTCTGCCGATGAGGAGTGCCGCATCGATTCCAGCATGCATTGCACCGCCGATATCCGTGGCGAGCGTATCTCCGATCATCACGGTCTTCATTTTGCGCGGAAGAGAGGCTAGAGCCTTTTCGTACAAGGCTTTGAAGGGCTTTCCGAAGTAGAAAGTCTCGGGATGGGCTTCCTTGTAAAGACGATGCGCATAACAGCCCGAAACGCCTTCTCTCGGCGCGTGAATACGGGGAGCCCAGGCGTCCGGATTCAAAACGACCATTTTGGCTCCAGGGCGACGGAGAATCTTCAGCGCGTCTTCAAAAAGGTGCTCTTCTTTTCCCGTCGCCGAAACGATTACCGTGTTCTCGGAAGGATTGTCCGAAATTTGGACCCCGCCTTTTTCCACGAAATGCGTCCCATTGGGGCGTCCGATGTAAAAGGCTTCGTGAATGCCTTTTTCCTTGGCGAAAGGCGCAAAAAGATCGCCCGAAGAAAGAATTTCCGAGGCTTCGAAAGGAATTTGCATGCGGGCAAGGCTTTCGACCATCAGCGGAATGGATGTGGAAGCCGCATTTGTCACGAGGCGCATCGGCTTTCCCGAAGCGCGAACCTTGTTGTACATTTCGACGGCTCCGGGGTAAACGTATTCATTTTGGCAGTAGAAGGTGCCGAAGGCGTCAAAGAAAAAGGCTTCGTAATTTTCGAGCAAAAAGTCTAGGCTGACAGACTTCGTTTCGTTCGGCATGGGTTGAAAATTTTCGACTTCAAAATAATGGGCGTAGATTTCGCGCTCAAAAGATTCCATGCTATTTCAAGTTCCTTTTGACTCCCCAGATCTGCGCGGCGTTCTTTCCGCTGTCGCTTTTCCAGAGAACTTTGTCTTTGTAACGGATGGTGGCAAAAATTTTAGCGAGGTAGGCGCCGGTCGCAACGATGGAACGGTCGTTCGCCATCAGGTTCCATTTGAGGAAGAAGGTCTGCGGATTTTCGAGGCAGTTACCGTTTAAAAAGTGAGAGTCCGAGCAGGAAGTTTCGGATGTGACACTGGTGACGTAGGCGCCGGACGTTGTGTAAAGGCGGAGTGATAGGTGAATGGAAATGTCGCTCGGGAGAACCTTTTCCGTAGAGCTGTTTGCAAATTCTTGAACGTATTCGCGGAAGTCCTTCCCGCCGATTTTTAAGGCGACGCCGTGTTCTGCGGAAGAGGGAAGTTTTGCCGAAGTATCGGCAAAGACGCGTTCAAAGATCGGAGCATGGTCCAGTGTATCGGATTCCCGTATCATTGCGAGTGAATTTGTTTGCAATTCAAACGGATAGGCTCCGGCTATTTTTGCATAAGGAGCAGTCGCCAGGGATTTGTTCAAAAGGGAATCCTGCAACATGCCGGCGAGAACGCGGATGCTGTCACGCGGAAGGGGGAAACCTTGACCTGCATCCCAAATGAGCAGAACTGAAGAACGGTCTGCATCCCATTCGACTTGAGCGGCAGAAATGGTTTGCACGTCTCCAGCATGCTTGAATTCTAAAAAGTCCGCATTCGGAGAAGTTTCAGAAACCGGTTCCGAAAAGCGCACCCGCAGGGAATCCTTCCCCGAACCGTGATGAGCGAGGTAAGCGCTTTCGACAATCGGCGAGAGCTTTTCGCTCATCGAAATCGGCAACTCGGACGAATCGCGGAAAACGATTTTTGCTGTCTTGGATTTTTCGGTGAGGGATGTGTTGCGGTAAAGGTTCGGATTTTGGGAAAGGTCGAGAACGATCGAATTCACGTTAGAAGCGTTGAACGGAAGTTCGGAGCCTGGGAAAGTCAGAACCTGGGAAATCCCGTTCGAATCCTTCCAGTTGAGTTCTAGACGGGCGACAGTGGAATCGAGATATTCACGGGAAAGATTCCCCAAAAAAACGATTTCCACCTGGTCCATTTGACTGTCGCCGTTCATGTCCTTGAAAAAATTCTTGGACGTGGACGGGGGTATCGGACTTTGGATAAATGCGGAAAATCCGAATGCCGGAAGCATTCCGCAGAGTAAAGCCCATGTCCGAATTCCGAGTTTCATCCGACCTTCTCAGCTGTGCAAAAAACCGTAGTCACGACCTTCTGCCGGAACGATCATGCGCAATTCCGAAAGAACGCCGATTCTATCCTTTAAAATACTCTTGAAATCTTCACCGAGTTCTTCTTCGTCATCCTGGTTTAGATTGTAAGCGTAAAAACTGCCATCTCCGAAGAGCGTAAAGCAGCAGTCCCAGTCGATTTTTGAATTTTCGTCGTCCATGCTTTCGAGCATCAGGATCGGCTGTGGAGCGGGAACTGGTGCTGCGTGACCGTTTTCGTACAAGAAGTAATTGCGCGAAATGAGCATGTGTTCCAAAGCCATCGTCGGCTTTGTGTCCGAAAATTCATTGCGCAGACGGCGAATATTGCCGAGGTCGTCTTCGAACGGATCCTGGAAATCTTGCGGAAGCACGATCTGCCAGTAGTCGAATTTTTTGCCCGAAGCGTCAAAGCGTTCCTGCCATTCTCTTGGAGGTTCCGGACGGCTGATCAAAAAGTCTTCAAAACCGTCGAGGATTTCGTCAAAGTGGGATTCGTAACGGGAGTTGCGCTGCTCTTCAATCAAAGCGAGAAGACTCGAAATTTTTTCGTCTGTCGTCGGGGAGTGCAGTTCCTGATTTTCTTCGGACATTACCATTCCTCTGTGGTTTTAAGGGTAAGGCTCATGGCGAGCTTCTTTTCGTAATAAGCGCTTTCGTTGATGAAAATCGGCCAAACGCTCTTGTCTTCTTCGTTTGGAATATCTTTTCCATCGAAGGAAATAAAAATCGGGTCGCTCGATTTGACTTCTTTGTAATCGCCGTTTTGCAGGTTCGGATGGACCATGCCACGGATTTCGCCGAACTTGTCTCGCGGATAGTCGATGTCTTTGTATTGCGTATAGACGTCCACGGTTTTCTTCGGCTTCTTTTGCAAGATCCCCTGGTTCCATTCTTCTGCCATTTCCAGGTAGCGAAGAACGATCTTTTCGGTTTCAGCGAAGAGGCTTGCATCGAGAGTCCCATGCGGCTGTGCACCGATTTCTAAGCAGATGTCCGCTTTCGCGATCGTTCCAAAATAGGGGGATTCGCCACGTTCTTCCGGCTGGTAGTAAATAAAGCAGTTCGGAAATTCATGGACGAGTTCGGCGCTCGCGCGCATGGTGAACGGATCTCGGGTGGAAAGAATCAGGCAGACGCCCATGTTTGACGTCGTGTTGTGGACATCGATGATGAGGTCGGTCTTTGTATTTTCGCCTTTCGGGCCAAAGCGGTCGTTCAATTCCTTGGCACGGCGAATTTCGTAGGCGCTCGGATTTTCGAGGGCTAAAAGCCTGTTTGCAAAACTGCGGTTCAAGTCCAGATCCACGTAGCGGCGACAAACTTGAGTCGCTTCGATGTTCGTGTGGACAAGTTCAATTTTTGCCGAAGGGCATGCGTGCTTGTAATAGTGGTTATCGGCGGCCCATTTACTGTAAAGCTTGACTCCAGTCAGTTCGTTTCCGTGAGTTCCGCCGGCGATGACGATAGTCTTAATTTGGCTCATATATCCTTATTATACTAAATTTGGCGCATGATTTGTAAAGACCTGAACTTCCATAGACGCCTTTCGGTCGCTCCCATGCTCGATTTTACCGATCGGCACGAACGTTTCTTTTTGAGACTCCTGTCCAAGAACGTTTTGCTGTACACGGAGATGATCGTGGCGAATGCGCTTTTGCACGCAGGTCCCAGGTTTTTGCAGCACGATCCGGTGGAAAATCCCGTTGCGTTACAGCTCGGCGGTAGCGATCCGAAAATGCTTGCGGAATGTGCAAAGATCGTGGAAGGCGCAGGTTTTGACGAGGTGAACCTCAACTGCGGTTGCCCTTCGGAACGTGTCCAGAGCGGCTCCTTTGGCGCCATGTTGATGAAGCAAAAGGATCTGGTCGCAGAATGCGTGCAGTCGATGAAAAAGGAAGTTCAGATTCCGGTAACGGTCAAGACCCGCATCGGCGTCGATGACTTCACCGGCTGGGAATTCTTTGAAGACTTTATTCGCACGGTCCACTCCGCCGGATGCGACACGTTCATCATCCACGCTCGCACGGCAAGGCTCCGAGGATATTCGCCCAAGGAAAATCGCGAAAAGCCGGCGATCCATTACGAGACCGTTTACAAGCTCAAGGAAGTTTTCCCGCAGTTGAATATTTCTGTGAATGGGGACATCAGAACCATTGACCAGGCGAAGGAACATTTGAAGCATGTCGATGGAGTCATGATGGGACGTGCCGTTTACGCAAACCCTTGGATGCTTGCCACGGCAGATTCTGAAATCTATGGCGGGAAAGACTTTGCACCGCAAACGCGCAAGGCTTTGCTCGAAGCCTTCTTGCCTTATGTGCAAAAGGCGCAGGCAGAAGGATGTCCACTTTCGGTTCTCACAAAACATTTGTATGGAATCTTTACCGGCTTTCCGGGCGGCAGAAAGTTTCGCCAGATTCTTTCGGAAGGAGCCCCTAAGGCTTTGGATGGAGCCGCTTTGATTCGCACGGCGATGGATGCTGTCGAAGAAATTGGATTTCCTTAAAATTCAGAACCGTAAAAAAACAAACGTAGGTCTCCGAAGAGCCTACGCTTGTTTGGGGTATGGAGGAAATCAATTACAATTAAAATATAGACATTTTAAGGCGGGTGGACAAGGATAGGATAGGTACTTTTTCCTTGCAAAAATCTTTACAATTACTCACACGGAGGCGAATTGTGAGCACCGTCACGCTGCGGCGGGGGACCCATGCGCGGACCTTCCATGTTGGGGTAATCCATTTTGGGATGTTCTCCTTGCATTTGTTCCATCCTATTGACCTTGGGGGGCATCAGGTCGAATTTGGATGGCTGATCTTTGAACTTTTTGTGCTGTTCGGCGGTCAAGACGCTCTTGAAAAATTTAACGTCTTGAATGCGCTGATCGAGCCGCTTTTCATTCAACAGGAGAAGCTTGGCGCGCGTGGACTGGAGCGCCGCTTCGTTGATTATGTCCGCCTTGAGGAGCGTGTGGAGTTCTTGTTCGGCAAGCCTGATCTGGCGGCTCATTTCGCGTCGGAATGCATTACAGGCGCGACCGTTGGAGTCGAGCTTTGCAATCTGTTCCTTGGAAAGTCCGAGAGCGCTGTCCATTTTGTGTTTAAAGTTGAAGTGCCGTTGCTTTTTAAAGGCGTGCCATTCGTTTTGAGGTTTGTCCTTTGCAAATTCCGGTGCAGTAGGCGGCTCTGGATTCTTGTGGCAGAAGACGACTGAACTTGCAAAGAAGCCGACAGCGGCGGCTAAGACAAGTCCGCAAATCCAAAGAAGTGTGTAGCTTTTTTGCATGGTTTATTCTCCTGTTGTGTAGTAATTGTCAACAGCGGTGGCAAAGGTACTGACGGATTCACCGGAACCCAGGGAAGAATACCAAGAGAGGCATTCCACCGAAGAATCGGAATCGTCGAGAATTTCTTGAGAGATCGAACGCGTGTTCATTCCGAGGAAGAAAGCGCCGGCGACAAGCAGAACGCTTGCTGCGACAGCCACAGAGGAAAGCTTGCGGAACAAGATGAACCGGCTTTCTTCTTGTCTAGCTTCGATTCGGGCAACGACCTTTGCCCAGGAATCGCTGCGAGGCTTGAGTCTTCGGGACTTGGAAAAATCGATTTCTTTACGCATAAGCAGTCTCCTTATCGAGGACCTGACGGACCTGTGCGCGGGCACGGGAAAGTCGGGCTTTCAGCGTGCCTTCCGGCGCGTTGTATATTTCAGAAAGGATTTTGATATCGAGACCTTCCGCATCTTTCAGCCATAAAAGACTGCGCTGATCGGGCGTGAGAATGGAGAGACCGTAAGCGAGAGCATCCTTGTCGAGGATTGCATCAGCCCTTTCGGATCGTCCGATGGCGCGTTCTTCTATTTCTAGATGGCGGTCAGTTTCGATTGTCAAGTGAACCTTGTCGCTGCGCAGCTTCATCAGGCAGGCGTTTTTCGTTAGCGTGTAAAGCCACGTCGAAAGGCTCGATTCTCCACGGAATTTTTGAATCGCTTCCGAAATCTGGACAAAGACATCCATCAGAATGTCTTCTGCCTGTTCGCGGTCCAAGAGCATGCGGAAGGCGAGGTTCAGCACATGCTGGCTGTGCTCGTCCCAGACGCGCTTGAGGGCGCTCAAATCTCCTTTTTGGAGCTTTTTGATAATCTCTTTTTCGCTCATTCAATCCTTTGGATGCTTTTCAAAAAGGATCGGTTGCTTTCAAAATAAGAAATATGAAAAAAAAGCGGATTTTTGGGCTAGTTTTGTTGGAAATGACAAAATAAAGCCTATTTTGTAGGCGAAAATGAACCAGAATCCTTTTGAACTCCTCAAGACCTCTTCCAAATCTAAGGCGCGTTTGGGTAAAATCACGACCGCTCACGGTGTCGTCACCACTCCGATCTTTATGCCCGTCGGAACGGAAGCGACCGTCAAAGGAATCACCTCCCGCGACATCCGTGAAATGGAAGCGGAAATCATTTTGGCGAATACATACCATCTGTATCTGCGTCCCGGCACGAAGACGATTGCTGCTGCCGGGGGAGTTCAAAAATTTATGGGGTGGAATGGTCCGATGCTTACCGACAGCGGAGGATTCCAAGTCTGGAGCTTAAAGGATCTGCGAAAAATCACTGCGGACGGTGTGGAATTCCGTAGTCATTTGGACGGTTCGAAACACTTCTTTTCTCCGGCAAGCGTGATGCAGGCCCAGCGCGAAATCGGCGCTGATATCATCATGGCATTCGACGAATGCACGCCTTACCCGAGTACTGTGGAAGAAGCGAACAAGTCGCTTGAATATACGCTCAAGTGGACCCGCGAAGCGAAAGAATGGCTGGATGCGAATCCGCCGATTCTTGGTTATCCGCAATATTTTTTTGGAATAGTTCAAGGTGGCATGCATTTGGAGCTTCGAAAGAAATCCATTGAAGCCTTAAAAGAGATTTGCCCGGACGGTTACGCCATGGGAGGCCTTTCGGTCGGCGAACCTGCGGAACTGATGTACCAGATCGCCGACTTCTGCACGAACCTTTTACCCGCTGACCGGGCCCGTTACGTGATGGGCGTCGGAACGCCTTGGAATCTGCTGGAACTGATCCGCCGCGGCGTGGACATGTGCGACTGCATTTTACCGGCGAAGCATGCGCAAGACGGAATGGCTTATACGAGCCGCGGCGTTCTGCGGTTTAAGAATCAGCGGTTTGCGATGGAATTTGACAAGCCTTTGGATCCGGAGTGCAACTGCTACTGTTGTAAGAATTACAGTCGCGGCTATTTGCGGCATCTCTTTAAAACCAAGGAGCCTTTAGGCTGGACACTTTCGACAATCCACAATTTGCACTTTTACATTCACCTGATGCAACAGGCGAAGGCGCATATCGCAGACGATACGTTTGAAGAATGGGCGGCCGAACAGATCCCGCTTTTACAGCGGAACGCAGATTAATCCTTGAGGCAACGAACGGAGTTCCCTTGGTACATATTGCTTATAACGATGTATACACAATCTTTTTCTGTTGCGTTTTCTGATAGCAAAGAAAACTTGTATGCTCCACCACTTAACCTGGATGAACTCCAAAAAGCAGTCTGGTAGCCTTGGAAGTCAAATTCATAGAGAGATGAAATGTATATGCCTGCAGCGAGTGCGGTAAAGCCATAATCGTCGGTTCCTTCGCCACCATTCCAGCCGGATGTGGATTTGAGTCGGCTTGCGCAGTGGTCATAAGCATTCGCTAAGGTTTCATCCACAGCCAAGAGCGTTCTGGCTAAAAACGCCAGCACTGTCCATGGCCGCGCTCCATGTGTATAGGCGACCATAGCTTACGCAGTTTTTTGCGTAGTTATCATAGCACATCCTCAGGGAGGCTAACCTGACTACTGGAACTAGCAGCGGTGTCTTGTAAAGATCCGCTCGTAATGCCACTTGAAGAAAATGCTATAGCACTTGAAGAGGATAGGACGGCATCCACTTCGGAGGAAAAAATTATTCCTGTTCTTTTTCTAAGATCACGAGGGCGCGGTCCTGCGTGCTGCGTGGAATGCGGTAGAAATGCTTGGAAACAAGCTTGAATCCGTAATCTTCCGGATGCAGAGTCGCGAGTTCGTCTTTGACGGCAGGCCCCTTCATAAAGTAAGCGCGTCCACCCGGAACGAGAGCTTTCTGAATTCTCGGGAGCGTAAGCTCGATCAGTTCAAAGGCTCGGCTAATGACTCCTTGTACGGGGAAAGTGAGGCTGCGGCTGGTCACCTTGTGGCCGAAGACGTCGATGCCTTTGAGACCGAGTTCTTGGATGACGAGGTTCAAAAATTCAATGCGGTTCGGGCGCGGTTCGCAAAGAGTCAGGCGAATGTCCGGATTCACGAGCTTTAACGGAATTCCCGGAAAGCCTGCGCCGCTGCCGACGTCGATCATGCGCTTTGGCCATTCCGGCACGTAGGCGTTGATGAGTGTGCAGTCCGCATAATGACGTTCTACAATCGTTTCAAAAGCGTTCAGACGGGTCAGATCCTGGTCCTTGTTGTGCTCGCGCAAAAGCTGGTGGTAAGCCCACAACTGTTCAAGGGTTTCCTTTTGGAGATCGACTCCGTGATATTCCAACAGTTGCTTTAAACCTGCAACGGAAGGAACGGTACGCTTGCCGTTGAAAAGGGGAAAAACCTGATTGACTGGACGTTTGGAAAATTTAGAAGGCATGTTTTAAAAGTAGAAAAATAAACGTTTTTTCTTCCAATCCGAATTTCGGACGTCTTATAAAGGAAATGTCTTTTGGATAGGAGAAAAGATTGCGGCGTGACATTGGAATAATTTTGGGAATCCTGCTAGCTCTGCAGGGAATGCTTTGGTCGGCGGAACGGGAAAGCGTTTCTGTTGAAGACGCATTTTGGGCTTATGACGATGGCAAAATTGGCGAAGAAGACTTGGAAGAACTTTTGCGCCTGATCGAAGCGGGCGACGGGGAAGAAGCTTGTACAGAATGGGAAGCTTTGGGCCTTGAACCCTGTCAAAAATCTTGGACGGAACGTTTGGACGGTTTGAATTTTCGAGGAGCTTTTCAAGAGGCTCTTTCTTTAGATTCGGCGGGAAATCTGCGGAATCAGCAGATGCGCCTTGCGCTAGGGCTCTGGCGAATCTCTGGCGAAGTCCGTTTCAAATCGCAAGGCGCCCAAAGTCCGACTGTGCAATACAGGCGCTTGCAGTACAAGGGCAGGCGCTTTTCTTTTGCGGCGGGGAATCTTTCTTCGATAGACGTGGGCAGTGCCGTTGCGTTGCAAAAAAGGCTCGGCGGTATTCTCACGGTTCGCTTAAAGCCTTTGACGGTAGGCGCTTTTGCGTGGGAAGATTCGACTGCTGGATTTCATACGGCAATCGGTTCGCCGAAAAATATTCAGCTCTTCGGAATGGGAAATTTTTCTTTGGACGGATTCCGGGGAGCCTTTCTGCGCGCAAAAAACTCTACCGCCGACGTGCAGGTTCTTTATTCCAAGCATTGGAATACGCCTCTCTTGTACGTTTCCGGAACGTCTGAAAAAGGAAAAAATTCGCTTCCGCTGCGATTGCGCTTTCGCGCTTATCTGCACAAGAACGATACGCTGCACGGGATTTTTCGACTGCCGAAGATTGTGGAAACGCACCGTGCTGTGGGAAATTCCACAGTACAGATAGCCCTTGGGGACTTGAATCTTCGGCTGCTTTTGAGTGTTGCCGTTCCGCTGGATACGGGGAAGGCTCGCTCTGTGGCAGAGATTTCCTGCCTGCGGCGTCAGGAATACGCCTCGTTGGGAATGGGAACGCGCGTGTCTGCTGTCGGGGAAGATTTCTCGACAACGCTCTTGATGCAAAGTGGAATTTCTTTGTTCAAAAAGGACAGCCTTTTTGCGGAATGGAGACTTACTCCTCGGCATTCTTTGAAGACAACGTTGTATGAAATCCGTCCGGGATTTTCGATTCCGATTGAAGAGGCGGTGCGTGCAACGGTGCTGTGTATTTTGCGCGGCCCTCAGAAAAAACCTTTGGTGGTGCGCCTAGAAACGCAAATGACTTTTTCTACGAAATTATACGGCAAAAGTTCCTTGGAACTGCGCTCGGAACGCTTTCAAGATTTGCACTTGTGGCGGTTTGGATTTGAATTCGATGGAATGTGGTAAAAAAAAACTCCCTCCAAGGAAAGGAGAGCCTTGGAAGGAGTTAAAGGGGGAGTGTTTGGTATTACTTAATTTATCTAATATCGAATTAAAAGAGTCTTTGTACCAAACAATTCTTGTATACAGTTGTAACCAGGACTTGTTACTTCGCTTGAGCCTTACCCCATGAATCTTTGAGTCCCACGGTTCGGTTGAAGACGAGGTGTTCCGGCTTGGAATCGCGAGAATCCAGGCAGAAATAGCCCTGACGCATAAACTGGAATCGATCGTTCAAATTTGCCTTCGCAAGGGAAGGTTCAAGCTTCGCCTGTTTCACGATCATGGAATCCGGGTTCAGGTAGTTCAGGGGATCTTCTCCGTCCGGAACGTCTCCCGTATTTTCCAGCGTAAAGAGGTTATCGAAAAGACGCACTTCTGCATCGACTGCGGTAGAAGCGTTGACCCAGTGGATCGTGCCCTTGACCTTGCGTCCGTCCGGAGAGTCGCCTCCCTTGGTGGCCGGGTCGTATGTGCAGTGAACGGTCGTCACGTTCCCATCGGCGTCTTTTTCCACGCTGACGCATTTGACGAAGTAAGCGCCTTTGAGACGGACTTCGCCGTCCGGTTTGAGTCGGAAGTACTTTTTCGGCGGATTTTCCATGAAGTCGTCGCGTTCAATGAAGAGTTCCTTGCCGAACGGAACCTTGC
Organism: Hallerella succinigenes; assembly: GCF_002797675.1. Taxonomy (NCBI): domain Bacteria; kingdom Pseudomonadati; phylum Fibrobacterota; class Fibrobacteria; order Fibrobacterales; family Fibrobacteraceae; genus Hallerella; species Hallerella succinigenes. The sequence goes on along the minus strand of NZ_PGEX01000001.1, from coordinate 3,069,463 downwards.
GGGTACCCGCATTCGGATCTTCCGGATTGTTTTCGACATCGACTTCTTCGACCTTGCCGTCTTCCCAGTTGTCGATCACAACCTTGATAGGATCGAGAACGGCCATGGCGCGGCTAGCGGTTCTGTTCAATTCTTCGCGGATGCAGAAGTAGAGCAGGTTGATGTCGACCATGCTGTCTGCCTTGGAAATGCCGATGCGGTCGCAGAATTCACGGATTGAAGACGGGGTGTAGCCACGGCGGCGGAAACCGCAGACCGTCGGCATGCGCGGGTCGTCCCAACCCATCACGCGGCCACTCTTCACGAGTTCCAAAAGCTTGCGCTTGCTCATCACCGTGTAGGAGAGGTTCAAGCGGGCGAACTCAATCTGCTGCGGACGGTTTTTCAAATTCAAGGTTTCGAGGAACCAGTTGTACAGCGGACGGTGTGCTTCGAATTCGAGAGTGCAGATCGAGTGCGTAATCCCTTCAATCCAGTCCGAAAGCGGGTGGGCAAAGTCGTACATCGGGTAGATGCACCACTTGTCGCCGGTGCGGTGGTGCGTCGCATGCTTAATGCGGTAGACCGCAGGGTCACGCATGTTCATGTTCGGGCTTGAGAGGTCGAGCTTTGCTCGGAGCGTCTTTGCGCCGTCGGCAAATTCACCCGCCTTCATGCGGCGGAAAAGGTCCAGGTTTTCTTCGATGCTTCGATCGCGGTACGGCGACGGCTTCGACGGCTTACCTGCGTCATTGCCGCGGTATTCGCGCATTTCTTCCGGAGACAGGTCATCGACGTAAGCCTTGCCGAGCTGGATCAGCTGTTCTGCAAAATCATAAAGCTGGTCATAGTAGTCGCTAGCATAGTGCACCGGTTCTTCCCAGTTGAAACCGAGCCAATGCACGTCGTTGTAAATGGAATCGACGTATTCGGTGTCTTCCTTTGTCGGGTTCGTATCGTCAAAACGGAGGTTTGTCTTGCCACAGAACTTTTTCGCGGTGCCGAAGTTCAAGCAAATGCTTTTGGCGTGTCCAATGTGAATATAACCGTTTGGTTCCGGCGGGAAACGGGTCAAAACGTGATCGCGTTTTCCGGTCTTCAAATCGTCAACGATGATATCTTGAATAAAGTTGGTAGATTCCGGGATATCCATAATGTTCTCCAGAAGGGAATTTCATTTGAAAAGTTAGAAAAGGTTTGGCGAAAAAACTATATTCGTTGCGTATGATTTGTCCTTATTGCCACCATACAGAAGACAAAGTTGTCGATAGTCGCTCCAGCGGTCTTTCGATCCGTCGTCGCCGCGAATGCCTTGCCTGCGGAAGGCGTTTTACAACTTACGAATATGTCGAAGTTGTCCCGTTGACCGTTACAAAAAGGGATGGCCGTCATGAACCGTTCAAGCGGGAAAAGCTTATCTCCGGTATCGATGCAGCTTGTAAAAAGCGCCCCGTGAGCCGTCGCCTCATTGAAGAAATCGTGACTCGAGTCGAGAACGCTTTGATGACAAGTGAAAGCCAGGAAGTGCGCTACGATGAAATCGGCAATTTGGTGATGGAAGAGCTTCGCAAGATCGATGCCGTCGCCTATGTTCGCTTTGCCTCTGTCTATCGCGAGTTCAAGGAAGTTAACGAATTCGTGAAGCAGGTGATGCAGCTCGATCCGCCGGTCGCCAGTTCGGTCAAAGAAAAGTAGCCGTGAACGATTTTCAAAGCCTTCTTGAAAAAGCTTTTTCCAAGCGTTCTTCTCTTTTAGAATTGACCGATGCTTTTCGCGTTGTCAATGGCTCGGACGATGGATTTCCGGGCGTTGCAATCGACCAGTACGGAGATCGTTTTCAAGTTCAATATTTTGGCCCGGAACTGCTTTCCCGTGAGCATGAAATCGCGAAAGCGGTCAAAAAGGTTTTTGCTCCGAAATTTATTGTCTCCAAGTTCCGCCTTTCTCCGTCGGGTAAATCTTTGGAAAAGCCCGAAATGCATGTAGAACTCGGCAGCGAAACGAACTCTTCGACGGTTGTCCGCGAAGGGAATTGCCGTTTTCACGTAGACCTTCTCGATACGGTCAATCCGGGCCTCTTTTTGGACATGCGAGATGGACGCTTGGATGTAGAAGCCCGCGCCCGGGGAAAAGAAGTGCTGAACCTTTTTAGCTACACCTGCAGCTTTGCGGTGCACGCCCGTATCGGTGGAGCGACCCGTGCGGTCAATGCGGACATCAGCGGAAAAATTTTGGAAAAGGGCAGGGAGAATTACCGGTTGAACGGCCTTGAACCGTTGAAGGGAGAATTCTTTAAAGGCGACAGTCGAGAATATTTGGCGTGGTGCCTGCGCAAAGGCTTTAAATTCGATGGCGTTGTTCTTGATCCGCCGAGTTTTTCCCGGAACAAGGGAAAGGTCTTTTCGGTGAAAACAGATTTTCAGCCCCTGGTCGCCGAAGTCGCAGGACTTCTTGCTCCGGGAGCGTTCTTTCTCGCGAGCACCAATTACAGCGCATTTACGCCGGAAAGCCTTGCGAAAGAAACCTTGGCGACAGTCAAAGAACAATTCCCGCAGGCGAAAATCGCCTGGGCACGTGGACAGGGAATGGATTTTCCGGGTTCTGGCAAACGCAAGGAAAGCGCCCTTTCTGCTGTCATGATTGAAGTGGGGTAGTCGAATGAAATCCGTCCAGGTTCTCCTTTGTTTGGTTCTTCTTTTGTTCTGCACATCCGAAGCGGCAAAAACGTCGAAGTCCGGCAAGGCAAAAACGGCCAAGGTCGCAAAATTGAAAAAGTCGGAAGTGACGGATTCCCGCGACAAGCAAAAGTATCGTACGGTAAAAATCGCCGACCGCGAATGGTTTGCCGACAATCTGAATTTGAATGTGCCTAACAGTTACTGCTATGCAGAAGATGAAAACAACTGCATGGCTTACGGAAGGCTTTATACTTGGGAGGCGGCAATACAGGCTTGCCCTGCGGGATATCGCTTGCCCACGGACGAAGATTTTGAAAGCCTTTGGACCGCAGCCGGTGCGGACTTCAACGTCGCCTATCTTTTGAAAACCGATTATGGTTGGTCGGGCGAAACGAACGGCAACGATACTCTCAAATTCAGCGCCATGCCTGCCGGAAATCGCTTTGATGATGGCAATTATGGAAATTTGAGCAAGATCGCTTTCTTCTGGAGTGCAAGTGCTGAAGGCGAAGAGGCAAACGTTTGGTACATGAGTTCCAAATCGATGGGATTTTCCTATATGACAAAACCGAAAACCTTTGGGTTTTCGGTTCGTTGCGTCAAATAAAAATCAAATTTCGATTTTGTGATCTTTGAGCTTACGCCAAAGCGTGGCGCGGCTAATGCCTAAACGTTCTGCGACTTCCGTCTTGTTGCCTTTGCATACATCCAGTGCGTGCAGAATGTGGCGCTTTTCCAGTTCGTCGAGGGTGATGATTTCTTCCGGATTTCCGTAACCGATTGCTTTGACTTCGGAATTACTTTGTACGGATTCGAAAGGCTCTTCGTTCGAAGGAGAGTGTTTTTTCGGAGCGGGCAAAAGTTCTTTATTCTGGCGCAAAGGCTGCGAACTTAGTTCTTCGGGCAAGTCTTCTAAACGGATGGTTCCGTTTTCAGAAAGCACGATCGCGTGTTCGATAATGTTTTCGAGTTCGCGGACGTTGCCCGGGTAGTTGTAAGTCGCAAGCGCCATCTGAGCGGCAGGCTCGATTTTTTGAATGAGCTTGTTCTGCTCTTTTTCGAACTGGAGAATAAAGTACTTGACGAGGCTCGGAATCGTCGAACGGCGTTCTCTGAGTGGCGGTACGTTCAAATGGAACGTGTTCAGGCGGTAGTAAAGATCTTCGCGGAAGGTCTTGTTCGCCATCGCTTTCGAAAGATCCGCATTCGTAGCCGCAATAATGCGGACGTCCAAGTAACGTGTTTCGGTTTCGCCGACGCGACGGGTTTCGTGGCTCTGCAAAAAGCGGAGAAGCTTCACCTGCGTGGCGAGCGAAAGGTCTCCGATTTCGTCGAGGAAAAGGGTGCCGCCGTTCGCTTCTTCAAAAAGGCCTTTCTTGTCGGCGGTTGCACCGGTGAAGGATCCTTTTTTGCTGCCGAAGAGTTCACTTTCAACCAGGTTCTCCGGAATCGCGCTGCAGTTCACGGCGACAAACGGTTCGTTCGCGCGCTTCGAAAGACGGTGCACGATGCGGGCGATAAATTCCTTACCCGAACCGGATTCGCCCGTAATCAGCACGGAACTAGTCGTCGGAGCGACCTTGTTCAGCAGACGGAGAATCTTTTGCATCTCGGGCGTATCGCCGAGAAGGTTACCCAGCAAATGGTCTTGCAGTTCACGGTAGCTGCTCGAATGTTCGAGGCCCTGCAAATACTTTTTGGCGACATCTTCTAAGGTACGGACTTCGACCGGTTTGACGAGATACGAAGCCGCTCCATGGGAAAGGGCTTTTTCTGCTTCTTTCGCTGTGGATTGCGTACAAAGAAGAATCACCTCCGCATCAGGATTGTGCGATTTTAAGAAACTGATGACATCGACGTCTTTATGCAACAGCAAAGAAATATCGATAAAGGCAAAGTCGATGTGATTTTCTTCGATGGTGTTGAAAAGGGCTGTCGAGTTCAAAACTGTAAATAAAGACACATCAGAAAGGGACCACGTGGAAGTCACATGGTCTATCACCCTCCTGTCTGCGTCTGCCAACAGGACGTTCATCTGTTTGCTAATCCTTAAGCGTGAGATGCAACGATTTCGTCGACCTTGGCAATCAGGTCCTTGTAGTTAGGCGGCTTGGAGAAAATCGAAGACACACCAAAGTGACTTGCGATGTTCAGGTAGTCTTCCGAAGAAGTACGTCCGCCGCCGCTGATTGCAATAATGCGGTCGAGCTGATTCTTGTTGCGGTAGTCCAAAATCACTTCAAAACCATCCTGTTCCGGCATGATGATGTCGGTGATGACTACGTCATAATCCGTCTTGTCGTAAAGTTCTTTTGCCTTGCGACCGTCTTCGGCGGTATCCACGTCATAACCAGACATGCCGAGCATGTCCTTCAGAACGGAACGAATATCTTTTTCGTCGTCGATGATAAGTACTTTAGGCATTAAGAAATTCCTCCCATTTTTTTAGCAATAGGCCAATACAAGATAAATTTAGTTCCTTTTCCGATTGTTGTTTCCAGATTCAAATACGCACCGGCTGCTTTTATGAGTCGCATAGCGACTGCAAGGCCAATTCCCATGCCCTGACCCGGCGCTCGGGTCGTGAAATATGGGGTAAAGATGTGCTTGACCACATCGGGTGCCATGCCTACACCGGTATCCATGACCGAAACGTAGAGATACTTTCCGACAGGAATCGTAGAGAACTGGGTCACAATCTGCTCGGTGACTTCGACTTCGTGACAGCCATAGGTGAGCGTTCCGCCTTGCTTCATGGCGAAAATCGCGTTCTTGCCCATGTTCAGCATAATGCGGTGGAAGTCCGTCTGGTTGCCGAAGGCGATCATGTCGTCTGTCGCATTCTTGAGAATTTGAATGTTGTCTGGAAGCGTTGCGGAAAGCGCATTGCGCACTTCGTCGAAAACAAGTCCCACGTTGAAATTGACGGCGACGTTCTTTTGGTCGTCCTGACGTTCCCTAAGCTGGTCGTAGGTGCGTTTGATGAGTTCCGTTGCGCTTGTCAAAGACTTTTGCATATTGCCCAAGTATTTTTTTGTACGGGCGCAATCTTCAGATTTAGGAAGAGTCGCTTCGGCGAGATCGCGGTAGCCGATGATGCCGGCGAGCAAGTTGTTGAAGTCGTGGGCGAGACCGCCGGCGACATTGCTCATGTCTTCGAAGGTAGAAGCCTTAACGAGGTTTTCTCGGAGCTGGTTACGTTCTTCTTCGAGAGCGTGGAAATCAGTCGTATCTTCGATCAGGCCCAAAACGCCTTTGATGCGGAAGGCTTCGTCGTACAAAGGAACCACGGTATGCTTTTCCCAATGCTTCTTGCCGTTTTCGTCGATGGTTGTTTCGTTTTGCACAACAGTCTTGCCGGGGCTTTCCATCGCCTGGGCTTCTTGTGGGGTAAAAATCGGGTCTTCGATATGGCTTTTGATGTTTCCGCGGACGGCGATGTCCTTGTTGTTCTGCTGGGTGTAAGCGCCTTTCAAATTTTTAGCCCAGAGGCGCGACGGAAGATTGTTCAAGAGGGAATTCAAGAAAATCTGTTGCTGCTGGTAGAGCTGTTGCAGGTTCACAATGCGCAGTCGGATGGAATCGCGTTCGTCGTTGAATTCTGCCTGCAAGCGGGAGAACCTCTGCTGCATGTCGTTGTTCTTGCGAAGGTCTCGCAGAAGCGCCTTGTAGCCATAGAGGATTCCATTCGAGGTGAGCGGGGTAATCGTGATTGTCGCTGAAACGGAATTGTTCTTGAGGTAAATCGGGATGTTGTTCATCGGTCCGAGCACAGTGATGTCCGGAATGAATTGGGTAATCGATTTTTGCAGAAGCGCTTTTTCACCGACGCCAAAAAGCTTGCAAGCCGCACGGTTTGAAAGTTCAATCTTTCCTTTGGAATTCAAAATGAGAATGCCTTCATCGAGTTCCTGAATCACATGCTTCAAGGACTTCGGCATGTCGATGCCTGTTCGGGCAAGAATTGTGTTGGCTCGGTACAGGAAGAGGGTGATGATAAAAAGGAAAATGGAAGCGCTTTCGCCGTAGATAAAAAGTCCCAAGGCCGGAAGAATCGCGTCCATGATAAAGCCTGCAATGATTGCAGACATCTGCGAAACGAAAATAGAACGGAAAATCTTTTCCGCATGGGTGGTATGCATCTGCTGATAAGAAATAATTGCAGAAAAGAATACCGGAATAATCAAGAAAATTAAAATGGCGATGTTTGCAAGAACCGAGTTTGCGGCTGTAAAGCCGTACCACGTCGACACGATACCGGTGTAAAATTTACCCGCAAAGCCAGTAATAAGGCAAAAAATTACGCCGATGAAATTCCAGATGTTGAGAAATATGCGGACCTTCCGCCAAATCGGTCTCAGATTTTCACCCGCCATTCCGTAAACAACACGGAAAATCGCATAACCGTACTGTACCCAGCAAAGGACGCCTAGAATGTAGATCGTATAGCGGATTTCATCGGAAATATAAACGCGGGGGAGCTGTTCAATAAACGCAAGAACATTCCATAAAATGTTTAGAATCAGCAGGTAAATCAGATTTCTTTGAAGATGCTTTGCAAACGTATTCGAAAGAGTCGTCGAAAGAATCATGGGAAGCAAAACAATGCAAGTCAGAAGGGCGATAAACCCATGCAAAAAGTGAATGCTGAATTTAAATGCTTCCATTTTTGAAAAATTCCCTACCGAAATAATTTAAGAAAGTACGCCAGAAACGACGTACTTTAAATTTAGTAGAAAAAGAAAATTATTGGATGCGACGGATGCCGAAAGTTTGCGTCTTGGTGTAGCTATCCTTCGACGAGAAGCGCTTGACCGTTTCGTCGTCCAGTTCGGTATTCGGAATGAACTTCGCTCCGATATCGATTTTCGAAATATATGCGCCTGTACCGATGGCGCGTCCGTTTTCCGAGGAAAGTCCCTTGGTGCAGTTCGAGAGCCACTGCAAGCGCATCACGACCTGGTTATCGCTCGACAGATATGTCGGCGTCAGGTTGAAGTCGCGGTCATAACGGTTTACAAAGGTTCCAAGGTTCGTGTAGAACGGCATATCGACACTGAGAAGGATCGATTTCCATGCCGGATCTTCACCGAAGCTTGTGCCGCGCGGAATACCCATATCGATGACATAAAGCATTCCGTCAAATTGGTAGGCGTTGGTATCGACGCTTTCCACGAGTTGATCCTTTTTGTAAATATCCCATTTGCGCGTTTCCTGGTTCAAAACGATCAGGCGGAACGGTTCCTTTGCTTCGGTACAGGTTTCGGACATGGACGAAGAAATGTCGGAAATCGGATGTGCCGGGTGGACATCGAACGTAATCTGCGGATTGCCCGAACCTACAACGGTTGCCCAAGGATTTTCAAGCGACGGCTGGTTGCCGTTCTTGTCGAGGAAGAGGCTTCCGTCTTGCGGTGTGAAGCGAATACGGTCGCCTTCCTGGACTGCGGTTTCCGAGCTCTGCTCGTAAAGCATGTTGAACGTGTTCGAGCCAAGAGTCCAACGGTAGGCGCGGACGTTTACCGGACCGCTGCGTTCACGCTGGATCAAGTCCAAAGTCGAGTCTCTGACGACAAGCGGTTCACTCGCTTCGACAAGGAGCGAAACAAAGGAACCCGCTTCGTTAATCGTTCCGGCGACAATTACAGGACCTGTCTTGTCTTCGGCGAGAGTGGAATCGCTTTCGTAGTTTGCGCCGTTACCCTTGTGCTGGGTCAAGAGGCCTGCGCCGACGATATCGCCTCCCTTCGAAGAAATCCCCGAGTAGTTGCCGTTCGTGTTGCCGAGCTTAAATGCAGGGTCGAGCTTGATCGTCGCTGCGGTTCTTTCGGAATTCCAGCTAAAGGTGTTCGTCCAGAGTGTTTCCGGAACGGCACTGCCGAAGATCACCGAGACGCTGTCCGGCGCATGACGGCTGTCCACTTCCTGTGTGAATTCGGCAAAGACCTGGTCGGCGAGGCCATCGCCGTCGCTGTCAGTAATGCTTGCGTACTTGAGCGGGATAGGCATAATCTTCAGCGTGAACGTGAGAATCGGCTGCGAGCAGATTGTCGAAATGCCATTGCCCGATTTGTCTGTAATCGATGCAGAGGCGAGCAGCTGACCCTTCATGCCTTCGGTGATGAGAGAGTTGCCATTTGCATCAAAGGAAATCGTGTATTCCCAAACGTTCAAGGATTCGTTGTAAAGTTTGGAACTTGTAACGCTTGGGGTGATGTCTAACGGATTCCCGCTTGCGTCAAACAGGGCGAGCGGCCACGCGAGACCTGGTGCAGAAATCGGTTCCGAGAACTGGAGGTAGACTCGGTCCACCGTGGCGGTATCCAAACGTTCTAAAACGGAAAGCGAAAGAAGCGCGGGAGAAATGCCGTCCTGGTAGTAATCGGTGTGCGTTTTCGTTTCGCCGCTGATGTTGCTTTTGAGGGTGATGAAACCTTCCGGGTTCGTATACACAGAAAAGTCCTTTGGGGTAAAGTGAATCGTGATCAGCGAATCCTGAGTATCTGCACTCGAAACGGTAATCGTATCGCCGCGGTATTCGAAGGAGACGGAGCTAAAGCTCTGTTCGCTCTGGTAGGAAGCGGTCAAGAGAATCTGCAACTGATCCGGAATGTTGTCGCAGTCCGAGTCGAGCATCCTGGCATAGTCGATGATCGGCCAAGGGGGAAGTTCTTCAATCAAAAGGACTGCCTTTGCGGAAGTGTAATTGTACTTGGAACTCGAAGAAATCGAGCTTGCGTACAGAATCGTTTCGAGAGGCGTATCACTGGTGACGTAGAAGGTCGCGGTGCCGTTCACCAGAGTTAGAGACGTCGTTGAGATATCCGCTGTCGCCGAGGTGTAGAAAAACGCGGAACCGTTTTCGACCGAGAGTGAAATCGTGATGTCGTCATCCGTAATGACCGCTCCGGTAGAATCGTGCAAAGTCACGATCACCTGGGCGCGCTTGCCGATATAAGCCTTGGCGGTATCCTTGTTGAATACAAGGTAACGCTTTTCGAGCGGAGTCACAATGGAGTCCCATTCCACATTTGAACGGACAACCTTACAGGCGCAATCGTAACTGCCCTTGGCGTTTGCACCGTGATTGTGCCAAGAGACCCAATCAATCATGTTGTTGCCGTAGGCGAGGTTCTTGGAAATCGAGAAAATATAATCGTCGTACTTGTTCACGTACTGCGTATTTGAACTGAAGTAAGAAACGCCGTTGCCTTCGAAGTCGTCGAGGAAGCCCGACGGAGAAACGGTGCTTTCTCCGCTGTACGTTGCCGTATTGACCGTATCTTCCTTGGACGTTGCCGGGGATTCAAACGGGGTCACGAAATCGAGCGTGATGGTCCGGGAAATCGAAAGATCGCTCGAAGAGGCGTCGTAATCAGGCGGGTAGCCGTAGATGTGCGTGCCGTGGTAGAAGATCGTTACGTACGGATCCTTTGTATAAGCGGTTTCTGTGACGCCGTTTACTTCTTCGAGGAAAGAAGATTCCGATCCCGTGTAAAGAGGCCCCTTGGTGAGGTCAATTCCTGCAAAGTATTCCGGATCCGTGGAATCCGTATGAGCGCGCAGCGACCAGGATCCGTCCAAATCTCCGTAGGTGGCATTTGTAAACTGCATTTCAAACTGGAAGCTGCTCGAAACGCCGATAGTGCCTTTCAAGGTAATCGGCAAGTAGTATCCTCCGCTTGTCGCGTCGAACTCTGCTGCACCATAGGCAAGCGACATCGACGAAGTGTCGTCGTAAGAGACCTTTACAAGCTGTCCCCAGCCTGTTGCAGAAACGCTCTGGTTCAAGTAGAAACGAAGTTCCACGTCCGAGTAGGGGAGCGTATCGCTGTTCGTTACGATCACAAAGAACGTGTTGCAGCTCTTCCAGTCGGTGCAAGAGGAATTCTTTTTTGCGGGCTTCACGTAAACGCGGAAATCCACAAAAGTCGCTTCCGAAGATGTGGTAAAGCTGTAGTGCGAACCGGAATTGTTTTCGGTCGTCGCACCGGACACCACGTCAAAGTAATAGGTTTGACCCGGATCGAGATCGGTGAGGATCGCTTCATGGAAGCGAACCGCCTTGCCGGAATCCGCTATGGTCGAATTCGAAAGCGCAGCGGAAGAGGTGCCGTACTGTACAAGACCCGTCATGGCGACGTCTCCCGTCCACCAGTAAATGTGGGCGCTGTTGTTCGTCACCTGGCAAATCGTCACCCCCGAAATATTGACCGAGGTCGTCGTCTGCGTCCAGGAATACCACAGACCGTGATTGTCGTCGGTTGTATAATTCTGTTTTACGTCATGACCGACGAGGTAGAAGTAGTAAGTCGTTCCTGCGGTAAGGCCTGTAATCGTTACCGAACCTCCGACGCCCGCTGTTGCTGTCACGGAGTCTACCTTGGCTGCGTCGGTAGAGGTTCCGTAGTAAACGGTCACGATCGCTCGTTCGTCTGTATTCCAGCTGATGACGGCAGATGTATCCGTGATGGCTGTTCCCGCAATATTCGAGAAGATCGGCCCGTCGACATCTTCCGGAACTTTTTTGGAGAGGCTCAGGCCAGGAATCACGAACTGGGCTGAGAAGTCGATGCAGGTTTCAGTGGCGGTGTAGTCGTTCCAGTCGTCCTTCAAAGTTTTTTCCGGAGCGGAGCCGCCCATGAGAGCGCCCTTCGGGCAGGTGTATTCATATGGCATGCCGCCTGCATTATAGCCGTCCGGGTTTGCGGCGCGGTTATGCGGGTGGTTTTCATTACGGGTTCCTGTGCCCATGATGAAGGAAAGACCCCATGGATTTGCGCCCATGTTGTAATAGAAGTTATCGAGTGCAACGTTCAAATACTGTTCATCGCCAGTCATGTCGTAGAGCATGAATACGGCGTTTGCGGCACCCATGTTGTAACGGTTAAAGCCCCAGTCGCTCGAAGTCCAAACCAGGTTGTACGGAGGCACAATGGTAAAGGATCCGTAGGGGTTTGTGCTGACGGTGGAATCGCCCTGTGTTCCGTCGTCGGTCAAGCGGGTCATGGTCGCAATGATGCGAGTCAAAAGAGTGTCGCGTTCTTCGGAAGAAATGCCGTAGCTTTGGGCCTTGGCCACTGTCGGAAGAATGAGCTTATCGAAAGCAAAAAGCACATAGGCGTGGATGTTTTCATAGTCCGTCATCCAACCGCCCGGATAGAAGCCGCTCGTGTGGCCCATGTAACCACCGCGGAAATATGGAAGGTTGTATTTGTAATTGCTTGCGTTGTTGTTAATCGCCGGATTTTTGTAAAGGTCGTATGCGTAAGTGGTGTCCTTCGTGGCATACCAAAGGGCGAGGGCAGCGGCCGCTGCGTCGTCATAAAGCGGACCACCGCCGGTATAAAAACCTTCGAGATTATCGGTATTCTTGCCGTCCGGAGCGTATTTTGCAATGATATTCTTGTAAATATCGGCGGCGGCTGCAATCAAAGAATCCGAATAGTTGTCGTCTTCATACATTTCCCAGCCAACGGCAAAGAAGGCCATCGCAGCGGCAAACATGCCCGCCGCGTTCGTACCGATCCCGGCCGCGACAGGTCGCGGAGCGCCGCCTTTGGCGGGGCTCTGGGCATCTTGATGCTCAGGCACATCCCAGAACTGATGGTCAGCAGAACTGACAGCAACGGAATGATACATGTCTCCCTGTTCAATCAAACCGTCGGCCTTCGAAGCTTTATACATCTTGTAGATCCAGTCCACACCGATCTTCGCTTCCCAAAGAATGTCCGGAATGCCGTCCGTCGTCACCGTGTCCGCATAAGAAGCGCCAAAACGGTCTTCCGCACGTTCGGAATATACATTATATGCAATCGAAAGCACGAAGGCTGCATAACCGAGGGTCTGGCTCACCTTGAAATGGTCTCCGCAGTCATGCCAACCGCCGCTCAAATCGAAACCGATCGCGGAACCGTCTTTTGTATGGCAAGCTCCGTGAAGATGTGAATTTGTATTGCCGCAACGTTGAATTCCAAAGAACTTCAAGGTCGTTTCAAAGACCGCGTTGAAAATGTATTCGTTGATGATAAAGTTAAAAGAGGTGTCTTGGCCGACAACGATAAAGTAGGTTCCTGGTGCACTCAAGCCCGAAAAATCAGCACTGTAGAGATTTTCTGTTCCCGAAGAAGTGGTATCGCCAAATTCATAAACCGTATGGATAGAGGAGAATGCTCCATTGACCCAAATGCCGGGCTTTGTCCAAGTTCCTAGCGGTGTCAGGTTGCCTTCCCATGCAGATGTTCCGCTCGAAGCGTCCACTACCTTGAACGTCATCGCTGTCGGTTCTGCGACAAAGGCGAACTTGTGATTATCCGAGGGACGGAAACCGATCTGGTTTACACGGATTACGGGGCGGTCGTAAACGTTCAAACTGTCGAGATAACGACGGCTGCACGTGTCACAGGTAAAGTCGATATTGGGAATGCGATCGTCCGCAAACAAAAGCGCGGCAAACGTTAAAAGCAGAAAAATGAGGCGTACCATTGGGGACTCCTTTTTAAAAACCCAAACCTTCAAATTACCAACACACCTATTCCAAAAATACCTTTTTTAGAATCCCCAAAAAATGAATTTCCAAAGTGGGGTAGGAGAATCTGTTCCCGAAGTGTTTTCAAAAACAAAAAGGAAACCGAATGACTCGGTTTCCTTGGAATTGTAAGGATTCGGAAACGAAGAGGCTATTTGCCCTTGACGCGGCGGAAACCGAAGGTCTTCGTTTTGCTTGCAGACTGCTTTTTCGTCTGTCCCTTCTTGTACTTGCCGTTTGCGGTGTTGCCCACAGCGACTTCGTTTGCCTTGAAGGAGAAGTTCGAAATGTAAGCGCCTGTGCCGATGTGGCGGCCAGCTTCCGAGAACGGAGCAATTCCATCATGCGTGACCCATTCGAGGCGGAGCTTGATTACACCGTCGGTACTCATGGCGGTTTTTGCGATATCCGAAAGCGTGAACGAGTAGGTAGTCTGCGCGACAAGGCTACCCGTGTTGCTGTAGATATCTGCGGACATCTTGAAGGTTGCCTTCCAGGCTTCTTCGCCAAGGGAATCGAGCTGCAAGAGCAGCGGAATTTCGACATCGATATCAAAGGTCGGGCCGCCGTGGATGTATGTCAAGGTGTCGTAAGTCACCGGGATAAGTTCATGCAACTTATTCTTACCTGAAGCGATGAGCGTTTCCTTGTCGTCCACCAAGTAGGAAAGGCGGAAGCTTTCGTCGCGCTTCGGGAGATTGCCTGCATAGAGGTCGTTTTCTGCCGGGACCGAGGTCACGCCCGCGAGCATGTGAACCTTGAAGGAGATTTCTTCGATGTCGCCCTGCACAAGGATCCACGGGTTTTCTTTGCCTGGGAAGTTCGATGAACCATCGCTTGCAATGGAGTATTCCGTACCGATCGGGAGACGGATGTAGTCACCGACATGGACTTCGTTTTCAGAACCTTCGTCTGCGTAAGAGAACGTCCAAGTCGTACCCGTATTTGTGAGCTTGCCTGTATTGGTGAACCAGTAGAGACTTTCGTCACGGCGCTTCTGCAGGTAATTGGTGCCCGTAGCAGCGGAATTGACATTCATCGGTTCTGAGAGGTTCACACGGAGAATGTAGAAGGATTCTGTCGGCTTCGAAATCGTTGCGCTCAAGATAATCGGCGGACACTTGTCGTAAAGGGTTGCCGTATTGTCGTCGAAGAAGCCTCCGAGCGAACCCTGGCGCGGCAGGATCATACCGTTGCCGTTGCGGTTTCCGTAGGTCTTCTTATTGAACGTATCACCGGTAATCGCGAGTCGGATTGCCGTTATGGTACTCTGGACCGAGTCGATACCGATCGTATCGATTGCCGGGACAAACGTCGAATCCTGAGTGGTCACGTAGCTTTCGCAAATCTGCGACAGGTGAGATATGGTGTCAATTTTTTCAATCGCGCCTTCGGTTGTGAAGGTTGTGTCAAATTTGTCGTAAATCACCACATCCTTATAGCTCGAGCAGATCTTCTTTTCAGAACCCTTGATCCAGGTTCCGTTTGCAGAGTCGATCTTCGTAATGTACTTGGCAACCTTTTCACCGTAAACGGTGTCGAGAGCCCAACCGGAGCTCGGCATTGGGAATGCCATATAGACTTCCGGCTTGCCCCAGTACACGTCAATCGTGTCGAGCATATCCTTTTCACGGAGAAGCTTCGTGAATTCGATATAGATTTCATCCGGCTGACCATCGCCTTCGTTGTCGATGATATTTGCATACTTCACAGGAACCGGGCGTACAGATTCAATAATCGTGACGGCCCCGTTACAATCGGAGAGGGCATTCGTCGCCAAGTCGACAACCGAGAAACCAGCCTTAATCACGGCCTTGTAACCCTGCTTGATGAAGTTGCCTTCGGTATTGCCTTCGACCACGTATTCCCAGATTTTGCCGTTGTCGGAAGACTTGGCGCTGATTACCTTGATCGTGCTCTGGTCAATTTCTGCACCTTCGCTGTCGTAAATGGCGAGCGGCCAAGACGATGTGCTCATGGTAATGCGTTCCGAGAATGCGATACGGAGCGTATCCTGGACATTTTCGTGATTTTCGTTTTCAAGAATGGCGACGCTTATGAGGTTCGGAGCGATGCCATCGGTAATCGTCTTTTCCGATGACTTCACAACTCCGTCTTCTGTCATGTAAATCGTAGCCTTACCTGCCGGAGCCGCACTCTTCGGAATACCGAGGCCTGCAAGCGAGAAGTTCGCCGTTGCACCGATGACCTTTTCCGAGGGCGTCACGAGAATTTCCGTTGCGGCGGTCGTGCTTGTGGAATCAAGAGAAAGGCGGACGCTGTCGAGCTTGATCGAAGATCCATCAAACTGGCTACCGCTGAAGGTAATGGTCATTGCGTCTGCCGTTGCATCGCAATCTGCATCCGTGAGAATTGCCTTCTGCGGGATCGGAGTCGTTGGATCGGCGAAGAATGCCTGAGCCGTCGAGTCTTCCGGATCTTCTACGTCAATGTAGACGACCGTTACCGTATCGCCGCCGAGGAGCGAAACGTTCGGGAGGCTTGCGTCTGCCGAGTTCACAGCAGAGAGCCATTCGCTTTCGAAGTAGCCGAGAGTTTCATTCTTACGTTTCAAGGTTACTTCAGTGGAATCGCCGGTACGGGAATTGTGGAACATCACATGGATCGATTCGTTCGGCGCATTGTCCTTATCGCTGACAAAGACCTTGAACTTCATCGGATCGTCCGTCACCGGGCTCGACACAGAAGTTCCATCTTCGCGGAGAAGCTGGATCTTGCCTGCGGTACGGTCACCCTTGCTGAACTGCACATAGTAAGTACGGTTTACAAATGCGCAACCACCGTTTTCAAGACATTCGGCGCAATCCGGATCCGGACCTGCGAAAATCGTCACGTCAATTTTGTTCGTACCGATGCTCATCTTGACCGGAATGTTCAAGTCAAAGCGACCGGTTGCATAGTTGTACACGGCTGCGTTCGAAAGCTGATCCTTGGAAAGGGCGACACCGTTTACCCAGATGGCGGTCACATAACCGTTTTCCGAAATGGTAGCGTTGCCCGTCAGGTGCATGGTGCTCGTGGTAGAGTCAATCTGGATGTAAGAGCCATTTGAAACGTTGAACGGTTCGTTGAAGGCGACAGAAATTTCGTAATTTGCGCGCTTCGTTGCCATTTCCGAATAAGATGGGCTGAAACCGACCACGAATTCGTCCTTGCGGTAAACGACCACATACGGGTTCACCGGAGCTTCGTCCTGGTCGCCATCATCCTTGCCCCAGACCGGCATACCGGCATAATCGGCTCCGTCGATATCGCGTTTATGCGGAGCCCAGGTCCAGTCGCCCGATGTCGCGGACATGCGTTTTTCAGGAGCGGTACGGAGCGGATCGCACTTGCCGTTCTGGTAAAGACCCCTGGAGAAGCCTAAGTCCATACGCATACGGGAAGAAGACTTGATGGTCGTCGATCCGAGCGGGATAGGAATGTACCAGTCGTAGGTTCCCGTTGCGGAGTTGTAAGTATCTTCAAGCTTCACCGGAAGGGCGCCGCGAAGAAGGTCGCGGATTTCGCGGTCGGTTTCGCACGGCTTGTTAAAGCCTGCTTCGTCATAAGCTTGGCAAATATCCAAGTCGAGCAAAAGCGGGCAAGAACCCGGTTGGTTGTTTTCTCCGGCTAGAGCTTCGATCTGTTCCGGCTTTGCTGTCACATAAAGGCGTAAAGTCAAGCTATCGAACTGACGATCTTCATTATTGTAAATGTTGATGTTCAAGAAGTCAAGACCGCCGAATTCATACTGGTATGTACGGACTTCGAAATCGTAAGATGTCACCGGGGTCGTAAACTTGAGCGGCATGCCTTCATCGTCTGTGCAGCGGATCGAGGTGTTGCTCTGGACGCAGTAGTAGTAAGTCGTCTGTTCCTTCAAACCGCCGAACTTCACATAATGGAAGCTGGTCGGAATACCCGAAACGTCTGCGTTTGCTTCGAAGTCACAGGTTCCGGTCGGGGATGTTGGGCAGGTCATCTGGTCGTAAGAAGTCAAAAGCGTATCCCAATAAACCTTGGATTCATACTGGCCATTCGGCGTGTACCACATAAGTTCTGCGCTGTCGGCGGAGAGGTTACAAACCTTGATGTTCTGAATGTTGGCGTCAGCCGGCGGGCTCACGAGAGTCGTGAACGAGAACGGCGTGCTCGTGCTGTCGACAAGCCACTTGGTGGTATAGGCTTCACTGCGAGCGTTGATTGCAATCACCTTGAAGTAGTACGTCGTACCGTTGGCGAGGCCCGTCATGTGAACTTCATGGCTCACCGCGTTCACCGTATCCTTGAACATCTGGTTGAACGGACCGGTTTCGCTTGTGCTGTAAAGGATCATCGTCGGACCGCGCTGGTCTTGAGCTATCTTCACAATGGCGGAATCATAGCCGACGTAGCGGATTTCCACATTCACTTGTTCAGGAGCCTTGGTGCGGTCTTCTTCCTTCACA
Organism: Hallerella succinigenes; assembly: GCF_002797675.1. Lineage (NCBI taxonomy): Bacteria > Pseudomonadati > Fibrobacterota > Fibrobacteria > Fibrobacterales > Fibrobacteraceae > Hallerella > Hallerella succinigenes. The sequence goes on along the minus strand of NZ_PGEX01000001.1, from coordinate 3,051,827 downwards.
GCGACTGCGCAAGATGCGACGAACATAGCGGTAGCATCAATACAGGTTTCCGAAAGGTGATAATCTTCCCAGCTCATGGTGCTTGGTGCCCAAGCGTTACCGTCCGAAACACTCGGAGTGACACCGCCGAAGAGAGCGCCGGTCGGAGGATTATACTTGTAATTTGCACCCGGCATGTTCTTCCCTTCTGGATTCGATGCACGGTGGTGCGGGTGAGCGTCGTTCTTATCGCCGACGCCGAGGAGGAAGGATACATCCCACGGGTTCACGCCGAGCATGTAGTTCAGCTGGTTGATACCGAGCTTTTTCATCTCGGCGGATTTCCAACTCTGAACGCCTTTCTGGGGGAGCTTTACGCCTTCGAGATCCTTGGTCACATCGGAATAGGCGAGAACTTCAAAAATATTGCCTGCCTGGTAACGGTTGTAAATCCAGGTCTGGTCGGTCTGCATGTTGTACCAGAGGTCGCCATAAGAGACCGGTGTTGCACCGTTCAAGGTCGGGATTGTCACACTTTCGGAACCTGAACCGCCGAGATAGCTGATATTGGTTCCCAAAATCAAGGCGACGTTTTCGGCGTACTTCAAACGGGTCGTGTTGTCGATGCCGTACTTGAGACCGGTAGCTTCGTCTTTGAGGAGCATCTTGTAGAAGCCGTATAGCGTGTAGGTGTAAGCGTTTGCCCAGCTCGTGTTCTTGCTCGACTTGCGCATACCGTCGCGGTTCCAGGCCATCCAACCACCGTTGAAGAAGCCGACGGAAGCTTCCTGTTCTACACCGATCGTCTTGTCTTCGACCGCATCGTTCAAATAATCCATGACCTTCGTATCTTCGTAGGTCGCATAATGGAGTGCGATTGCGGCAATGGCCAAGTCGTCGTGGGATTCGTTGTTGCCGTTATAAGCGGCGCTAGACCAACCGTCCGCGACCGTGTTGTAAACATAAGGCTTTCCGTCGTCATAAGTTCCCGGGCCAAGGCCTTTTTCCTTGAGCTTCAGGTTCTTGGCGAAGTCATACATTTTCTTTGCAACCATCAAGCAGCTATCGGCAAAAGGCTTGTCGTAATCCTGATAATCCTTACCGAGAATGGCAAGGCCTGCAGCAATCTGACCGGAAATGTTCGAACCGAGTTCGCCTAAGCGCAAGTCGCGTTCATGTGGGCCTCCACGACCCGTAAGAGTTGTCGGGAGAGCGTCCTGGTTTTCTGGGCGACCCCACCAGCCGTGGTCCGCACCGAAGTTACCGACAGAAACGACCATGTTGTCGATGACGCCGTTTGCAAAGACATAAGAGCGCATGAAGAAGTCGGCACCGTGTTTCGCTTCGCGGAGAATATCCGGAATGCCATCGGTATTGACTGTTTCGCCCATATTGTAAGCGTAATTATCTTCATCGCGGTCCGGGTTCGAAGCCGCCATCACAGCAAGCACCATAAAGGCGTAGGCTTGAGTCTGGGATTCCTTCAAATGGTCACCGCAGTCGTACCAGCCGCCCTGCAGAGCGCCTTCTTGTGGAGTAAAACCTGTCACAGCGGCATCGCCGCTTACAAAAGAACCGCCGCCATCCTTTGTATGGCTTGCGTCGTGGAACCAGGATTCCGAATTGCCGGAACGGTTAATGCCGTAGAACTTGAGGGTCGCATCGCGGACCATCGAGTAAACTTTATCGCTGATAATAAAAGTGGAGGAGTATTGGTTTAAAACTTTTACGCGGTAACGGGTATCGGTTGAAAGGCCCGCCATTTGGGCAAGGTTACCGATGCAGACAGTTCCCGAAGGACCGTCTTCTGCCACGGAATAACGCTTTTGGTTGTTTGTTGCGGCATTTGTTCCAGCGATAATTGTCCAAGAAGAAGAGGTCGTTTTGCCGGTGCTAGTGAAGGCGCCTCCTTCGGCGACAACGTTACCTTCCAGATCGACGACCGAGTATGTTTCGGAGCATTTGCCGTCCGACACATAGTAGAACTGCTTTTCAGTATCTTCCGGAAGGTAGCCCGCCTGGTTGATACGGATACGACCGATACGGACGTTCTGGGCGTCACGGTAAGCCTGGTTCAAGGAGTCCGGAATGATGCCGTTTGGGACAAAGTCCTGCGGAACAGAGCCGACTGCAGGGACTGGATTGTGCTTTGTTTTATTCGGAACGTATTGGCTAAAGCTTTCCACCGTACCGCCGTCATCTGTTGCGGATGTATCCCATTTCATCGGCCAAATCGGACGAATCAGGTCATAGGGGGTCGGTTGTTCTTGCTCTACGGCAAAAAGAGCGGCAGAAAAAAGCAGTATAAACGCAAAAACAGGCACAAAGGCTCCTTTTTTAAATCCAAATACAATCCCGCCCTAAAATAACTCTTTTCATAGGGCGCTGAACATTCGTATTAAAAATATTACATGCAAATGCTAGGGGATAGAGTATATATTTGGGGCTATGAAATTGACCGGTTGTTTACAATTTTTGCCTTGGATTGGTGCATCTGCGCTTCTTTTTGGTTTAGCGGGTTGTGGAAGTGATTCCGGTTCGGGATCAAACGACCCGGAATATTCTTCGGCTTTAGAAGCTTCATCGGCTTCGACGGGTTCTTCGTCAACCTCGACAGGCGGATCGAGTGGATCTACGGCTCTTTCGAGTGCTTCTACGGCTACGTCTTCTGCTGCATCGGAAACGCAGAGCAGCGAAGAACAGTTGAATGAAGCGCAGAAGGTGGTGAACGGTTCTTGTGGGCCGGAAGCGGCAACAATTAATAAAGGAGAACTCGCTACTTGGAAGTTCTATCGCTCTTCGGGCGACCTTTATGAACAGATTCTCGCTCCGTTTGTTTGGGTTTTTGAAGGCGTTTCTTCGGCAACGATTCAGGGCAACGGCATGCAGACGGTGAACATTCGCTACGAAGAGGCTGGCTCTTATGCCACCTATTTGAGTGTCGATGGAAACGAAATTGCTTGCGATTCGATTCAGGTGCAGGGAATTCCTATTACGGTAAATTCTTGCGTGCCGAATACTTCGACTGCAAAAGCGGGCGAGACGATTACATGGACGGTGGATGCGACTTCCGAATCGGAGATTACCGGCTACACTTGGACTTCGAGCTATGGCGATGTCGTTAGCTCGGGCACAAGTGGTTCGATGGTTGCAACCTCTTCGATGCACAAGCAAAACGTGACGGCGAAGGTTGCCGTTTCGAATGCGGATAAGTCTGTGGTGACATTCAGCTGCGATCCGGTTGCCGTGGTGGATCCGGAATCGGTGGACCTGGTTTTGCAGTTGGGTAGCATCAATGATGCAGATCACTATGGGGAAACGGTGCTTCCGACTCTTCCGGATTCCTTGTTCATTCCGGCTCAGACCGCGACAACGGTCCAAATTCCGGCTGGAGCCCCTGCAAATTGTACGGTGGGTTGCAAACCGCGTGTGAGCTCGGATTACATGAACCTTCAGGTTTATTGGGATTCGGATGACGCCTTGAGCGGCTTTGCCTACTTTAGCCCGAGCGGTTGCGCAGCTGGCAAGAAGTACACGGTGACGACTTCGGTGACCGCAATCTGCGTGGTGAACGCTCAGTAGTTCGCAGCTTCTTTAGATCTAAAAAAAATCCCGGGCGTCCGCTCGGGATTTTTTGCTTCGGCTGCTCCCTTGCAATGACAGTGGAAAAATCTCCACATCCTTCCATTCACAAAGTTTCCTTAGAATTTTCCCTACGATTTCCCGTTTCTGGTTGTAGAGTATCTCCCTTCGGAACTTTGGTGCAAACACGATGTGGTACTTGCAATTCCATGTGGTATGTGCTGTCGATTTATTTCTATCATTCATTTTAAATCCTTTGTGATTATTGTTACGCAGTTGGCAGACCGCATTTCAATAATCGTCAAAGGATTTTTTCATGACCGCCAGAAGGCTTCTTTAGAACCACCAGCCCAGCTGGTGGTTTTCGGTTTATACAAAAAAGCAAAAAAGCAAAAAAGCAAAAAAGCATATGACGGGTGTCATACGCTTTTTGATAATCTTTAACTTTGGAAAGTTTAACGATTAGTCCTTGCCCGTGAAGATAATCACGAGAACGCTTGCGATGAAGGCAGCGCTCACGACGATGAATTCAAGCGGGTTTTCCATAATGGTCTGACCAGCGGTGCGCGGTTCCGAGTTGCTTTCGGCTTTCTGTTCTGCTTTGGCGGTATCAGCCGGAGCAGCTGCAGCGGTCGTGTCTGCAACAGGAGCCGCTGCGACAGTGGAATCTGCCTTCGTGGTGTCTGCCGGAGCGGCCTTAGCTTCGAGAACTTCTGCGGTATCTGCCTTGGCGGTATCAGCCGGAGCAGCTGCGGCGGTCGTGTCTGCAGCCGGAGCAGCGGCGACAGCGGCAGCGGAATCTGCCTTAGCTGTGTCAGCCGGAGCGGCTTCAGTCTTTGCAGTTGTGTCTGTTGCGGCCGGGGCAGCTGTTTCCGCAGCCTTTGCTGTGTCTGCGGCAGCCGGAGCGGCTGCTTCGGTCTTAGCCGGTTCAGCGGCCTTCTGTTCTGCGGTCGGAGCGGTTGCTTCGGTCTTAGCCGGTTCAGCGGCCTTTTGTTCTGCGGTCGGAGCGGCTGCTTCGGTTTTAGCCGGTTCAGCGGTTTTTTGGTCAGTAGCGGTTTCTGCAGCAAAAGCGAATGCGGAGAGCATCACTGCAGCCAGGAGAGTTTTCTTAAGATTCATTGTTTTCCTCTTTTCTTTGGATAAAGTCGGGGCAGTGCTCCTGCCTATTCCGTTTGAAAAATAACTCTTCTCTTTGGAATGTGGTAAAAGATTTTTCCGAAATGCATGAAAATTCTATCTTCTATATGCATCTATTTTCCCAATTAGAGGTTTCTATGGCATTTAAATACGAAGCAACCGTTCAACACGGCGCAGATACCACCGAATACGTGAATCTAGGTAAGGAAGGCGTTTCCGTTACCGAGTTCGAAGGCAAAAAGATTTTGAAAGTTTCGAAGGAAGCTCTGACGAAAATCGCGCAGGCAGCTTTCGAAGAGGTGGAATTCTGCCTCCGTCCTGCACATACGGCCAAGGTTGCCAAGATCCTCCAAGACCCAGAAGCAAGCGACAACGATAAATTCGTTGCCATGACCATGCTCAAGAACGCTTGTGTTGCTGCAAAGGGAATACTCCCGTTCTGCCAGGATACGGGTACCGCTATCTGCGTTGCTCACAAGGGCCAGCAGGTTTGGACGGACTGCGATGACATGGAAGCGATTTCCGAAGGTGTTTACAACGCTTATACAACCCGAAATCTTCGTTACAGTCAGATCGCTCCGCTTTCGATGTACGAAGAAAAGAATACCGGCTGCAACCTTCCGGCTCAGATCGATATTCACGCCGAAGAAGGCGATGAAATGAAGTTCCTCTTTGTGGCCAAGGGTGGCGGTTCGGCTAACAAGACTTATTACTGGCCGATGACCAAGGCACTCCTCAACCCGAAGTCCTTGGAAAAATTTATCAACGAAAAAATCAAGACATTGGGTACCGCAGCATGCCCTCCGTACCATTTGGCGATTGTCATCGGCGGTACTTCTGCCGAAATGAACACGCACACGGTGAAGCTCGCTAGCTGTGGTTATTACGATGATCTTCCAACTTCCGGTAGTGAAGGCGGTCGTATCTTCCGCGATATCGAAATGGAAGAAAAGGTGATGCACATGTGCCAGAATACGGGCATCGGTGCTCAGTTCGGCGGTAAATACTTTGTGCACGATGTGCGCGTGATTCGTTGCCCGCGTCATGCGGCAAGCTGCCCGGTTTCGATCGGTGTTTCTTGTTCGGCGGACCGCAACATCAAGGCGAAGATCGATGCAAATGGCCTTTGGCTCGAAAAGATGGAACACCATCCGGAAAACTACATCCCAGAGGGCAACGTGGTGAACCTTGCACCGGCTGTCGAAATCGACCTCGACCGTCCGATGAAGGACGTGCTCGCCGATCTTTCCAAGTACCCGGTCAAGACCCGTTTGAATCTGAAGGGAACGATGATTGTGGCTCGTGACATGGCTCATGCGAAGATTGCAGAGATCTTCGACAAACAGGAACGCGGCGAAGAACTTTCCGATATCGAAAAGAAGGTAATCGAAGTTGCTTCGAATCATCCGATTTACTATGCGGGTCCAGCAAAGACTCCGGATGGCATGCCAACCGGGAGCTTCGGTCCGACGACCGCTGGCCGTATGGATCCGTACGTTATGCGCTTCCAGAGCAAGGGCGCTTCCTTGATTATGGTGGCTAAGGGTAACCGTTCTCAGGATGTGACGGACGCTTGCAAGAAGTACGGTGGTTTCTTCCTCGGCTCGATCGGCGGTCCGGCTGCGATCCTTGCAGAACAGAATATTCTTTCGAACGAAATCGTTGCCTTCCCGGAACTCGGCATGGAAGCGATTCGCAAGATTACAATCAAGGACTTCCCGGCATTCATCCTCGTGGATGACAAGGGTAACAACTTCTTTGACGGACTCCTCTAATCGCAAAGGCTCCTTATGGAACGCTTTATCGTCGTAGATTATAACGCAGGCAACCTGACTTCGGTGCTGAATGCTTTTGAGCATATCGGTGCGAATGTGAAGGCTTCCCGCGATCCTTCTGAAATCGCTGAAGCAGACCGCCTTGTTTTTCCGGGTGTGGGCGCTGCTCGTTCGGCGATGGAAACTTTGGAAAAAACGGGCATTGGAAAGGCGATTGTCGAAGTCGTGAACAGAAAACGTCCCGTCCTCGGCATTTGCATCGGCTGCCAGATTATTCTGAATTCGAGTGAAGAAAATGGCGGCGTAGATACGCTCGGTTTGATCGATGGTAAGGCAGTTCGTTTTCAGAATGAAGCTGGCATCAAGATTCCGCACATGGGCTGGAACCAGGTGGAACTCTTGAAGTTGCATCCTTTGTTTGAAGGAATTCCGAACAACAGTGATTTTTACTTTGTTCATTCCTTCCATCCGGCGAAAATTCGCGAAGAAAACGCTCTCTCAAAAACGACTTACGGTTCGCAGACCTTCACTTCGGCTGTCTGCAAGGAAAACCTGGTCGCTACGCAGTTCCATTTGGAAAAGAGCGGTGACGTGGGACTTCGCGTTTTAAAAAACTTTAGCACCTGGAGCGGAAAATAATGCTGACCAAACGATTGATCATTTGCTTGGATGTCCGCAACCGCAAGGTGACAAAGGGCGTCAAGTTCAAGGGCAATATCGATGTGGGCGATCCCGTGGAACTCGGTGCGAAGTACAGTGCCGAAGGCGTGGACGAACTCGTTTTTTATGACATCACGGCCAGTGCGGAAAATCGTCCGTGTGATCTTGAAATGGTGAAGGACATTGCAAAGAATGTCTTTATCCCGTTCTCGGTCGGCGGTGGAATCCGTTCGTTGGACGACATGCATCAGGTGCTTCTCGCGGGTGCGGAAAAGGTGAGCGTGAATAGCCTTGCCGTTTTGCATCCTGAAATCATTGAACAGGGCGCCAAGGCTTTTGGTAACCAGTGCGTGGTGCTCGGCATGGACGCGAAGCGTGTGGGCGTTTCGGAAAAGATTCCTTCCGGCTACGAGATCTACATCAAGGGCGGTCGTGCAGCGTCGGGTCTTGATGCAGTCGAATGGGCGAAGAAGGCGGAATCCCTAGGCGCTGGCGAAATCTGTTTGAACGCGATGGATACCGATGGTGTCCGTGATGGTTACGAATTGGAAATTACAGATAAAGTTGCAAAGGCTGTGGGCATTCCGGTGATCGCTTCGGGTGGTGCAGGAAAGCCTTGCCACATTGCGGATCTTTTTGCGAAGACTTCCGCCGATGCCGCTCTTGTCGCAAGCATGGTACATTTCGGAGATTATACCGTAGCTCAGATCAAGGATGAGATGAGCAAGGCAAATATCCCGGTAAGGAAAATTGTGTAAATGAATCAGGACATCGCAGAATCCATTCTCGAAGCCGGCAAAAGTTATGGCGCAGATTACGTGGAAATCTTTGAGGAAGAAACGCGTTCTTCAACGCTTGCTCTCAAGGATCAGAAAATCGAAACCGCTTCGGCTGGTACGGAGTTTGGAATCGGCGTGCGCCTGTTGTACGGTACGGAAGTGCTGTACGCTTACACGAGCGATGAAAGCAAAGACGCGCTTTTGAATATGGTGAAGACCTTGGCTTTTGGACGTAACGGTTCCAGCTCGGGTCTTGTGAAGTACGTTCCGACACCTTGCAAGTTCGGTGTAAATTATCCGAATTTTATGGATCCGCGTGTTCTCGGCAACGGTTACAAGTTGGATTTTTTGCATGCGGCGGACGATAGTGCACGAAAGGTTTCCAATCGCATTTGCCAGGTCGTGGCAAGCATTACCGATTCATGTTCCCATGTGAACATCATCAGTTCGGGTGGCGTCAATGTGAGCGATTACCGTTGCCATACGCGCTTAGGCATTAACGTGACAGCAGGCACGGGTTCTGAAAAGATCGTTTCGCGCGAAGCGCCGGGTGCGCTTGCGGGTTATGAAGCGCTTGAAAAATTCAATGCGCCGGAACTTGCGAAGATGGCTGCGGAACGTTCGCTTCGCATGCTGGATGCCGGGCACATTTCGGGCGGTATCATGCCGGTCGTGATGGGGCCGGGCTTTGGCGGCGTGATCTTCCATGAAGCTGTGGGACATCCGCTTGAAACCGAAGCTATCCGTCACAAGGCAAGCCCGTTCTGTGGAAAGCTTGGACAGGTCGTGGCTCAGCCGTGCTTGACTGCAATCGATGACGGCACAATTCCCGGATCGTGGGGAAGTGTAGCTGTGGACGACGAAGGCATGAAGACGGAACGTACCGTTCTGATTGAAAACGGTGTCTTAAAAAATTATATGTCCGATATGGTCGGGGCTATGGAAGTGGGCTGCGCTCGTACAGGAAGTGCGCGTCGTGAGTCTTACAAGTACGCTCCGGTGAGCCGTATGCGAAATTCCTTTATCGCTCCGGGCAAGGATTCTTTTGATGACATGATCCACAGCGTGGAACATGGACTTTACGCCGCTAAAATGGCAGGCGGTTCTGTGAATCCGGCGACGGGTGAATTTAATTTTGCTGTCGAAGAAGGTTATGAAATTGACCATGGTAAAATCGGACGTCCGGTGCGCGGAGCAACGCTCATTGGAAAGGGCGATCAGGTTTTGCGTGGCATTTCCATGGTGGGAAGCGATCTTTCGATTGCGGCGGGAGTCTGTGGTGCATCTTCGGGTTCAGTCCCGGTGACCGTGGGGCAGCCGACGATCAAGGTCGATTCTATTCTTGTCGGAGGAAGATAACTGGTGCGTTTGACCGCTCTCTTCATCGCTTTATTTGCGTCGCTTCTGTGGTCGTTTGAAACCGTAGAAGATTCCAAGTCGCGTTTTGTCTTTCACGATTACATTGCGGAAACGACGCCGGTTGCCTGCGAAGAGGGCGATTTCCATTTGCTGCCCGAGAACGCCTTTTACAAGGAAGGTTCCGGAATGCCTTACCGTAGCTATCGTGTGGCGATTCCTGCGAACGTCAAGCCTTCGGTTTCGGTGAAGGACTCGATCCGCGTTCCATTTGGAAAGACTTGGTGCAACGCGGATTCATTAAAGAATGGAAGCGTGGAAGTTTCTAGCCCGAAACTCCGCGATGGAGTCTGGGTAGTGGACATTTGGGTGCCACTGCTCCAGGTTGCGGGCTCTTCTGTTTCGATCCGCAAAAATTTTAAGGTAAGCGTTTCTTTTGCGGGAACACCGCAGAATAAACATCCGGGCAAACGTCTGCTCACCCAGGTTTTGAATCCGAAGGGAGCCGCTTCCTTTGCTACTTCGACAAATACGGCCCGCGTTCTTCGCAAGGCGGCGTCTTCCGATCTTGCGAACATGACATGGCTTGCCCGAATTCTCGTTGGCGATAAGGATAATGGCACGACGGCAGAAGACGGACTTTATGCGGTTACCTACAAACAGTTCTACAACGCATGTAAGGAAATGGCTCGTGCTTCGGACTGCGAAGGAATTCCCGTGAAAAAGCTTCGCATGTATGGCGCTCCTCAGGATACAATGACCGATGTCATCTGGAGCTCGGCGGAAACCGTTCCGAACCGTCTCTTCGAAATTCCGCTGGATATTCGTGACAAGGATGGAACCTTTAACGAAGGCGATACGATTTTCTTCGTCGGCTACGGAACTTCCATGTGGAAGCGCTTTGATTTGGAAGATTCGACGGCGTCTTCGAAGATGCAGTATTACTACTCCTCTTCGCCGTACAGCTTCTATCAGTATTTCCAGCTCGGTTATACGTCGAGCGGTACAGGGTCTCGCGTTTCAACGCTCTCGTCGCCGACTTCTGGCTCGGATGTGGATGTTTTGCGTTATCTACGCGTTGAAAAGGACGCTCTTTTGCGCGACACCTATTTTGGCTACAACGGTTCTTGGGAAGAGGCTTCGGGCAAGGAATGGTTCTGGATTTGGAATGCGCCGACAGAAACAGTTCAAATCTCTTCTTCAACTTTTGCAAATTCTAGAACTTCGAGCCTTCCGCATTTGAACCCAAGCGGCACTAAGCTCGTGACGGTCTCCTATGTTCCGCATAGCTTTACGATGTCCATCATGCCTAAATTCACTTTTACGGTAAATGGGAAGGATTATTCGGAATATGCAAGACTCCCGATGGGGAACTTTGTAATTGAAGATGTCGCTCTGAAGTCCTCGGGGAATTCTTACTCGATGACCCTTTTGCCGAACGGTTCTGTCTATGATCGTTTCGACGGCTTTTCTGTTGCGTATTCCTGGAACCCTGCATTAGAAAATGATTCTGCTGAATGGATTTTACCGGGAAAGCGAAACGGACGCATTCGCATTCCGCTTTCGACGTCTTCGAATGTGCAAGTGATGAAGTTCCAGGACTTTGAACCGGTTGGAATTTTGCAAGTGAAGAACGGCTACTTCTATGACAGCCTTTCTGCGGGTGTCGATACACGTTACCTGGTGTACAGCACAAAGAATTTCCGTTCTCCGGCAAAGATCGAAGGCGTGCCAGCTCATATTTCGGGAACGCTCAGCGACATTTCTCGCATTTCTTCGAAGACCGAATACGTAATTATTGCCCCGGAAGCGTTCCAGATTCCGGCGGTGGAACTTGCAAAATTCCGTTCGGAAGGAAAGGCTTTCCGAAGCTACAACACGACCGTGGTTCTCGTGGAAGACATTTACCGCGCTTATTCAGGTGGTTCCATGGATCCGGTGGCCATTCGTAATTATTTGGCTTACGCACGAAGTGTTTGCCCAAATTTGACCTATGCAGTTCTTGCCGGCAACGGAAACTTTGACTACCGAGGAATGCATTCCGGATTTAAGACGAACTGGATGCCGCCTTTTGAGAAGGAAGATGCGGTTGTCGAAGACTTCTTTGCTGCGCTGGATTCGGGCGAAAGAGTTTTGCGCGGAGCTTATGATTTAGACCTTTACATTGGACGTCTTCCGCTTTCGAACGTAGCGGATTTCAACGCTTATAATGAAAAGATCCAAGAGCATGAACAAACCTCTTCTGCTGACAATTCTTTATGGCGCAACTCGATTGTCGTGACGGCAGACGATGCCTGGACGGGTTCTATGGTGGACGGCATTGATCATACGTCACCGGCGGAAGATCTTTCCCGCACCCTTTTGAATGCTTCGACAGAAGAAGGTTATCATCTCGACATTCACAAGATTTATCTGTTGAATTACAATTCGGATGCTGCAGGCCAAAAGCCGGAAGCGGCAAGCGATTTAATCAGTCGCATCAATCAGGGTTCGCTTTTTACCATTTATTTTGGACACGGTTCGATTTCGGACTGGGCTTTTGAAGGATTAATGAAACCATCGTATATTTCAAGCCTGGCTAATGAATCCCGTTATACGATTCTCGGATCTTTCTCCTGTACGGTTGGTCGCTTTGACATGGGTAATGAAACCTCGCTTTCCGAAACCTTTATCCAGGCTTCCAAACGCGGAGCAATCGCATCGATTGGCGCGACCCGTGAAACTTACGGTAGCTATAACCGTGTCTTTGCCAAGTCTGTCATGACAAATGCCTTTTTCCCGACGGGTGGAACTTTAGGCAGGGCCTATGCGCTTGCCAAGGGTTTGACTATCCAGACTTCCATAAAGCCGGAAAGCCAGCGTTACAATAATGCCCGTTACGCCCTTTTTGGCGAACCGGTCGTGCCGATGCCGAATGCTCAACTGAAGATCAAACTCGATCAGCAGGTGGATACGATTCGCGCTTTGGACAGCATGACTCTTTCTGGAACCGTTTCCGGAATTTCGGATGGAAAAATCCACTTTTCCATTTTGGAGCAGAGCTACGAAAAGATGTTGAGTCAGTCGCCTTCGGATCGTGATTCGGTTTCTGTACTTTACGACGGTTCCATGATTTTTAGCGAAGATGCCGAAGTCAAGGATGGAAAATTTTCACTCAACTTTATCACTCCACGCAAGATTTCTTTTGGCGATACGGCGGCGGAAATTCGCATTTGGGCAAATTCGAATTCTACATCGAGCATTGGACACGCTCTGGTTTCGGATATTGTGATTTCGGGAACTTCCGCTTATGCAGATTCTATTATTGCAAATGATACGACCGCTCCTTCGATTTCCATTCAGAGCTGTCTCTCTCCGGCTTCGGGAACTTCTTTTGCTGAAGGCGAAATGGTGACGATCGCTTCTCCGGCCTGTTTGCAGGTGACGATCGAAGATTCGACCGCGATTGACTTCCGTGAAGAAGCGGACGAGGGCATTTTGTTTGAAGTCATCGGCGAAACCGTTTCGACATCGCCGTTTCATCCGTGGCCGTATTCGGAACAGTCGAGCAAAAAGGCTGTGGCCCGCATGACCTTTGCCGAAAGCAAGTATCCGCCGGGACTTTACACGTTCCGTGTTTCTGCGATGGACATCGTCGGCAATGAAAGCTCTCGTTATTTGAGACTGAATATTACCGATGGACTTTCGGAAGGCCTTGCTAACGTCTTTACGGCTCCGAACCCGATGAAAAAGAAGGGAACGACCTTCTACTTCAAGGATCTCGCCGTGGGGCGTTCCGCCGATGTCACGATTTTCATTTACAATCAGAACGGTCGTTTGGTTCAGCGCATTGCCCACGCGGTTTCGGGCGTTACCACTTGGGACGGTCGAGACTTCTACGGACGTAAGCTTGCCAACGGTCTTTACCATTATATCGTCGTATCCAAGGTCCCTGCTACAGACGGGGCTGCGGCAAAGATGTTCCGCAAAAAACAGAAGCTTGTCATTTCGAGGTAATACGCATGGATTTAAGAAAAAAAGCATCGCCGGTTCAAATCTTGGGCGAAAGCCTTCTCCGCTTTCGACTGATTTTTTTAGTGATCTTTGCCGTTTTGTATGTAATCTTTGCAAGGGATTTTAGTTCTACTTTCGCCTATATCCTCGGAGCAGGGGAGTCTTTGGCTCAGACGATCGCTTCTTGGACAGACAAGGGCGTGGCCGAAGCGGATTATCCGTTCTTGATCGCGGTCGGTGCGCTTTTTGTGGTTCTTTTTGTGATGCGCCTTTGGCTCGGCAAAATCCGCAATGCGCTTTCATTCCTTTTTTCGACGCTCTTTATTTCTGCCCTCGCCCTTGCGCTGAACGAAGTGGAAGAAACGGTGGCCTATGTTTTCCTCGGCTTTTTGTTGCTGAGCATGATCCTTTTCTTTGTGGTGCGTGTGGCAAGCTTTAAGGCGCTTTTGCCCGTTTTGCTTGCGAGCTTCTTCTGGATTTCGATTTCCGCTGTGGTTGCGATTCCGTTCTTTGTGGGCGTTTCTTTTGTTGTATTCGCTTTGGCGGATATGCTTGCTGTGTCTTTAGATACGGGTGCGGAACTCAAGAAGGGAACGCCTGTTTCCGGTTCTCTCGTTTCGAGCTTTTGCAAAGCCTTTTTGCCGTCGGTGATTTCGACGGTTCTTCTTGGCGGGTTGAATGGCTATTTTTACCATTCCTGCATTCCGATCTGGATGGCGATTGCTTTCCCGGTGATTTCCCTTGCCTTGTTCTTGCTTGTGGAATTCCCGGTGATGAGCTTTGCCCCGATGAGCAAGATGCGTGCTGCTCACCGCTCGATGAAAGTTTAAGCCTTTATCTGAAAGTTTTAAAAAAAAGATTTGTACTTTCATCCATTATTATTCTAAATTGGAATATGGAGAAATAAAAATGAATCGTTACGACCTTGTCTTGCTCGGCCTGATTAAAGAACAGGAACGCAGTGGCTACGATATTATGACGGAAATCAAGAACCGCGAACTCGATCGCTGGGCTAAAATCAGTACGTCCACGATTTACAATCGTTTGACGCGTCTTGAAAAGAACGGCTCGATCGAAGGCCATGCGGAACGTGACGGCAACCGTCCGGAACGCACCGTCTACCGTATTCTTGACAAAGGCTCGGAACTCTTAAAGAAAGAAGTTTTGCGTCACCTGACCGGATTCAACGATGATCCGCGTACGCTGGGTTACGCGTTCCTTTACGCGGTCGATCCGATTGACACGATCCGCGTTCTCGAAGTTCACGAAAAGAAGCTTTTGGAAGAAATCTCTCGTCTGCAGAAGATGATAGACGAAGAACCGCGTCCGACCCTTTACCCGGAAGGACCGTTCCTCAACTGCATGAGCCGCGACCACATCATGGTAGAACTCAAGTACACCCGTGCTGCAATCTCGATTCTGCGCGACCCGCAAAAGAGCAAGAAGCTCGGCGGATACTTCTACATCAATTTCGGTTCTCGTGATTTCAACAAGAACAACTGATTTATTTCATTCACCATCCACGGAGATAAAATGACAGCAACGAAAAAGAAGCCGGCTGTGAAGGCAAAAGCCTCCAAAAAGTACGGCTATTTCGATGACGCTAATAAAGAATACGTGCTCACCACCCCGGCAACCCCGATTAAGTGGTGCAACTACGTTGGTACGCTTGATTTCGGCGGTATCGTCGATACGACTGGCGGAACCCTCGTCTGTAAGGGTGACCCGGCTTTGAATCGTATCACGAAGTACATTGCCCAGATGCCGAATGCCGACTTCAAGGCAAGCACTGTTTATATCCGCGTCAAGGACGGCAAGAGCTACAAGTTCTTCTCCCCGTTCTACGTTCCGACTCTCCAGAAGCTCGACAAGTGGGAATGCCACATCGGTCTTTCTTATAGTCGTTGGATCGCTGAAGCATTTGGTCTCCGCGTCCAGGTGACGATTTTCGTTCCGACCAAGTCCAATACTCTCCTCCAGGATATCCAGATTACAAATATCGCGGGCGGCGCTAAGGAAGTGGACGTGATCCCGGTTTATGAATTCAGCCACTTTGAAGCTGAAAAGCAGCTCACGAATGCTGACTGGGTTCCGCAGACCATGACCCTCAAGGCTCATCCGGAAAAGGATGGTCACCTCGTTCTCGAACAGTACGCTTACATGAAGCGCGACTACGCCGTGAACTATGTGACGGCAGACTGCAAGATTTCTAGCTTCGATGGAGACCGTCGCGTTTTCCTCGGTTGCAACGAAATGGGTTCTTGGCAGCACCCGCTTTCCTTGGATAACAAGGAACTCTCCAATAGCGAATGCGACCGTGGCGACAATATCGCCGCTCTCATGATCCACGCCGGCAAGATCGGTGCGAAGAAGACCTTCCGCACCTGCACCCAGCTCGGTCAGGAACAGAGCCTCAAGGTGGCTAACAAGGCTATCAAGAAGTATCGCGATTTGAAGAACGTCGACAAGGCTTTCGCCGAACTCGCCGCATTCTGGGACAAGTATCTCGAAACCATCCAGGTCAAGACTCCGGACGCTTCCTTCAACACGATGGTCAACGTGCACAACCCGCGTCAGTGCCACACCACCAAGAACTGGAGCCGCTACCTGTCGCTCTATCAGCTCGGTTATGGTACAAGCCGCGGTATCGGCTACCGTGACTCCACGCAGGACTTGATGGGCGTGATGAGCCACATGCCGGAAGAAGCTCTTGTCCTCACCAAGAATTTGATTTCCGTGCAGCGTCCGGAAGGTAACGCTATGCATCAGTACGCCCCGCTCGCTCTCGAAGAAGACACCGGTAGCGAAGCAAATGAAGGCGACTCTCGCGAAAAGGCAAATGCCGTCGACGCACAGGGCAATCACCTTTATGCAGACTGGTACGGCGATGACCATCTTTGGATCGTTCTTACGGTGGCTAGCTACCTCAAGGAAACCGGTAAGATGGAACTTCTCGACGAAGAAATTCCGTTCTACGAAAAGGGCAAGAAGCGTGCAGAACGTGAAAAGGGCACAATCCTTGAACACTTGAAGCGCGCTCTCAAGTTCACCCGAGAACACTTGGGTAAGCACAACCTTCCGCTCCTTGGATTCGCGGACTGGAACGACTGCATGAACCTCCCGCTCGGTGCAGAATCTACCTTCAACACGGCCCTCTATGCGAAGGCTTTGCTTGAAATGATGGACATCGAAGAACATCTCGGCGATACCAAGGCTGTTGAAATGTACAAGGGCTGGTACGAAGATGTGAAGAAGGCTTTCAACGAAAGCGCTTGGGACGGCAAGTGGTGGGTCCGCTGGTTCGACAAGGACGGCAACGCTTACGGTACGAACAAGGCCAAGTACGGCAAGATCTACTGCAACGGTCAGTCTTGGCCGGTGATCAGTGGCATTGCGACTGGCGCACATGCTGAACAGGGCATGGACAGCCTGAACAAGCTTCTCAATACCAAGTACGGTGTGAAGAGCTCCACTCCGGGCTACCGTGGTTTCGAACCGTCTGTCGGCGGTATCTCTACCTATCCTCCAGGAGCTAAGGAAAACGGCGGTATCTTCCTCCACACGAACCCGTGGGTGATGATTGCCGAAACGATTCTCGGTCGTGGCGATAACGCTTACAATTACTACTGCCAGATCAACCCGGCTGCGAAGAACGATATCCTCGATGTCTTCGAATCCGAACCGTACTGCTATCCGCAGAACATTCTCGGTGACGAACACAAGCAGTTCGGTATGGGCCGTAATGCATGGCTCTCCGGAACCTCTACCTGGACTTACCAGGCTGCAACGCAGTACATTCTCGGTATCCGTGCAAGCTACAACGGTCTCGTTGTGGATCCGTGCATTCCGACGAAGTGGAATGGCTTTGACGCTGTCCGTAAGTTCCGCGGTGCAACGTACGAAATCTCCGTGAAGAACCCGAAGCACGTTTCTAAGGGCGTGGCTCAGATGATCGTCGACGGTCAGGAAATCGATTCCAACGTCGCTCCGATTTTCACTAAGGGTACTCATAAGGTCGAAGTCATCCTCGGCTAATTTGTACGAAGTTCAACAAAGAAAGCACAAGCGTTTGCCTGTGCTTTCTTTGTTTTTTCAAAGAACGAAACTTGTTTGTAGTGTGCAGGTTAAAATTTCTATCTTTGACGCATGCAATTTTTGAAGTATGCGATCATCTTCTGTTTAGTTTGTGCTCATTCCATTTTTGCAACAGAAACGGAGAAGGGCGGCGGGATTCTCGGAGATCTTTTCTCGGTCGAAACAGATGAAGCTATTTATCGCAAAAATATTTTTGCGGGTGCAACGCTCTTTTTACTGCAAGGCAATACTGATGAAGAAACGCTGAACATTCTGATTGGCGATGTGTACGAAGCAGAAGGTTACACTTTTACAGCCAAGGTCTTTGGCGGTTACTTTGTTAAGAATGCGATGGCGGTAGGAGCTCGTGCTGGGTATTCCCGCACGAAACTTGATATTGACTATTCGATTTTAAAAGATCTAGCGGACATTGCCGAACATCGGCAGTATGTGAAGAATGCTTTCTTCATTCAGCCATTACTGAAGAATTATCTGAAAGTCTTTGATTCCAAGAATCTATACTTCTTCAATGAAACATCGGTTTCGGTGGAATATGCCTATGGAATTTCGCAAGCAGATGACGGAGAAGATCTTTCCAAAACACGAATCCGCGGCTGGACTTTTGAATTCGGCATCAATCCAGGCTTAAGCATTATGGTGCTCCGCAACATGGCGTTCGAAACTTCGGTCGGTCTTTTAGGACTGAGCTCCACCGTTATGGAAATCGAAGAAAACGGGGAAACGCGAAGCGAATTTACTTACAACATTGTGAACTTTACGATTAATCTTTTGGCGCTGAATTTTTCTTTGGTCACATTCTTCTAAGAGGATGCTTGGATGAAGAATTTTTGCATTTGGATTCTTGCTTGCCTCGTCTTGATGTTGGTTGCTTGCGAAGAGGATTCGACGGGACCGAAGACGATGGCTCCAAATCTTGGGACGCTTGAGCTTTCCGGTTGGACCGTAGAATCGAAGGATGAAGATTCCCATACGATTTCTATCTCTCCTTTGAAAAAATGGCTGGATTCCATTGTCATCGATTCGGTGGAAGCTCTTGGCGATGCAAAACTTTACTTGGCCGCAGATGATGATCTTTATGACCCAGAATTGGGGAAGGAACTTGTTTCGGGTACGGTGATTTCGACGGTGGATACCTCGGAATTTTCGATTATCGTATTGGATAAAAAGAATCGCATTGTGGTTGTTTGGCTGGTCTCGTGGGATTCCCCGAGTGTCATTGCGAGTTCTTCTTCGAATGCCATTGCGAGCGAAGCGAGTCAATCCAGTTCGAGCGAGATGGCTTTATCCTCTTCGAGTGCTCGCAAAGACAGCTCTTCGTCAAGCTCGCGGCAATCGAGTTCGAGCGAGACGGTTTTGTCCTCTTCGAGTTCTCACAAAGACAGCTCTTCGTCAAGCTCGCAGCAATCGAGTTCGAGCGAGACGGTTTTGTCCTCTTCGTGTGCTCGCAAAGACAGCTCTTCGTCAAGCTCGTGGCAATCGAGTTCGAGCGAGACGGCTCAACTGACCCTTGCAGATTTGCAGCCGATTGTGAATGGAGATACGCTTAAAAATGCGGTGACAGTAAACGGCGACAAAATTCTGATTAACGTCCCATATTCTTCGTCGCTGGGGAACGCACTTTCTCAAGTGCGGTTTGTGGGAATGGATTCTGTATTGGATCTTCGCACGGCGAAAACATTGAACTTGCTTTCTGCGGATTCTCTTTGGACGGCTTATCGTGTAATCGCCGGGGTACAAGTTCTAGGCTCTGATTTTACAAAACGGGAAGATGCTTTCTTTGCAACGACGAGCGATGCCATGGCGACGGAAGGCTCTGTACAGGTCGTGGCGAATTACACCTTTACGGCAACAGCGAATTTAGTCGAAAACGGCGAATCCATTTCGCTTTCGTCGGAAATCGTTTCTTGTGCATGGGCAGGTATCTTGGGCGCGAAGAAGCTCGCAACGGGCATCTACTTTGCCGGTACTTATGCGGGCCAAAATGCGATGAATATCTACGACGTGAATTATACAAGCGGAACGCCTTCGACAGACCTTTCGGACATCTCTTCGCAGATGACGTTTGGACGTGAATTTACAGCACGTCCCTCTGCATTTGAACTGACTTATTCTTACGTTCACGTTGCGAATTCGAATTCAAGCTATCCTCAAAAAGCGCTTGCTTATGTTATCTTGGTCAGCAAGGATTCGAAGGCGGTTGCAATCGGCGCATTCACGTTGGATGCTTCCGCAGAAGGGACATCCACAACGGAACTTTCTTATGGAGCAGACCCGGATGCAGTTCTTTCCGCAGGGTACGTAGGAACTTCGGATTTGACTCTCGGCACGGGCAGAGAAGACGTTGCCTCGATCCGCGTTGTTTTTGCTTCTTCCGCTTATGCGCATGTTGTCGCCGGTGGAACAACTGTTATGAACGATCCGGCGATTGAATATCGCGGTGGCGAAGGCTCAACCCTCACTTTGGAAAATTGGAAGCTGATTTACGAATGATGAATTTATTGCGCACTTTTGTATTTCTTTTTTTCGCCTTGATTTTCGCAGCTTGCTCTGCGGACATGGATACCTTTGGCTCATCGGATTATCATGTGCTGAAAGAAATTCATTTTGAAGAAGAAGCGGGCAAACCATCGATTTACGCTTCGGAACACAAGATTGTGGTGACAACAATCGATGTTCCCGATTCGATGGACACTTGGGATTCGGTGACGATTTCGGATATCGATATGAGTCATTTTGCGAGTCTTCATCTGGTTGATTCCAAATTCAAATCGTTTCCAACCGATTCGGCGGAGTTGGATTCGCTTGCGAGAGAAGTTTCCTATGTGGAAAAGGAGTTAAAAGAAGGCAGTAAAATTCGGATACCTTCGAGCCATTTGGTGTACATCGTGATTCTTTCGGAAAGCGGTAAACCCGCGATTTGGCAGATTGAATTTTCCATTCCGGACGTTGTCGCAGAACCCAGTTCGAGTGCTGAAGAAGGATATTCGAGTTCTTCTGCGGAAGAGGTTTATAGTTCGAGTTCGGCGAACTTGAATTCGGATGTTTCGCTTTCGCTTGAATTTGCGGATGCTTTGGGTGTGCAAGTTTCGGGAGATTCCATTCTTGTAGAATTTCCGCAGGGAACCGATCTTTCGAAAGTCAAACTGGATACGGCGATTATTTTCCGCAAATCGAGCCTTTCTCCTGCACCAAGTTCCGTGACGGATTGGTCCAAGGCTCAGTCGTTTACCGTGACCGCAGAAGATGGCACCGAAAAAACGTGGACGGTGATCGCTTACACGACACAAAGTTCTGCGACGGATTTGCAGATGGCCTTTCAAGATCAGTTTAAGGTCAATCGCTCCGGTGATACCATTTCTGTTAAACTCGTTTACGGATCGCTTGTGACCGATGCGGTTCTTGATTCCTTCCGCATTCCGGCAGGTGCTTCGATTTCGCCGAATCCGGATTCCGTTAAAACTTGGGACGCTTCTCAGGCTTTTACGGTGACTGCGGAAGATGGCACTGTAAGGACGTGGACCGTTCTTCTTTCGATTGCCGCGGAAGATGAAACCGTTTCTAGCGACAAGGAACTCCTTTCGATTTCTGCAGAAAAGGAAATTTCGGCAGCTACCGTGGATACTTCTAAAAAGACCGTGGTACTGCACCTCGCGACGGCAAGCGCTCTTTCGTCCGTAACCGTAACTCTGGAAATTTCAAAAACGGCTTCGCATAACTTGCAAACGACGGCGCTGGATTTGCGTACCGAACAAACGTTCACCATTACCGCGGAAGACGCAAGCTTTGAAACGTGGACGATTTCTGCGGACTATCCAAAGTCTTCAGCGGCGGTCATTTTGAGTTTTACCACGGATGATTTTACATCGCAAGTTTCCATTTCCACTGCAGCAAAAACCATCGATGTAAAAATCCCCGCGGCCCAGGCAATCCAATTGGAAAAGGTTTATTTCAGCGCGACCTATTCCGACGGCGCAAAAAAGACAAGTCCCATGACAGATTATCTGGATCTTTCCGACGGCTCAGCAGAAATCATTGTGACCGCAGAAGACGGTTCAACCGTCATTTGGACCGTGTTTGTAACCGTATCCACTTCGGCTCCTCAGATTACGGCTATGTCGATCGGTTCCGGAAAAGTTTCTGGCATCATCGACCAGTCTGCCGGAACGATCTTCTTTAATATGACTTATACGGAGGATTTGGATCTGCGTAAGCTGACGGTGCAATCGCTTTCGCTTTCGGATGGCGCTTCGACAAGGGATTTGGAAGAAGGCTCCGCTTATGACTTCGCCAAAAAGAAAACGGTTACCGTTTCAAACTCGGCAGGCGATTCTAAAACTTATACGATTCAAGCGGGCTATCAATACCCGAACAGCGATTTCAATACGTGGACAGATGACGCATTCGGAAATCGCAATGACATCGAATATTGGGATAACGGAAACAACAGCGCGCTGGCTTCCACCAAAACGCTCACCACGAGTGCGGAAAACGAAACCGTCATTAAAATGGAATCCAAGTCCGCTAAAATCCTAGGCATCGGACGCTTTGCCGCTGGCAATATGCTGATCGCCTACTTTAACCCGAAGAATGTGACCACCTTTGCGATGACTGGTTACGACGACGGAAATGAGCTTATCGACTTTGGAAGACCTTTCTACGGACGCCCCCAATATGTGGAATTCGATGTTCAATATAAAGGATTAGGCGATTCCTGCGACTTGTATCTTTTGCTTGAAAATCGTACCGCAACCGAGAACAATGGCAAAAACCAATTCCGCAAATCCAGCGATGTGAATACTCTTGTTGCCAGTGCTTGGTACCGCGCCACGACCGTCGAATCGACCGAAGACCCGGATGTCGTTTCGATTACCGACGCAGAACGCTCTGGCTACAAAACGATCCGATTAAAGTTGCAATATGGCAAACCGAATTCCGCATCGCCGATTTATAATTCGAGCGTTTTCGCAACTTCGCTCAAAAATTCCGAAGGCATCGACAATCATTTGGTGGAAACCGATTCCCCGGATGATTTTGATGTGACGCATATTCGTGTGGTGGTCGCTTCGAGTGCGCTGGGAAATGTGTACGAAGGCTCTGTCGGCGCAACGCTTTATTGCGACGCCATGCGTTTGATTTACGAATAACTTTTTGAGGTTTAGAAGGATTCCGCGCGGAACTTTTCACGGCATTCGCGGAGTTCTTCTACGACCGTGTATGGCATCTTCATGCAGTTTGGGCCATAGGGGCTGTTTTCGGTGTGAAAATCCGAACCGCCCGTGCCAAGCAAGCTGTAACGCTCGGCGATCTCTCGGTAACGCCTTCCGACTGCGCCTTTTTGTGCCGGCGAGTAGGTTTCAATCCCTTTGAGGCCTACTTCGACAAGGTCTGGAATCAGGTTATCGACATTGGACTTGTATGGGTGGGCGAGGACCGCAATGCCACCTGCATTTTCAATCAAACGGATTGTCTGTTGCGGATTCAGACCGCGTTTTTCGACAAAGGCTGGAGCTCCGTCTGCGAGGTACTTGTTAAATGCCTCGCCAAAATTCGAAACGTATTCTTCGTCGACCAAAGCCATGGCGATATGCGGACGTCCAACGACTTTACCTTTGCAGTAGGTCATTACCTTTTCAAAGCTCAAATTGACGCCGAGCGACGAAAGTTTTTTGAGAATTGCCTTGGCGCGAGAAATTCGCTGTTTCGCGCTTTCTTCCAGTTCCATGTTCATGGCGAGGTTCGTCGGGTCGCAGAAATAGCCGAGAATGTGAACGTCACGTCCTTGCCACACGGCAGAAACTTCGATTCCTGGAATGATTTCAATTCCGAGTTCGTCGGCATAAGGCTTTGTCGCGGAGTAAGAGGCGAGCGTGTCGTGATCGGTCACTGAAATACAGCGGAGACCCTTTCTTTTGGAAAGTTTGACCACTTCTAGCGGAGTGAGCGAGCCGTCGGAAAGGTTCGTGTGGAGGTGCAGGTCTGCAAATCCGATTTTTTGCTTGAGAGCATCGGTCATTTCACAGCCCCTTCAAAGATCGCCGTCAGAGCTTCGATGCGTTTGGAAACCTCGCCTTCCGAAACAAGGCTCAAATTGAGCAGAGGGTAAAGGCTTTCACAGTCGAAACCGAATCGGTATGTTGCACCGCAGGTCTTGCAGAGATAGAGCATCTGGAAAAGCGTCTGGTCTTGCAAGTCGAAGGTCGCTGTAATCTGGCGCGCCTTCAAAACTTCTTCGATCTTTTGGAATTCCTGTTCTCCGTATCGACAGCCCAAGGTCGAGTAATAAAGCACTTCCTGCTTTATCTGGTTCGTCTGCAATAGATTTTCCAGCTTGCTGTTCACAAGGAGCAGTACACCGTGCTTTTGAATGCGATAGAGCTTTTGCAAGAACGGCAGATAGGCGTTTACGGATTCCGTATCTTCCGGAAGAAGGAACAGAACGGTCTGCTTTTCCGAAAGCTTCATCGGATATTCAAAGGCGACAGAGAAGTCGCCAGCCTGCTTAATGAACCAACGCAAAAGCGATTCCTTCGACGCAAACTTTTTCAAGCTGTATCGCAGGCAATCTTTAAAATAAAGCGAAGGTTTCAAAACAGGACTCCCATGTTAAACGAGGAAAATATAAATTTTCGCCAATGGGAAAAATGAAGTTTTACGCGATAAAATCGCCTTCTGTGCAAAAAATTGTCACTTCTTGGCTGGAATGTGAAAAACTTACGCATGGAGTCAAAGGTTGCCTCTTCAAATCGTTCGCTACGCGTGAAGACGCAGAATCATGGCTTTCCGGCGTTTCGGAAATCCATGGGGAAGGTTTGCGCATTTACGTAGATGGATCCTTTACTCCAGACTTTGACCGTGCTGGCTGGGCGTTTATTGCCGTAGAAAATGACAAACAGATTGGAGCGGAAAACGGGGTAACGGATTTACCCGCCGAAAGCCGCAATATTGACGGGGAACTGACCGCGAGTTTGCACGCCCTTGCTTGGCTCAAAAGAATGGGAAAAACGGGCGTCATCTGTCACGATTATGAAGGGATTGCCCGCTGGGCAAAAGGCGAATGGAAGGCGAACAAGCCGATTGCCATCCGCTACAAGGAAGCGGTCAAGGAATTCCCGAACGCAAAATTTGAAAAAGTTCCAGCCCATTCTGGCGTTAAGTGGAACGAAGCTGTGGACCAGCTCGCCAAAAAGGCGATTGCCGATTGCAAGGCTCGCGAAAAGGCAGCAAAAGCCGCAAAGACTGCAAAACCGGCAACTCCGGCTGCCGCAAAACCCGTTGTAAAGACCGTCGAAAACTCCGCTCCGACGAAAACGGTCAAAAAAGAAGTCCCTGCGCAAACAAAAACGCCGGAACGAATGCCTTCGCCCGGCGAATCTCTAGACTTGTTCGGCTAAAATCAGTTTTCTTGCTTGCTGATGCAGTGCAGGCTTCCGCCCTGACGAATGACCGTCGTGGCGTCAATGCCGATGATTTCACGCTTCGGGTAAACCTTCTTGAAGTAGGCTTCGGCTTTTTTGTCGAATTCTTCTTCGTACTTCGGATACACGAGCGCACCGTTCAAATAGATGTAGTTCATGTAAGAAGCTGGGAGCGTACCACGCCCGAGCTTTTTTTGCGTCGGAATCTGGACCATATCGACACGAGCCTTGGAGCCGTAATGACGCTTTAACCACGTTTCGAGAATGGTCTTGTTGCGCAAAAGCGGTTTAAAGTTCACTTTGGACTGGTCTTCTTCCCAAGCCATGGCGACGCACGTTTTCGAGATAAAGCGGACCGCATTGTCGATGTGACCGTCCGTGTGGTCTCCGGCGAGGCCTTCCGGAAGAACGAGCAAATCCTTAAGGCCGAGGGCTTCCTTCAGAGCGTCTTCGACGTGCTTTAAATCCTTTTTGGAATTGCGATGCTTGCCGATGAGGCAGGGTAGGGTCGTGATGCCGAGACCATCGTCATTCACTTCGATGGCGCCACCTTCAAAGATATACGGGTATTCCTTAACGGCGAGCTTTTTCTTTTTAGCGATTGCAAAAGGAATCTTTTCGTCTTTACTCCACGGCGGGAACTTGGCGCCCCAGGCGTTGAACTGGAACTTCACAATTTTTTCTTTACCCGTTCCATTGTAAACGAAGAACGGACCGTAGTCACGGATCCAGACGTCATCGGTTTCTTGTTTGATAAACTTCGGCTTGAACTTGGCTTTCGCAAAGATCTTCTTTTGGGCTTTCGGCAGTACAAAGTCCAGCGGAACAAGCACGTTCACCGGCTGAAAACGGGAGCAGATTTCGATCAGTTCAAAGTAGAAGGCGAAAATCTTTTCTCGATTTTTACCACGCCAGTTCTGTGAGTTGTGCGGAAAAGAAAGCCAGATGGATTTTTGGGTTTCCCATTCGGCAGGGTAGTGCAAGGTCATGGCGTGTCCCAGGTTTTGAGAATGTCTTTGTACAGGTCGGTGCGACGGTCGCGGAAATGCGGCCACCAGCGTCGGTTGAATTCAATTTCCGAAAGGTCGATTTCCGTGATGGATGCACCGAGGAAGTCCGATTTCAAATCTTCGATAACGAATCCGTCCGGAGCGCTCACGAAGGAATGTCCCCAGAAAGTTAAGTCGTCTTCTGTTCCGATGCGGTTTGCTGCGACGACGAAAAGGCGGTTCGCAATTGCATGACCGCGCATCACTGTCATCCAGCTGTCTTTTTGACGCTCGTAAAGGGATTCCGGTTCCTTGCAGTCCCAACCGATGGCTGTCGGGTAAATCAGAACATCTGCTCCCTTGAGCGCGTTGATGCGGGCTGCTTCCGGGAACCACTGATCCCAGCAGATAAGAACGCCGATTTTACCAGCGGAAGTCTGGATCGGTTCAAAGCCCGTGTCGCCTGGTGCAAAGTAATACTTTTCGTAAAAGCCCGGATCGTCAGGAATGTGACTCTTGCGATAGAGACCCGCAATGCTTCCGTCACGTTCAAAGACATAGGCGCTGTTGTAATAGATTCCACGGGCGCGTTTTTCAAAGAACGGGAACACGACAACGGCGTTCAGCTCCTTGGCTATTGTTTGCCATTCGCTCACCAGGGCATCATTCTTTTCGATGGCCCAGTCAAAGCCCTTTTCGCCTTCTTCGATCGGAAAATACGGGGTGTGGTAAAGTTCCGGAAGAACAAGGATGTCGAGCTTCGAATCTTTCAATTTTTTAGCTTCGGAAACATACCAAGCGTTTGTCGCTTCGGTTGTTTTAAACCATTTGCCTTGTAATGTTGCAATGCGGAGTGATTTCATATTCTTAAATTTAGAAAACAGAGCACTTTTATCTATATTATTCTGTATGAAAAATGGGGCTATCGTTTACGTTTTCAATCTGATTTTGATTTTGAGTTTTTGGGGAGGATGCGCGTCGCATTCTGAAACCGTGATGTTGCACGACTTAGGTGTGCAGCCGACGGTTATCGTAAAAAAAATGGGCATTCCTTTTTCGATTGATTCCGTGGCTAACAATAGCGAACTGCGCCACGTATCCGTTTGGGATTCGATCGACCTTCCGACTCTTGCCGCTTTGGATTTTGCCGCTTATTACCAGAATCCGATTCGTGAAGCGGGCAAGCAGGAACTTCCGGAAAATGCAAAACCTTTGACCGCAGAATTCGACGCTTATCCGTTTCCGATGTTTGATTCGCTTGTGGCCGAAGAACCGGAATTTGCGCAAATTCTAAATCCGATCGCCTGGGAGCCGTTCTCTAAGATCCTTTATGCAAAAGGGGCGGGGGATTCTCTTGCGCAAGTCTTCCGCAGCGTGGAAAGCGTCAAGTGGGGGCAGTCGAACGTCTTTGCCGATTTCCAAAAAATTGAAAAGCTCTATCTGTTTGGCTCCAATAAGCAGTACGGCGCATGGTGGGTTCAGGTCGTTCCACGAAAGTGGACAGGAAAGCAGGCGTTTTGGGCAAGGCTTAAGCGGAAGCCTTCT
Organism: Hallerella succinigenes; assembly: GCF_002797675.1. Lineage (NCBI taxonomy): Bacteria > Pseudomonadati > Fibrobacterota > Fibrobacteria > Fibrobacterales > Fibrobacteraceae > Hallerella > Hallerella succinigenes. Next base: position 3,024,522 of record NZ_PGEX01000001.1, on the reverse strand, counting down.
CAAGCGGAAATCGATATTTTCAAGCGTTACACTTCGCAGCGCTTGAACCTGGAAATGGCTCAGGATTGGATTAAGACGCTTGCCGCTTACTGGTATCCGACCTTCAATACCGACATGGAAGTTCACGAAGTGGGCAAGGAATGGAACGGAGCAAAGCCTTTCGCCGTGATGCGTGGAAATCCGATGGGGACGCCGATATGGGTCGCTTTTGACATTCCGCAATTCCGCAAGGTCGCTTTGAAGCCGGCGGATACAGCCGTAGCCGAAAAGGAATTCACCCGTGCCCTCGACACGAATTCCGCTTGGAGAACGCAGGAATTGGAAAAGCTGCAAGGCGTTTGTCCGGAAACTCCAGAGACCGAAGCCTTTAAGGTGAAGCTTTCCCATGTTCTTGATTCGCTTCCCGCCGGCCAAAATGCTTGGAGTGCAAATGGAATGCTCTGGTTTCGCCGTGATGCGAACTCGTTGCTCGCCAAGGATTTTACCGCTCAGGATTCCTTGCACAATCCGCTTCCGAGACTTTTGGAACTCAAGGCATATCTCGACAGTTTAGGAATTCAGTTCCTGGTCGTGCCGATGCCCACCAAGGAAGCTCTTTATGCAGACAAAATGATCTCCGGTACAGCAGATACGCTTTGCGTGGACATTGCGGGCCGAGACATCATCCGGAAGCTTCTTGCGGCAGGCGTGGACGTTCTGGACGTTTTCCCGGCGCTGCAGGCGGCTCGCGCGAGCGACGATGCTGAGCATTTTTCGTTTCAAAAGTTCGATACGCACTGGGCCGCACCAGGACTCCTTGCGACGATGGAACAGCTCGCGATGAAGGTGACGACTTACGCCTGGTATGAAAATTCCGGAGCGGTACCGGGAACGCTTGAAATGCGTGACACGACCATTTTACGTGAAGGCGATTTGATTCAACAGCTTCCGCAGGCCGAGCAGGGAGCTTTTGCCCCGGAAACCCTCGACGTTAAAAAGATTTACAAGAACGGAAAACCTTATGTGGGTGGAAAGAACGCTCCCATTCTTTTGATGGGCGATTCCTTCACCGGAGTCTTTGAATCTGTGGACGGAAAGTCGGGTGGTCCTGGCTCTCTTCTCGCTTTTGCAACCGGTTTGGATGTTCAGGTTGTGACCAGTTGGGGCGGTGGACCGCTTGTGCGCCATCGCATGGTCAAAGACAAAAAATCCTTGAAAACAAAGCGTCTGGTCATTTACATGATGACTCTTCGCGATTTCTGGCAATCGCCATTGGAGTGGGATGTTCTCTAGATCCATTTTTCGATCGATGGTTGTCATTGCATTGTTTGTTATGCTGATTGTCGCTTTGATGTTTGTATTTGCACCGAAGCGCGGACAACACATTTCTTTGATAGCCTCTGCATGTACTTTTGACGATTTTGAACCGCAGTGTTTTGACCGCAATCCTATGTGGAACGATGGCTTGTATTATTTCGACAGCGTGCTGTATGCGACTAAGGATACGATCAAAGCGATGAAATCCCTTATGTGGGATTTTTGGAAGCTTGAATTTGCTGGCGAAGGTGCGGCATCCATTCCATCTTCGATTTTGGCAGGTCGATCTTTAGAAACTGGAAAAACAGGCTGCGTCAGTGCAACATGGCTCGCTTTGATGGTGGGTGAAGCGCGCAATCTGCGTGTCGATGCGATTCTCGTTCCTGGGCACATGTTCTTTCGGGTGAACGGTGCGAATATGGAACCGAACCGGGAAGGTTATCACTATTCGGATGAAGAATACCGTCAAAAATATGCAGACGGTTCATGGTCTGGTTATGAATTCCGTCCTTTGTATAAAAAACAATTTTTGGGCTTAGTCGCTTTTAATATGGGCAACTATTACCTTTCGACAGATGCTGAAGTGGCTCTCGGCTGGTACAAAATGGCGAGCGAACTCTTCCCGGCCTTTCCGGGCATCGATAAAAATCGCCGTTTAGCGATTGAAAAGGTAGATCCTAGAGAAAAAGTTCGCATTCGATGAAAACTGCATTGCCCAAAATTCTGTTTGCCATCTGCGTCACGGTCTTTGCTTTTTTTCCGCTGACCGATACCGATATTTGGTGGCATTTGGCCAGCGCAAGGGACTTCTTGGAAAATGGACTTGCGACGGATGATCCCTTTTGCTGGACAGCGTCGAAATCTCCTTGGATCAATGTCCATCTGTATTTTCAGCTCGCGCTTTATGGTGTAGAACATTTTGCAGGAACATTCGGGCTTGTGGCGTTGAAGGCTCTGCTGTGGGGACTTGTCGCCTTTTTGTGGATTCTTCCGGTTAAACGCAAAATACTTCCTGTGCATTTTGCGTTGCTTTTCGCTTTTGCGTTTTTATTCCGCTATGCGTTTGAATGCCGACCAATTCTTTTATCGATGCTTTTTCTTGGCATTTTTTGGAATCTTTTGCCGCAACTGGAAAAACGGATTTCGGCAAAGTGGATCCTTTCGACGGTGGTATTGATCGCTGTGGAATGGATCTGGGTGCGAATGCAGGGCCTTTTCCCGTTGGGATTTGTTCTTGCCTTTTGCGCGATTGCTTTTTCTTTTCAAGACCTTTCCCTTTCTGGAAAAGTGGGGAACGGAATCTTTTTCGTCCTGCTTCTTTTAACGCCGCTAGCTCATACGCAGGGCGTTCTGCTGTGGCTATATCCGCTGGAACTTTTGAACCGTCTTGTGGGCGGTAATGCTTCTTCGCAGATTTTTTCTCAGCAGATTGCAGAAAACCGAGCTCCCACAACCTTGCTTGCACAGGGAGAAAATCAGGCGGCGATGATCGCTTTGCTCGTGGGCATTTTTATTTCGGCTTTTGCGATTTTACGGCATCGCCACTTGGCAAAGCCTTTTCAAATCGCATGGCTTGTCATCGGAATTTTTTTGGCGGCTACAGCCGAGCGTAATCTGACGCTTTTCTTTTTCCCGTTTGCCTCGATCGTGCTTTCACATTCGGGCGAGCTTCTTTCTTTGCGGAGCGCCTTGGAAAAGAACCTTTCCGTTTCTAAAAAAATGTTTTCGACGAGTCTCCAAATTTTTACGGTCTTGGGCTTCGCATTTGTCGTTGGGACTTTCGTACGGAGCCTTCCCGCTTATTTTGAAAACGGTTCGTTCAAAACGATTTCTGCGGAACGCCTTCCGAGTGGAGCGGTGGAATTTATGCGCTCAAATCCGCAGTCTGTGTCGTCTCGACTTTTTAACGATGACCGCTCCGGCGGATACATCGAATGGAAACTGCCTGGCGTAAAAACTTTTGCCGATGGACGTTTCATTTTAAAGGATTCCACTTTCCTTGCAAACTATCTAAAATTCTCAGAAAAGCCGGAGGAATTTTTTTCGTTTGCCGATTCACTTTCCATTCAGCGAGCGCTACTTCCGGTGCGTTATATTCCGCTGTGGATTCCGTTAGCGAAAGCCTTGGAACAAAATCCAGAATGGACTTGCGTTTATCAAGATAGCGTCTATGCGGTCTGGGATCATCACCGCATATTGGTCATGGATGCATTAACGTCGGATTATCATGAAAAAATCGCCGTTTTGGACATTCGGGATTCTTCTGTTCATGTTTTGGCTTCTGGGAACGACATTTTGCACCCCGATTTGTGGAAAAACAAATAAAGCAAGCTTTTTGAAAAATGCCAAAGCTGGATGTAAATTCTAACTTGTATATGATGATTTTTCGTTGGCTTTGGATTCTCGCTGTTTGTTTGGCAGGCTTGATTTCTTGTACAAATGAAGCCTCGACGGCAGACACATTGTCTGCCTCCTATCACGATATGCAACGCATCGTTTCGCAAGGGGATTCGGTTCAAATTACGGCGGCGAATATCACGTCCCGTTTTTCATATAACTTTTACATCGATGTACACGAAGTCACTGTCGGTGAATATGCGCAAGTTTTGAACGCATCTTTTGATTCCGACGAGAAGGATTATCCGGTAACCGACGTCTCTTTCTATGACGCCGTGTTTTTTGCAAACGAAAAGTCCAAGGCGATGGAACTCGATACCGTTTACAGCTACGAGGGGCTTTCCCGATCCTCGGACGGACACATCATTTTCCTTGAAAAATTCACTACCGATTTCCAAGCGAACGGCTACCGCTTGCCGACAGAAGCCGAATGGATTTATGCAGCCCAAAATGGTTGGAATCCGTTGAAAAATGCTTGGACTTCTGAAAATTCCGATTTTGAAAAACATAAAGTCTGCGAACTTCCCAAAGACAAGAATGGCCTCTGCGACATGGCTGGCAATGTCCTTGAATGGACGAACGACTGGCTTTCTAGCGCTAAGGATATATCTGTTGAAAATTTCGCCGGAGCCTCTCACGCCAATTCTTTGAGTGAAGTGGTTGTCAAAGGCGGAAGCTACCGGAATGCGGCAGCCAACATCCAATTAAAGAATCGTGGCGATGTTTACACGGTTTCGCCTGCAATGCACGCCGCTTATGTTGGATTCCGTTTGGTACGTGGCATTGTGGATTTTATTCAGCAACCGGAAGAAGGCGGCGGCCTTGCTTGGGAATGGAATGTTCAAGTACAGACTTCTGCCTCGGAAATAAAGAAAAAGTTGGGAGCCTTGAATTCCGTTTTGGCGTTCCGCGATGATGAAACGGGAAACCTCGGATATATCCGCTTCGCCTCTTCCAATCCGACGGTTGTTGAAATTGTAGATACGCTGGATGTTTACCATCCGGTGATTTCTCCAGATGGTTCTAAAATCGCCTTCTGCACCAAGCCAGAAGGGATTTCCGGAAATTCCAGTTTGTATGTGCGCGATCTGAACGAAACAGGCTCGAATTTGGTAAAGCTCGATGTGGAAAGCGCGGCGATTCCGCGTTGGCGAGTTCTCGGCGCGGATACGCAGATCGTTTATGTGACAAGTGCCGCAAATAATGCGAATGATGTGGAATGGAAACAAGCTTCGACATGGAGCGTTCCTTTTGCAAATGGAACATTTGGAACGCCGACAAAAATCCTGGAAGGCTCTTACAACGGCGGTGTTCTGAACGACGGAACGTTGGCGGTCAGCGGAGCGAGACTTCTCCGGGCAAAGGTAAATGGCCGTGAAGAAGTTTGGCTGGACGGGGAACAGGCTTGCAACGTCTCCCTTTCCGAAGTCTCTCGACAGGTGCTTTTCCTCGACTTTGGAAGTTCTACGGGGGAAGCATTTTCGGGAGAAGCTTATTTGCCACATCAAAAACTTTTGGTATCTGATGCCCGCGGAAATTTGACTGCGATGATTCCTGCTCCGGAACATTACACGTTTGATCATACAGAATGGGTGGAAAACAGCCCGGATTATGCAGTGGCGACGCTTACCGATAACGACGGAGCCCATTCTAAAATCGTTTTGGTTCGCACGATGGATTCTTCTGTGATGGAAATCGCTTCCGGCAATGAACTATGGCATCCGAATTTGTGGATAGACGCCATGGAAGCCAATCAGCAGATCGACCTTGACATGGACAGTGCTGGGGTCTATGTCTTTCAGGGAGATGAATACGTCTATCAGCTCTTGCGAGTCAAGATGGAACTTTTTTGGAACCGGGCGGATTCTTTAGAAGTGGTCTGCTTGGGAAGTTCACGTGTGGAAGATGGAATTATCGCTCAAAAATTAGACTCATCCTATGCTGCTGTGAATTTGGGACATCCCGGAAATACGCTTTCTTTTACCTTATTTATCGCGGAAAATTACGTATTGAATCATGCGCACAAGTTGAAAGCCCTTGTCATCGCTTTGGATATCGACATTTGGCAGGCTTCTGAAAACGCTTATTTCAATCAATTCCAAAAATACCCAGGCACTGTTTATGATAGAAACCATCACTATTGGAAAAATGGAACTCCGTCCTATTTCCCCCAAATGGTTCAATCCTCCTACGCAGAACCCAATATTCGAAATACCTATCTGAACACATTAGGTTTTAACGCCTTGGAACCTCAAGGTTGGGGGGAAGTTTCCGAAGTCAATGTGGATTCTATGTGGGCTTCTATCCATCCTGAAATTATCGACGCACAATGGTTGCTGTTGGAAAATTTCTTGACTCTAACAAAAGCTCGGGGAATTTCTGTCGTCGGTATTATCTTTCCGCAGTCTCCCTTGTATAAAGAAACGGGTTCTTTTGGCCGTTACGGTCCCCAGCGTTCGGTTGCAGTTTCCATTATCGAAGGCTTAAATGCTCTGCAAAAAAAATATCCGAATTTCGTTCTGATGGACGAAAACAAAATGGGCGATCATGATTATTCCGATGCCATGGCGTATGGTGTTGATCACTTGGCGACTCCTGGTGCAGAGCGATTGACGGATCGACTGGATTCCGTATTAAGGACGTTGGAGACATTCCAGTGAAAGTTTGGAAGATTTTTCTCTTTACCTTGCTTGGCCTCTTTTTCGCAGGCTGTTTGGAATCGTCTCCAAATACAACCAGTGAAAAAGTCGATGATCCCACGTATTCGAATAATACCGATCCGACTCTCGAAGGGATGATGTTTATCTTTGCCGAAAATTCAGAAACCATTCTCGGCACGCAAGATTCGACCGCCCGCGCTAGTGAACGTCCGCAGATGAAGGTGGACTTCGATTACAACTTTTCCATCGGCAAGCATGAAGTCACTTGTGAAGAGTTCAAAACTTACAGTAAAATGCAGGTGGTTTGTAAGGGAGACTCCCTGCCGATTACCAACGTCAACTATTACGACGCCATTCTTTTTGCAAACGAAAGGAGCAAGGCGGAAGGTCTCGATACCGCATACGTTTACGGCTCTGCCTTATTTGACGCCGATAATCACTGCCTTTCGCTTGGAAATTTAATTTTCCGCACCGATGTCGAAGCCTACCGGCTTCCCACCGAAGCGGAATGGACTCTTGTCGCCTCCAAGAATTGGAATCCTTCCAAAGGTTGGAATTCCAATAATTCCAAGTACAAGGTTCACCCTGTCTGCTCATCCGATACGAGTGCGTCGGTCTGCGATATGGCAGGAAACGTCAGCGAATGGGTAAACGACTGGCTTTCAAAATTCAAAGACACGACACTTTCAAATTTTGCAGGCGCTCCTGATGGCGGAACCCTTGGCGAACGCATCATCAAAGGCGGCAGCTACCGCGATGCTCCGAATGCGACAACCCTTTACAGCCGTGGCGATGTTTACACAGTCACCTCTTCGACAGCGGCGGATTACGTCGGTTTCCGTTTGGCGATTGGAAAAATTCCCAATCCGACCTGGATGAGTTCCACGGGGAATGTTTCTTCTTCTGTCATCAGCGTGCTTGCCAGTGCCGGCGAAATGCGTTCCTATACAGGTTCTTTCCATACAAAGCTCGCTTTCCGAAACGATGAAACAGGAAATCTGGTTTACATCGATTATTCCAATGCAATCCTTTCCGCAATCGAAATCGCTGATACCATCGACAGTTTCCATCCCGATATTTCTCCTGATGGAAAGCGAGTTGCTTTTTGTACAAAGCCGGAAGGGATTTCGGGAATCTCAAGCTTGTATGTGCGCGATTTGAACGAAACAGGTTCGAATTTGGTAAAGCTGGATGTCGAAAGCGCGGCGATTCCGCGTTGGGGCATTCTCGCCTCGGGCGATACCGTCATCCGCTACGTGGACGATGCGGGTAACAATACCGATGACGCTACATTCCAAGCCCATGCACTGTGGCAGGTTCCTTTCAGCGATGGAAAGTTTGGAACTCCCGAAAAGCTTCTTTCCGGAAATTACCACGACGGCTATGACGCCGAATCGGAATTTGCCGTTTCGGGCGCACGCCTTCTCCGCGCTCATCGAAATGGAAAAGACACCGTCTGGTACGGTGGGGAACAGGCTTGCAACGCTTCGCTTGCAAATGATGGAACTAAACGAACGCTTTTCCTCGATTTCGGGGGCTCTATCGGTCAAAGCTTTGCAGAGACCTCTTACAATGCGCACAAAGCCCTTTTGGTCGCAGACAGTACGGGAAACTTGACACAGGTGATTCCTGCTCCAGATGGCTATACATTTGACCATACTGAATGGATTTCTGGTTCTACATCAAACGTGGCGATAGCGTCGCTCGCCAATGATGCAGGGGCCCATCAAAAGATTGCCGTCGTCGGGCTAAGTCGAGCCAAAGTTTTTGAAATTGTCGAAGGGGAAGAACTGTGGCATCCTTGCCTTTGGGCAAAAAGGACGGAAAAATTTTCTGAACTTTTGAATAGCGACAGTGCAGGTGTTTACTACACTTCTGCAGGCGGAGCAGTAGATGTCATTTTGCGCTACAAAATGGAATTGCTTTGGGAATACCGCAATGCTGCAAACGTGTTGATCCTTGGATCGTCCCGTTCCAATGCAGGCGTTGTTCCGAAAGAATTGGACTCCGCTTATTTTGCCATCAACGCTTCGAACGTTCCCAATTCTCTGTACGAAACCCGTTACTTGTTCGAAAATTACGCTTTGAACCACATGCCAAATCTTAAATATTTGGTCGTCTCTTTGGACATCGACATGTGGTGGAAACAGAAGACCAATGAAATCGAAAACTACTTCTACAAAGCGTACAAGAAATCTCCCGGATTTGTCTATGACAAAAATCATGAATTTTGGAAATCCGGGTACCCGGCAGGTCTTGCGGAACATACTGAAAATTCGCCAGGCAATTCCATCTACCGCGAATGGTTGATTCCAACTCGAGGCTATAAGAATGAAGCGTGCTACGGCTGGGAAGAAGAAGCTTCCGTCGATAAAATCGTCACTTGGTACGAAGACAATCCGGAATTTTTCAAAGCCAATGTGGAAGAGCTGGAAGCAATTCTTGCACTCGCTTCCAAAAAGAACATCACCGTCATCGGTGTGATTTTCCCGATGAGCCCCAAATTTGTCGAAACGAACTCTTTTGGCCGTTACGGGCTTAGCCGTTCCAAAGCTCCGGAACTCATCGACAGCCTCCAAAGCCTTTCGAAAACCTATACGAATTTTGTGCTGATGGATGAAAATAAAATGGGGAACCACGACTACACCGATGCGGATGCCCAAAACCGCGACCATCTCTGTTCCGTCGGAGCGATTCAAATGACTAGACGCTTAAACAGTCTGCTCGACTCCTTGGAACAACTCCATCCATAAACTCATTTATATTTTATATTCCATATTTGAATTTGATTTGAGGAATTCTAAAATGAAAATTTTGAAACTCGCCGTTGCAACGCTCGCCCTTTCTACATTCGCTTTTGCAGATGAAGCTCCGACAGGTGCTCCGGTAGCCCCGACTTCCGAAGAACAGTCATCCTTGAATGCGATCAAGGGAAAGCTCAACGGTAAAATCGTCTGGTCCACATCCCGTGTCCATTCGACGCATGATCTTTGGATTATGAACGCAGACGGAACTGATTCGAAGGCGCTCACCAATTCTTCTACCGTGGACTGGTTTCCGCGCTTCTCTCCGGACGGTCAAAAGATCATCTTTACCCGTTCCAAGGGTGGCTGGACTCCGGAAAACGATGCGAATTATCCAGAAAAATGGGATCTCTGGATGATCGACGTGAACGGTGAAAACGAAAAGAAAGTCGCCGATAACGCCACCTGGGGCACTTTCCGCCCAGATGGTAAAAACATCGTTTTTTCCCGCGGCGCAAAAGTGTTCCAGAAGAACCTCGAATCGGGTGAAGAAAAGCTGCTTTTGGACGGCGAAAAAGCCTTTGACGAAAAGGGCGTCATTCTGCAGGAACCGAACCTTTCTCCAGATGGCAAGTACATCGCCATCACCCTCCGCGGTTCCATGCGCGAAACGGGCATCTGGGACATTGCAAATAAAAAGTGGAACAAGTCCGGAGACGGCTGTCAAATTGACTTCTTTGCCGACGGCAGCAAGGTTTACCGTGTAAATCCGACGGGTAACGGTGGCACTGCCGCTCCAAGTGAAATTCTTTGGTTCAACGTCAAGAACGGCGAACAGCAAGAAAAGGTCGGCTTCTTTGGCGTTCCGAAAGCCGCGAAGCTCATGGACCTTCCGGGCCGTCGCTCGCATGAATACTTCCCGCGCGTTTCCGCAAACGGCAAATGGCTCGTCTGGGGCGCAACGGCAAAGGGTCACGATCACGACATTTATGATTACGAACTTTACCTGTGGGAAATCGGTAAAGATCCAAAGACCGCAGCTCGTATCACGTATCACTCCGGCAATGACCGCTGGCCGGACATTTGGCTTTCGAAGTAATGCTTTCTGAACTCCTCTGCGCCGCGGCTCTCGGCTCTTTTACGGTTTTGGATTCCGCAGAACATTCTGTGGACCATTATACGCAGGGCCTGTTTTTTGACGGGGGAGTTCTTTACGAAACGACGGGGCATTATGGGAAATCCCGAATGTTCCGTTACCCGGCGCCGGGCAAAGCACCGACGGATTCCGTTTCTTTGGAATCTCGATTTTTTGGCGAAGGGTCCATTAAACTGGGAAACGATATTTTTTGGCTGACTTGGCGTGAGGGAACCGCTTTCGTTTATGACGCTCAAACGCTAACCCGCAAAAGCGCCTTTTCGATTCCGACAGAAGGCTGGGGACTCGCTTTTTATAAAGGCTCCTTGTTGATGTCTGATGGCAGTGATCGCCTGTACTTTCTTTCGCCTGGCGAAAAGAACGTTTTTCGAAACGTTTCTGTAACGGACGATTCCAAACCTGTCCGCAATCTGAATGAACTGGAAGCGGTGGGGGACATTGTTTACGCAAACGTTTGGCAGTCCGATTCCATTGCCGCAATTGATCCGAAATCGGGCAAGGTTCTCAAGTGGTATGATTTTTCAAGGATTGCCCGTCAGATCCGTAAAAAGATTCCGGAAGCAGAAGTCCTGAACGGCATCGCCTATGACGGAAAAGCTTTTTGGATCACTGGGAAAAACTGGCCGGTGATGTACAAGGTTCAAATCAAACCCTGATCTTTGAGCCTTTTAATTGTCAAAGCTCCACGTAATGCCGTAGAGGAATCGGATTCCTTCGGGTCGGTAACCCGCAGCAGGTTCATAAAGGCTGTGATTTAAATTGTCGATACGCGTGTACAGCGAGAACGTAAGAATCCGCATGCGGGCTTCAAAGTTCAGAGCGAGATAATGCTTGAGTTCGACGACTTCCAGCACTTCTTTTTCTGTTTCCTCGTCTTCCGTCACTTGAAGATCGTAGCGGTTGCCGAACCATGTAAAGTTGAAGGCGACGCTTACGCCTAAACGGTTCTTCACAAATTTATCCGACCAGCGGATGTAACCTTTGTAATAAAGATCCGTGACATCGATCGGGCGATTCTCTTTTGCTAGGGACTGTTCACGTTCCAAATAGAGCTGCCAATTTCCAATGGAAATGCCTGCCGCCACATACCAGTCCAAAACTTCTGCATAATCCAGATTGATCCACTGCGAAGCCGTTTCAATCGATTCGAGACCTTCTCCTGTTACCCAGCGCTGCTTGATCGGATTATCCGCATATTCGTATCGCAAACCGACGCCGTAAAAGATTCCACCCGGATTCCATTCGAAATCTCCGGTCATGCGTACGCGTTCTTCTTCCTTCAAATCTTTGTTCGGGTAAGCATATCGGGCGCGGTTGTAAACCTTGAGCTCATCGACATCGGGGAAGCGCACGTCGTTTCGAACCGTCCCCTTGAGGTCCAAATGGTACGGCAAGTGCAAAGTCGCATAGGCGGATGTCATCTTTGCCACTTCCACGGAATCAAAGATGTTCGAATTGCGCAACGCACCTGCCTGAACTCTAAATTCGAGGAATGCGAGTTCGTCTTTCAATTCCAAATAATAAAGTTCACGGTCCTGCTTGTACCGGGAATTGAGCTCGGTGAATTCATACTGCATGCGAAGTGCTGGATTCAGCGGAAGTTTTAACGCAATTCCGCCTTCGCCATTGATCGTTTCATATTTCAAAGCGTCGGTCACACCGTACCAGGTAGTATCTTGGATCGTTTTGCCGTCTTCATCGAGAGTGTCTTGAATGCTCTTCACCAAATCCGGCAAACTGTCGTAATGGATTTCATGCTCGCCGCTGTAAATGCTTGCATAAATTTCTAACGGCTTGATCGGATGAAACGATCCGCGAATGCCATACGTGAACGAACGCAATTCCGTATTCAACGGGTTTCTCAAATAGGTTACACTGCTGTAATCGGTCGTATCCTGCGTGTATGAGTACGGAGGAATATCGTCGTTCTCTACCACGAGGTAGCTCATGCTTGCCACGGCGGTTCCCTTGGGAAAATACCAGGCAATCGCAGGCTTAAAATGCGTCGTGTTCATTTGTACGTTACGCCCGGTGAATGGAATCTGCGAAGAGTCTCGTCCCAAAGCAAAGAACGGCTGGTGGGTCACATCCTGATAGCGGAATACTTTGGAGCTGTCATTTGAATAGCTTGCCCAACCGATATCGAGCTCAATGCTGTCGAGCAACAGACGTCTAAAGTCCAAACCGAAAGAGTTTCCGTTAAACGAATAACGTTCCCAAAGGATATGCGTTTCTGGAGTGTCCACAGGAATTCCGCGGGCAAAGTCTTCCTTCATCACACCGTTTTCGCCATACATCGAAAGCTGCGTCTCATCGTATTCAAGCGGGAACGTGAAAATGCCAGCAAGCTTAGAGGGGAGTCTGCGCGTGGGGCCGCCGATTCCTGCGGAACGAAAATCCAAATCCGGATTGCCGAGAATCGAAGTGCCGAGAATCCATTCCGCCTTCTGACCTTCCAAGTCGTAGGTGCGTTCTGCGATTTCCGGCGATTCTGCTCCCTTGCGCGCTGTGCTGAGTTCATCGACAGCAGCGAGTGCTGGCGAAAGGAACAGGCAAAACGTGATGAGAATCGCAAAAAAAGGCATATCTATACTCTCGATGTAGAAAAATAGCTATTTTATAGCAAAAATTTAGAGAGGTGAAGAATGTCCGTTCTCAATGTGACAGAAAAAGATTTTGACCAGGTGATAAATTCTGGTAAACTCGTCTTGGTGGACTTCTGGGCTGTATGGTGCAGACCGTGCCAGATGATGGGTCCTGTGATGGAAGAACTCGCCCAAGAATTTGACGAAAAGATCGTCGTTGCCAAGGTGGACGTGGATTCGAACGAATCTCTTTGCGCTCGTTTCGGCATTACGAACATCCCGAACATGAAGTTTTTCAAGAACGGTTTGGAAGTGGCAAATATCGTCGGTGCAGTTCCCAAGAACACGCTTGTTGCCGCTATCAACAAGAACCTCTAATTTGATTCTGTTTGAACGGCAAACACAGCATTGTAAATTAAAATTCAAGCATTGCAAAAAAGACCCGCATCATTGCGGGCCTTTTTCATATTCCAAAGCGAGGAAGTTTAGAACTGCTGAGTGGCGTTCTTGACTTCTTCGATCTTCTTTAGAACTGAGCCGTCTTCCATTGCCTTCATCGCCATGTCGTAGCCTTCCTTCACGGTCTTTGCCTTATTGCTAATATAAAGGGCTGCCCCCGCATTCAAAGCGCAAGCATACTTGATGCCCGGGCGACCCTTGCCATTCAACAGATCTATGGCGAGCGCAAAGTTGTCTGCGCCCGTGCCGCCGGCGAGATCTTCCGGGTCCACAGACGGAACGCCGAATTCCTTTGGATCCAGGCGGTATTCACGGTACTTGCCGTCTTCGAGAATTTCTGCAATCGTTGACGGAACGCACGGAGAAATTTCATCATAGCCGTCATCGCTGATTGCGACCATCACACGCTTTGCACCGAGAGCCTTTGCCGCCTTGGTAAACGGTTCGAGCACTGATTTGCTGTATACGCCGAGCATCAGATACTTGGCTTCAGCCGGGTTCGTGAGAGGTCCAAGCAAGTTCATGATGGTCTTTACGCCAAGAGCCGCACGCACCGGGGCCGCAAAGCGCATTGCGCTGTGATAAACCGGAGCCATGAGAAATACAAAGTTCGTCTTGTCGATGACTGTTGCAGCCTGCGTTGGCGTCATATCGAGCTTAAAGCCTGCAGCCGTATAGAAGTCCGCTGCGCCCGACTTGCTCGAAACGGCACGGTTACCGTGCTTAGCTACCTTCGCACCGCAAGTCGCGGCGATGAGGCCCGAAAGGGAACTCACGTTGAAGCTTCCCTTACCATCGCCACCCGTACCCACGATATCCGTGAGTTCGTCACCGCTGTACGGGAAACGGCGTTTCTTCTTGTTCAGCACATAGGCGCAGCCGGCGATTTCGTCTGCCACAGGACCCTTAGCAAAGAGTGCGGTCAAGATGCCCGCCATCTGGCGTTCATCCATGATGCCGTCCGTCAGGTCTTCCATAAAGAGCTCTGCTGTCTTACGGGAAAGATCCTTGCCGTCCATGAGCGTGTTCAAAATGCCGCGCACATCGAGCGGTTCGCGACGGTAGTTCAAGAACGCCTTGAAAAATTCGTCTGCACGGCCGCTCGCAATGGATTCCGGATGGAACTGCACGCCTTCAATCGGCATCGTCTTATGGCGAATGCCCATAATGTCGCCGTCCGTAGCACGTGCCGTGATTTCAAAATCCGAAGGCAGTGTCGATTCATCGATCACAAGGCTGTGGTAACGCGTAAAGATGTTCTTCTTGCCGATGGTACGGAAAAGGCCCTTGCCGTCCAAGTCAATTTCTTCCGCAATGCCGTGCTTAATGAACTTCGCCTGCACAATCTTTGCACCAAAAGCGTAGCCGATAGCCTGATGCCCGAGGCATACGCCGAGAATCGGAAGCTTGCCAGCAAAATGCTTGATCGCTTCTACGGAAATTCCCGCATCTTCCGGACGACCCGGACCCGGGCTCACGATCAAACGGCTCGGATTCAAGGCTTCAATTTCCTGGATCGTGCATTCACGGCTACGGAGCACGCGAATTTCTTCCGGGGTGATTTTTGCCAGCGCCTGATAGACGTTGTATGTAAAGGAATCGTAGTTATCGATAATGACGATCATTTTAATTTTCTCCTTCCAACACGGCGCGGACGGCACCCAATTTCTCATTTGTTTCTTCGAATTCACGTTCAGCGTTAGAGGCTGCGACAATACCGCCTCCCGCCTGCAAGCTAATCGTCTTACCCTGCTTCAAGCAGCAACGAATGGCAATGCAAAAATCCAAGTCACCATCGGATTCCATATAGCCCACGGCACCCGCATAGAAGCGACGCTTGACCTTTTCAAGGCGAGAAAGAATTTCGATTGCGCTGATTTTCGGAGCGCCGCTCACCGTACCCGCCGGGAAGCTCGAACGCAAGACTTCAATCGCTTTTTTGCCCTTCGAAACCTTTCCCTGCACATCGGAAACGAGGTGAATCACATGGCTGAACTTTTCGCAATCCATGTACTTGGTCGTTTCCACGGTACCCGCTTCACAAACTCGGCCGAGGTCGTTACGAGCTAGGTCCACGAGCATCAGGTGTTCTGCGCGTTCCTTGGGATCGGCCTTCAAATTCTTGATGAGTATTTCATCTTCCGCTTCATCTTTACCGCGACGACGTGTACCGGCAATCGGGTGAATTGTGGCGATGCCCTCGCGCACACGTACAAGGCTTTCCGGCGAAGCGCCGATGAACTGATGCGTACCGTAATCGAGGTAGAACATATACGGCGACGGGTTCACCGTGCGAAGTCTGCGATAAATGTCCAAAGCTTCGATATCGCTTGCGAACTGGATGCGGCGAGATGGGACCGCTTGCACGATGTCACCTGCGATAATATGCTTCTGCAGTTCCGCGACCTTTTCCACGTATTCCTTGCGAGAGTTTTCGATGTCCGTCATCGTAATGCCCTTGCTGTACTTGGCTTCCGGAGCGAGATAGCTAAAGTCCAGATCCGCAAGACGCTTCTGGATGTTTTCGATCGCAGCCGGCAAATTAATCTGGTGTTCTTCGTAGTTCAGAGCGAACAGGTGAAGCTTTTCGGTAAAGTGGTCAAAGACGATGTAAATGTGACCGATTAAGAATTCCGCTTCTGGAATGTTCAATTCATCGACCTGCGGAGCCAGGCGAATCGTATCGCAGCGGGCGCAGAATTCATAGCCGAGATAGCCCACGCCCGAAGAAGGGATTGGGATCTGGTTAGGCGGAACCGTATTTTCCGCAGAGATCCTTAAAAGAGCATCGAGAATGTCTCCTTCGCCTTCCTTCAAAAAGACGCTTTCCTTGCCGTCCACGATAATGCTCACGTCCTTTTCGTTCTGACGCAAACGGAAGCCTTCGTCTACCATCAGAGTGGAATAGCGGCTACGACCGTGCGCAAAGCTTGCCGATTCAAAGATTGCCTTAGCGCCGAGCTTTTTCGCTAAGGAGAACGGGGTATAGCGTTCACCGGGGAGCGCTACATAGATACTGTCTGTTCTTTCGGTCATGATTTCTTCCTTATAATTGAATTTCTAATGCAAAAAAAAAGCCCCGATTTCATATCGGAGCCGCATTTGCCTAAAAATGGATCAAACGATCAAAACGCGTACTCCGATTTCAAAGTACGCCACCACCAGTTGTTGCCGTTGAGAGTGATGATCGAGTAATTCATACGCAAAGAAAATAAAAAAGCTTTTTGGCAATGGCAACGGGAAATTCAAAAAAATATTTTTGAAATATTTGAATTTCGTACAAAAATGAAAATTAGAATGATATATTATCAAAGAAATTCAATTCCAGGATACGCTATGATACAAGAACGTCCGCAAATTGCCCCCAAGATTCTCCGTTCCCTTGAAAGTAAAGGCTTTACCGCTAAAGCCGCATGGAGCCTCGCCGGTTCCGCAGGATCGGGTCGTCAATATTACCGCATCACCGAAGGCGAAAAGACCGCGATTCTGCAAACGAACGCCTCCGCGAATGAAGACTTTGAACATTTTGTCTCTTACGGAAAATCCTTTAACGACTTTAGCCTGCCGACACCAGAAATTTGGGCTGTCGACGATGCTTTCGCCCAAATCCTGATGCAGGACATGGGCGAACACACGCTCCTTTCCGTTGTAGTCAAAGACGGTCAGACCCTCGCTGGCAGCGCACGTGTTCTGTACCCGGCTGTGATCGATGCATTGGTCCGCTGGCAGGAATCCAGCCCCAAGTTCTTCCTTTGCCGTGCAGATATTGCAGCTCGCCGTTTTGATTACAGCGCTCTCAAATGGGAAACCGATTATTTCCGTACAAATTATCTTCAAAAGAAAAGGGGCATTGCCGAAATTCCGCAGGCAGTCGAAAACTTCTTTTCGACCCTCGCTTGCATGGTCGACACGCATCCGAAGGTTTTGATGCATCGCGATTTCCAGTCCCAGAACATCATGGTTTGCAACAATTCCGAAGTCGGCTTTGTAGACTTCCAAGGCGCTCGCCGCGGCACGATGTTCTACGACATCGCTTCGCTTCTTTGGGATCCGTACGTCTCTCTCCCAGAAGCAATGGTGGAAGATTTCTTTGAAGATTGGTACCGCGGTTATACGCTTTGCCACGAATCCTTCGACAAGGATGAAGCATGGACGCTCTTTTTACAAGCAAGCCTGCAACGTTTGATGCAGGCGATGGGAGCGTTCTGTTTCTTGTCGATGGAAAAGAAGATTGCAAGCTTTGAGCAGTATATTGAACCGGGCAAAAAGCGTTTGCTCCGCGTACTCGAACTTTACGAACCGCTGAGCCCTTCTCGCCACGAAGCGATTACTTTCCTCAAGAATTCGCTATTGTAGATTTCAACTGCCATTCGATATGCTTGTCCATTTCGGCGCTAGCGTCAAAGCTTAAGCCGAAAGTGGCTGCGATTTTTTCCACAGAAAAGAGCATCGGATGGTCGGACCACCCCAAATCTTGCTCCACGATTTTCGCGGAGCTTTTTTTGCGGGTCAATTTTTCATAGAGTTCGAGCATTCGATTGGCAATGTCGTGCCAAGAAATCCAGTTACGGCTGAGTCCCAAATAAATTTCTTCGTTATAATCGCTGTCGAGAACGCGTTTAAAGAGCTTTGCCTGGTCTGCAGCAGAAATGAATTGCGTACCATCATTCCTAATCAGGTGAATATCGCCACCATTCACTACGGCTTGCGCCATCAAAGCGAAACGTCTATCGGGCTGAGTGACGCCGTTTTCGCCAAAGGCGGGGTTTCCGAACGTATAACCCGGACGAATAATGTTGCGCTTCATCGAGGTTCCACGGAAGCCGAGCACATAGGCTTCGCCTGCCGCCTTCGTCGCTCCGTAAAGGTCCACCGGAAGGTTGATGACGTTTTCATTCATCACCGAGCGGAATTTTCCCATCGCGGCGGTACTTGAGGTATAAATAAATTTCTTGCACCCCGCCTTGCTTGCCGCCTGCAAAATCAGCACGGTAGCACGTGTATCATTTTCAAGCATGGAAAGTGGAGTTTCGCCCCAACCGAGTGCAATATGAATACACGCATCACAGCCGACAAGGCCTTTGGAAATGGTCGCGGCATCGTAAATGGTTCCTACGAGGATCGTCACCTTGGAATGGTTTGCAAGTGCGGGAATCTTATCCGGGTGTCTTGTCAAAATGACAACTTCGTGGTTGCTTTCCAAAAGTTCACGAGCCACATAATGACCGATAAAACCGGTACCACCAGTAATAAAAATACGCATAGCAAAATCCTCTTTTTGCTGACCGACTTTTATCAAACTAGCATTCTTTATGGAAATTGAGATGTAAATTTTCGTTCTTAATTATTGAAAAAGAGCCATAAAAGGCTCTTATCCCGCTTTAGAATGCTTTTTCTGAATCGCAAAGACCACGGCTCCCTGACACACTTGAAAGAGTAGAAGGATATAGCCCAAAAGTCCTGCCGAAAGCACAATGTCCGCAGGGATTCCGAGGAGGCCTGTATAAAGGCTTATCTGGACGCCTTCACGAATCCCGATCCCGTTGATCGAAATCGGAATCATCGAAACGATAATGATAATTCCCGAAAATACGGTGACTGCCGCCCAGGAAACCGGATGCCCGATCGCCATAAAGTACAGGCAGTTTGTCGCAATCGTAATCAGCTGCAGCCAAATGGAATCCATCACCGCAAAAAAAAGAATGCCTTTATGCTTGCGGTAAATGGCAAGACTGTTCTGCAACTTCGCCACGAACGGCACACGCTTCGAAATAATGTCCAAATGGAACTTGTCCGAAAAAAGGCATAACACGGTCGCCGCAATGCATAATCCGCACATGCAAATCATCGTCACATGGTAAACCGAAGGAATTGCTTTTTGAAGGCTCAAAAACGGGATCGCGCAAAAGAAACAAACGAACAAAGCGAGCAATCCTAGAATGCGCGAAATCAAAATGGACGCCACCGATTGAGAAGTTTGACCATAGCGCTTTCCAAAAGCGACGGATTTTACGACGTCGCCGCCAAAACCTCCCGGCAAAAGGTTGTTAAAGAAATAACCGAGAGCGATATAGGCGTAGTAACTGCGGTAGGGAATTTCCGGTCCTTCGATGGACATCTTCTTCCAACGGTTCGCCTGAATCAACATGCCTAGTTCCGTGAGTATAAGCATCGGAATCAGCCACGGAAGAACCGACAAATTCCAGTTCTTGGAAATATCAGAAAAAGGCACACGTGAAAAGACAAAGATCAAGCCGCCGACGCTGACCACCAATTTGAGAATTGTCTTTATCTTTTGCATAGTTGCAAAAATAGTATTTTTTACGCATGAACCAAATGGAAGTCGGAATCATCAATTATAACGGTGGAGAAGAACTCGTCCGCTGTGTCAAAAGCTTGACCGCGCAATCGTTCCCGGTTCGCGTCTTCGTTTATGACAACGCCTCCGCCGATCATTCCCTCGAATTGCTTGAGCAGTCGGGTGAACCTTGCGAAATCATCCGTTCAACAAAGAACCGCGGCTACGCAGGGGCTTGCAATGGACTCCGCGAACACATGACTTCCGACATCCAGGTTCTTTGCAACATGGATCTGGATTTTGACAAGGATTGGGCAAAGAATCTTTTCGCCTGTTTTGAAGCGCATCCCGAAGCTGCATCCGTGGCAAGCCTTGTCATGGAACGTTCTGGTTTTGTGAACGCGATTGGTGTTCTCTTTGGAGAAGACCTTTTTGCCGAAAACGAAGGCTCCGGAAAAGACGAGAAGGATACGGATATCCGCGAAAAGGAAGTCTTTGGCTGCTACGGCGCCGTGATGGCGTTCCGCAAGGAGTGTGCAGATAAGGTAGGCGAGCTTGACGAATCCTTCTTCCTCTTCTTTGAAGAATCCGAATGGTATTTCCGCTTTAATCTTTGCGGATTCAAGACCTTCTTCTGCCCATGTGCCAAGGTTTTCCACGATCGTTCCCTCACTACGGTCCGTTATTCGCCTCGAAAGCTTTATTTCTCGGAACGAAACCGGTTGCGTTCTGCGGTCCGCTTGCTGCCCGTTTCAAGCCTTGTCCGCTTGCCGGTCATTGCATTCAAGCGTTACCTTCGTATGGCCAAGGGTGGCGTTCCAAAACAATCGAGCGACGGCAAAAAGCTTTCCAAGGTTTCAATCTGCAATGCGCTTTTCAAAGCTTGGATTGAAGCGATCTTCGCCATTCCTCGGGAGTGGGGGATTCGAAACTCTTACGAAGAACGCTACGGCAACGTACAAAATAAGATGCTCGAAATCTTAAAGCGTTATCCGTTGCAGAAATAATTAGTTCAGTTGGGCTTTATAAAGCCAAGCTCAATTGTAGTTACAAACCAACGCTTCGATTCGGACACAAAACGCCTACCTAACCGAAAAGGATACTGAAAAATCCACTTTTTGTGCGTGATTTTACAGAAAAGGACTGGCTTAATCCTTTGCCGTCCCTAGGGAAAAAGAAGATGACGCTCGCGGAAAGGACGGGCATCGGCCCGGCGGCGGTCATCCGGTTCTTTTCCCGACGAGGAACTCTATCCCGATGCCCGCGCCCGCATCATCCACGACAACGGCAAGGTTGCACTCGGCTATCGGGTACCTGCCCCCCGATGAAGTTTTTGCGGGCAGGATGGAAGATCTGCTTAACGAACGGAGAGAAAAATGTATCATGCAGTCAAGGACCGTCAGGCCTACTGGAAATCCCAGCCGACATGATGGACTATCTTATTAGCTTTGCCAAAAATGTCCAAGTTCAACTTGGGTGGGACAAAATCCTTTACATCTCGTCCGCGAGTTCTTTGGAAAATTCTTGAATGGATCGAACTGAGACCAGCGGAAAGTCGATGCTCTTCAGAATGTCGAAATGTCGATCGTTAGAAACGATGTATTCTGCCATTCCGCAGATAGCACAATCAACGAACTTGTTGTCGTCTGGATCTTGCGTAATCAAGTTGAAACGCCAAGTAGGAGTTGTTCTCACAAGGTTCGGGCGATTGGTTAAGGCTTCCATTAAAATGGTTGCCATGCGACTTGAAATCTTCTGGGAAACAATTTCTTCGTACTCAAGAAGTATCTCTGGCGATACGCAAATTTCCAAGTCCCCGTTCAAGAATTCGGTCCATATTTGATGATATGGACTTTTAGACGGGAGGCTCATCAACAGGCAGTTTGTATCAAGGCAAATGCGGCGCAAGGTTATACTTTGGAATAAGGGGTTCTCCAGTGTTCTTTGCCAATCTGCTCAATAGCGTCTGCACCTAGCACGCCATCATCCCACAGAGCGTCTGCTTCTTCTTGAACCTTCTTGGCATAGTAATCAGCTAGAACAGCCTTCAAATCCTGTAAGGCTTCTGCATCTTTGCAAAAGGAAAACATCTCAAGAAGATGTATCTGAGTCGGATTTAGCGTTTGTGCTGCTGCCATGGTGGTCCTCCACTCTAAATATACCTTTTTCACCCCATAAAGGCAAGTTTTAGGGGAGTTCATTCCAAGTTGGAGTATTTTTTTGTTTGGAAAAATTGGACCATGCAGGAGTTTAATAAGAGGATAGCTACAACTCCGAGACAAGGGAACAAGTCATCAAACCGGTCCTGAAAGGCGAAAAGTCAACAAGCCGAGTATCGTGACCCAGGCAAACTTATTTGCCTATGGGCATGATTGAGGCGCAAGGGCAAATGCGACGCCATGTACAGCGAGAACCTGGTGCAGCGGAACTTCGATCCCGACAGCCTGAACGCAGTCTCGGCCGTCGACATCACCTACGTCAAGGCTGCGCTTGGGTGGGTGTACCTTGCCGTAGTAGAGTTATCGACCGTGGCGTGCAGTACAGTAGCATGGGCTACCGCACGATGCTCTCGGAGAACGGGATAACGCCCTCGATGAGCGCCCCGGGCTGCCCCTATGACAACGCTTGCACGGAAAGCTTCTTCGCAAGCTTCAAGAAGGAGCTGGCCTACAGGTGTGACTTCAAGGACATCGAAGAGGTGCGGGAGGCCGTTTTCAGGTACATCGAACTGTTCTACAACCGGAAACGGCTCCATAGTTCGCTGGGATACATGACTCCGGTTGAATATAGGCTGTCAAAACAGGCTGCCTAGACCACAAGGGTATGCCACTTAACAAGAAAAAAGGATATATTTAACTTAACCGGTAATGAATATGGTCATTCATGAACCCACTATTAGAAAACTTACAAATCCAAAAGCCTTTATCCTTCAATTAAAAACACTGTGGCCGCACCGTGTTGCCGAACTTCCGGCAATGCAAAGTGCAGGGCTTGTCACCAAAGAAATCGCCAACAATGAAAGTTACACCTTGAAAGACGGCGACCGTTTTCAGACATTAAAAGTGAGTCCCGGCGGAACGCTTTTTGTGGAACCCGGAGAAATTTCCATTGGAAATATTCAGTTGGAATCCGGCAGCAAAGTGCTATTCATCAATCCGGGAATGCAGACAATTTTGCATTTACACGGCGGCGTTATTTGGCGGGCAAGAACGTTGAACGACGACTTGGAAAAAGTCGCCAAAGGCTTCAAGCTCATTCAGCACGGAAGCGAAACGATGACGGTAGAAGGGATGTGGGCGGATACGATTTTTGCCCCGAACGTCGATTTGGTTTTGGGCCAGTCGAGTAAAAAGCTCTACGGGCGTTTTCTCGGAAAAAATGTAACGGTTCACCAATATACACAAGTTTACGGCATTCCGTTTGTCCCGGAAATGAACACAGCAATCGCTAGGAGGGGGAGATGAAAAAAATAGCGTCCCTGTTCTTTTGCGTTTTGACTTGTTCGTCTTTTTCTTTAGGGCAGCCTCTTGTAGGCGATTTGTATTTTACTTCGTTGAAAATAGATTCTGTACAAATGCCCAAAGCCTGTGAAATGTATTCCTCATATTTCTTGTCCGATTCCTCATCCAAGAAATTTAATGAAGACTGCTCTTCGGATTCAGAAGGTATAGGCTTTCACTCTTTGTTAGACTCTACTGTATTTATTTATTTTCGCGGCGATGAAAAAAGACAATACTTGGACTTGGCTAGAGCTTTTCAAAATTGCGTCGGCCCGTATCCGGAAGACAGTACGGTGGGAACGCCGGGAACGCACCAGTTCAGCGAAGTGATGATGTTTGAACTTTTACGATTTCAAGAATGCGGGATAATTAATATACAGCGGGATTCGCTTGAGTTGCTTCTGGTGTCCGCCATTGCGCAGATAAAAGCAAAAAACAAAAAATGTCCGGATTTGGATTGGGGCTCTTATGGAGAAAATAGCGGAGCCCAGTGGCTGTTCGGCCCCGGCTGTTGCTCGCTTGTGGAGTCTCCCTCGGCGATTTCCAACATTTTGAAAATTTCGCGGGATATTCGCGCGGAGAAGGTTTCGGCGGGAAAATTTCGTTTGTCGGGAGTCCCTCTCGGCATGGATGTTTCCGTTTTCGATTTGAACGGGAAGTTGCTCCTGCGCAAAAATTTCGACGGCGGCTTTTTGGAAATCCCGAACGTTCCTGCGGTTGTCCGGGTACATGGGAATTGGTTATGGATGAAATAAATTTTTGTGCGCTTTTGGCTAGCAGCCTCAACGCCGCGGTTGTCGTTGAAACGCGGAATGAGCAAGCTTCAAATGTCGATTTAGTTTTAGGCCAGTCGAGTAAAAAGCTCTACGGGCGTTTCTTCGGCAAGAACGTAACTGTTCACCAATATACACAAGTTTACGGCATTCCGTTTGCCCCGGAAATGAACACAGCAATAGCTAGGAGGGGAAGATGAAAATGCGAGTGTTGAATTCTTTACTATTTTGCGTCCCTTGTTTTTGCTGTGCATTTTCGCCTCATTTCGGAGATTTTGATTTTGATTTTTTAAAAGTGGATACTTCAAAAAGTACAGAAAATATTTGCGAAATATACGCTGACGCTTTTGTCGACAGTTCTCAAAAAAACTACTTTTTAGAGAACTGTTTTCATGAAGGTGGGGAAGTTGGATTTTTGTCGATATTAGATTCAACTGTTGCTTTGTATATTTCAGCAATCAATACAGAGAAACCTTCTTTTTTTATGACAAGAAATCAGCAAGCATGCGTGGGCGCTTCTCTTGCTGACTTGGAAACAACGGGGATTCCCGGGACGCATCAATTCAGCGAAGTTTTAATTTTTGAGCTTTTACGTTTCCAGGAACTTGGCGTTATTAAAAACAATCGCGATAGTTTTGAACTCCAATTAAACGAAACAGTGACGAAAATGATTGAGAAAAATGATTATTGTGTTGATTTGGAGTTTTCGGATGGTGTAATCGGCCCCGGCTGCTGCTCGCTTGTGGAGTCTCCCTCGGCGATTTCCCGCATTTCGAAAGTTTCGCAGGGCGTTCGTGCGGAAAAAGTCTCGGCGGGAAAGTTCCGTTTGTCGGGAGTCCCTCTCGGCATGGAAGTTTCCGTTTTCGATTTGAACGGGAAGTTGCTTCTGCGCAAAAATTTCGACGGCGGCTTTTTGGAAATCCCGAACGTTCCTGCGATCGCCCGGGTGCATGGGAATTGGTTATGGATGAAATAAATTTTTGTGCGCTTTTGGCGAGCAGCCTCAACGCCGCGGTTATCGTTGAAACGCGGAATGAGCAAACTTCAAACGCCGATTTGATTCTCGGACAATCGAGCAAATCCCTCTACGGGCGTTTTCTCGGAAAAAATGTAACGGTTCACCAATATACACAAGTTTACGGCATTCCGTTTGTCCCGGAAATGAACACAGCAATCGCTAGGAGGGGAAGATGAAAAAAATAGCGTCCCTGTTCTTTTGCGTTTTGACTTTTTCGTCTTTTTCTTTAGGGCAGCCTCTTGTAGGCGATTTGTATTTTACTTCGTTGAAAATAAATTCTGTACAAATGCCCAAAGCCTGTGAAATGTATTCCTCATATTTCTTGTCCGATTCCTCATCCAAGAAATTTAATGAAGACTGCTCTTCGGATTCAGAAGGTATAGGCTTTCACTCTTTGTTAGACTCTACTGTATTTATTTATTTTCGCGGCGATGAAAAAAGACAATACTTGGACTTGGCTAGAGCTTTTCAAAATTGCGTCGGCCCGTATCCGGAAGACAGTACGGTGGGAACGCCGGGAACGCACCAGTTCAGCGAAGTGATGATGTTTGAATTTTTACGATTTCAAGAATGCGGGATAATTAATATACAGCGGGATTCGCTTGAGTTGCTTCTGGTGTCCGCCATTGCGCAGATAAAAGCAAAAAACAAAAAATGTCCGGATTTGGATTGGGGTTCTTATGGAGAAAATAGCGGAGCCCAGTGGCTGTTCGGCCCCGGCTGCTGCTCGCTTGTGGAGTCTCCCTCGGTGATTTCCAACATTTTGAAAATTTCGCGGGATATTCGCGCGGAAAAAGTCTCGGCGGGAAAATTTCGTTTGTCGGGAGTCCCTCTCGGTATGGAAGTTTCCGTTTTCGATTTGAACGGGAAGTTGCTCCTGCGCAAAAATTTCGACGGCGGCTTTTTGGAAATCCTGAACGTTCCTGCGGTTGTCCGGGTACATGGGAATTGGTTATGGATGAAATAAATTTTTGTGCGCTTTTGGCGAGCAGCCTCAACGCCGCGGTTGTCGTTGAAACGCGGAATGAGCAAGCTTCAAACGCCGATTTGGTTTTGGGCCAGTCGAGTAAAAAGCTCTACGGGCGTTTCCTCGGCAAGAATGTAACGGTTCACCAATATGCGCAGGTTTACAGCATTCCGTTTGCCCCGGAAATGAACACAGCAATAGCTAGGAGGAAGTGATGAAAAAAATAGCGTCTCAGTTCTTTTGCGTACTAACTTTTTTCTCGTTTTCTGTGGGGCAACCTCTTATTAACGATTTGGGTTTTGCTTCGCTAAAAATCGATTCCTCCGCGATGGAATCGGCTTGCGAAATCTATGCCCAATATTTTGTGGATTCGTCACAAAAAGAGAAATTCATTTACGATTGTGCGGACAGGAATGGCATTGGTTTCAATTCCCTATTGGATTCCACCGTTCGTATTTATTTTACAGGTGACGAAACAGAACAAATTTTGGAGATGACGCGAATTTCGCAAAATTGTGTTGGCCCGTATCCGGAAGACAGTACGGTGGGAACGCCGGGTACGCACCAGTTCAGCGAAGTGATGATGTTTGAACTTTTACGATTTCAAGAATGCGGGATAATTAATATACAGCGGGATTCGCTTGAGTTGCTTCTGGTGTCCGCCATTGCGCAGATAAAAGCAAAAAACAAAAAATGTCCGGATTTGGATTGGGGTTCTTATGGAGAAAATAGCGGAGCCCAGTGGCTGTTCGGCCCCGGCTGCTGCTCGCTTGTAGATTCTTCCACAGCGATTTCCCGCATTTCGAAAGTTTCGCAGGGCATCCGCGCGGAGAAGGTTTCGGCGGGAAAATTTCGTTTGTCGGGAGTCCCTCTCGGCATGGAAGTTTCCGTTTTCGATTTGAACGGGAAGTTGCTCCTGCGCAAAAATTTCGACGGCGGCTTTTTGGAAATCCCGAACGTTCCTGCGGTCGCCCGGGTGTATGGGAATTGGTTTTGGATGAAATAAATTTTTGTGCGCTTTTGGCGAGCAGCCTCAACGCCGCGGTTGTCGTTGAAACGCGGAATGAGCAAGCTTCCAATGTCGATTTGGTTTTGGGCCAGTCGAGTAAAAAGCTCTACGGGCGTTTCCTCGGCGAGAACGTGACTGTTCACCAATATACACAAGTTTACGGCATTCCGTTTGCCCCGGAAATGAACACAGCAATCGCTAGGAGGGGAAGATGAAAAAGATATTGTTTTTGGGAATTCTATTGATCGATTTGGCTTTAGCAACTCCCCCGGAAACGAAGTATTTTTCGAATTTTGAATTCGTCAATTACGAAAATATTCCGAAAGCCTGCGAAACGATAATGCAGCTGCCTACTTTTGACGACGGGGCAAACTGCGACAACGACTTTTCCATTTATTATAGATCGCCGTTGGATTCCACGGTGTCGTTCGGATTTATGTTTTATGAAAATTCTATTTGGATAAATCGTAATACGCAAGTTTGTGAAGGAGACGCCTTTGGGCATGTTACGGTAGGCCAAAGCGGGACGCTGCAATTCAGTGAAGTTTTTCTAGCGGAGTTTTTGCGGCTTCAGGAATTGGGTGTGGTCGACATGGAAAAAGATTCCGCCGAAGCGTTTGTTCTAAGCGTGATAGATTCGTTGAAAGTGGGAAATAAAGGCTATTGTGACGATATCGATAAGGCTTACGGAATTTACACAATGCTACCAAATTATAGCTGCTGCTCGCTTGTGGAGTCTCCCTCGGTGATTTCCAACATTTTGAAAATTTCGCGGGATATTCGCGCGGAGAAGGTTTCGGCGGGAAAATTTCGTTTGTCGGGAGTCCCTCTCGGCATGGAAGTTTCCGTTTTCGATTTGAACGGGAAGTTGCTTCTGCGCAAAAATTTCGACGGCGGCTTTTTGGAAATCCCGAACGTTCCTGCGATCGCCCGGGTGCATGGGAATTGGTTATGGATGAAATAAATTTTTGTGCGCTTTTGGCGAGCAGCCTCAACGCCGCGGTTGTCGTTGAAACGCGGAATGAGCAAGCTTCAAACGCCGATTTGGTTTTGGGCCAGTCGAGTAAAAAGCTCTACGGGCGTTTCCTCGGCAAGAACGTGACTGTTCACCAATATACACAAGTTTACGGCATTCCGTTTGCCCCGGAAATGAACACCGCAATCGCTAGGAGGGGAAGATGAAAAAAGTTTGGAGTCTTTTAATCTCTGTTGGAACGTATTTTTCTTATGCTTTAGACTTCAGTCCGGAGACATTGGATTTGGTTTTCCATTCGTTAAAAATGGATGAAAATCAAATTACGGAATCTTTTTGCGACTCGATTGAATCGCTCTGGGTCAAAAAAATGGGAAAATTGTGTGAATCGTCAACCAACTCGATAGCGTACAACGCTCCCGCGGACGAATCCGTTTATCTGGAAATGGAAAGAAGCGACTCGTTGCTGACCATTCGACTGTACCGGGAATACCAAATCTGTATTGATCCTTTTCTTTCGCCATCCGAAGTTTCGGGAAATTCTGGGAAACTGCAATTTAGCGAAGTTCTAAAAATAGAATTGTTGAGAATGCAGTCTTTTGGAATTATAAAAATGCAGCAGGACTCTCTTGAGAATTTTTTACAAGAAAAAATAGAATTGATGAAGGCTGTGGGAAAGTGTGAAGACATTGACGGTGTTTCTTTTTTTGAAGAAAACGGCGCCGAATGGACAATCGGCCCCGGCTGCTGCTCGCTTGTGGATTCTTCCACAGCGATTTCCCGCATTTCGAAAGTTTCGCAGGGCGTCCGCGCGGAGAAGGTTTCGGCGGGAAAATTTCGTTTGTCGGGAGTCCCTCTCGGCATGGAAGTTTCCGTTTTCGATTTGAACGGGAAGTTGCTCCTGCGCAAAAATTTCGACGGCGGCTTTTTGGAAATCCCGAACGTTCCTGCGGTCGCCCGGGTGCATGGGAATTGGTTATGGATGAAATAAATTTTTGTGCGCTTTTGGCGAGCAGCCTCAACGCCGCGGTTGTCGTTGAAACGCGGAATGAGCAAGCTTCAAACGCCGATTTGGTTTTGGGCCAGTCGAGTAAAAAGCTCTACGGGCGTTTCCTCGGCAAGAACGTGACTGTTCACCAATATGCGCAGGTTTACGGCATTCCGTTTGCCCCGGAAATGAACACAGCAATCGCTAGGGGGGGGATAAAAAAAGTTTGGAGTCTTTTAATCTCTGTTAATATTTTTAATAGAAAAGGTCAATAGGGTGCTCTGTGCTCGCAAAAAGAGGTGCTCTAGGAGCACCTCTTTATAATCTATGCTCCGGAAGCTATTTTGGGATTAGAGGTCCTTTCTATTTGTGGCTCAATATATGCGGCTCATAAATATAATAAGACTCTTTTGGAAGATGCTTTGAAATCAAAAATGGGAGCGCCTTCGTCACAGAATAATATCCTGTTATAGGGAAAATGTTTTGTCAAAAAAAATATCATTAAATCTTTTATAAGTAAAAAGAGGTGTTCTAAGAACACCTCTTTTGAATTGGAAAATTTTTTAATGGCAAATCCTATTTAAACGGATTTACAATTTTTACGCCGTTGACGGTTTGCCCATCATTGAGGTCTTCAGAATAAACGGTTGAACATCCACAGGATTTTGCGGATGCCAAGATGAGAGAATCCCAAAACGATAGTTGGGATGCATCGCTGATGTCAATTGCCGTCAAGACGTCATTTACGGTGTTGCTGTGAACCGGGATGATGTCGGAAAACTGCTTGACAAATAATCCTGCATCCTTCTTTGATGCAATCAATTTCTTGGTGGCTGCGTTGTAAAATTCTTGTAGGGTCTGCGTTGAAATAATGGCATCCTCGTTTCGAACTAAAGAGACGATTAAATCTCTCGCAACCTTTTGTTTAATCTTGTCTTTTTCGTCAACGGAATATACGAGGATGTTCGTGTCTAGGAAACAACTAGCGGTCATAAAGGTCCTCGCGACTCCAGGACTTTCCGTTGGAGTTTAAGTGGAGCCGGTCCGCCATGCTGAAAAGACTGTCTAAGGAGTTGCTTTTCTTAGTTTCGGCAGGCACTTTTAATTTTTCCAGAAGGATGGAAATGACGAAAATCGTCTCCTCTTTGGAGAGGGACGCTGCTCGTTTGGTAAATTCTGCGAGCATGGCTTCAGACATAAGAAACCTCCGTTTTCATTACCAATATATATTTTTGACAATGATAGTCAATAGACCGACATGAGGGAATAAAAAAGAGGTGCTTCAGAAGCACCTCTTTGTGTAATAATATGAGCGACTAGCGCAATTCTTCGAGAGCCTTCTCGTTCTTAGCAATGATATCTTGCTGCGTAGCGAGCTTGGTGCGTTCGGCGTTCACGACGGCTTCGGGGGCACCGCTCACGAACTTTTCGTTCGAGAGTTTGCGTTCAATCGAAGCGGCGAATGCCTTGGCCTTCTCGATTTCTTTTTCGAGGCGGGCGATTTCTGCGGCCGGGTCGAGAATGCCTTCGAGCGGGATGTAAAGTTCGCCACCGGGCACCACGGCGCTCGCGCTGAACTTCGGCTTCACGGCCTTCACGGCGACGCTCAGGTCAGAAAGACCCGAAAGTTCGGTGATGATAGCCATGCAGTCTTTCACGCTGGCTTCTGTTGCGGCGTCGTCCACGCTCACTACGGCGCTCAGCTTGGTGGCGGGGCTCACGTTGTAGCGGCCACGCACGCCACGCACGCTTTCCACCACGGCGAATGCCTGGTCGAATGCGGCTTCGATCTTGGCGTCAATGAGCGATTCGTCTGCCTTGGGCCATGCGCGGCTGATCACCATTTCGCTACCCTGGAACAGGATACTGTTGAGCTCTTCGGTAATGAACGGCATCACCGGGTGGAGCAGGTCGAGCACGTTCTTCAGCACGTAGCTGAGGATGGCCATCGCGTTCTTCTTTTCGGCGGTGAGCGTTTCGCTGTTGATCACGGACTTCTTGATTTCTAGGTAGCTGGAGCAGACGTCGTCCCACACGAAGCGGTACAGGAACCCGGCGAGTTCGGCGAAGTGGTATTCTTCGAGCATGCGGGTGGCGTCCTTGATGGTCGTCTGCAGGCGGCTCAAAATCCACTTGTCTTCGAGCGCGAACAAGCTCTTGTCTATCGGGAGTTCGGCGGCAAGAGCGCCGGCCTGTTCGAGCTGCGGGTAAAGGAAGCGGCAGGCGTTCCACAGCTTGTTGCTGAAGTTACGGCCGATTTCGAACTTTTCGCTGGTGTTGATTTCGCGTCCATCCGGCTGCTTTTCCTTCTTCACCGGCAGGCGCACGTCCTGGTTGTCGGTGCAGAGGCTTGCCATCACAAAGCGCAGAGCGTCGGTGCCGTACTTCTCTTCGATATCCATCGGGTCCACGCCGTTGCCCTTGGACTTGCTCATGGTCTGGCCATTGCCGTCTAGAATCTTCGGATGGATGTACACCGTGTGGAACGGGACCGTGCCCATGTTCTCTTGGCTAAAGAGCACCATGCGGGCAACCCACAGCGTAATGATGTCGCGGCTCGTCACCAGCACGCTGGTGGGGTAGTAGCGCTTGAGCGTGTCGGTGTTTTCCGGCCAACCCATGGTAGAATGCGGCCACAAACCGCTGGAGAACCACGTGTCGAGCACGTCTTCTTCCTGCTTGAGTTCGTGACCCGGCACCGCATCGGGCTTCAGGTCTTCTTCCTGGCTGCACACGAGGTAGCCACCGTTTTCGGCCTTGTAGAAGTAGATGTCGTCGCGGCCCGCAAATGCGGCCTTCAGTTCGTCTTCGCTAGCATCGGTGTGCCAGATAGGAATGCGGTGGCCCCACCAGAGCTGACGGCTGATGCACCAGTCGCGCTTTTCGGCGAGCCAGTCCAGGTACTTGTTGGCGTAGCGTTCGGGGATAATCTTGATCTCACCGGATTTTACGGCATTCATCGCGTTTTCGGCGAGCACGTCCATCTTCACGAACCACTGGTCGCTGAGGTACGGCTCGATCACAGTCTTGGAACGGTCGGAGTGTCCCACGTCCATTTCGTGGTCTTCCACCTTAATGAGGAGTCCGAGTTCTTCGAGACCTGCCACCACGGCGTCGCGGGCGGCCTGGCCCTTGAGACCCTGGAACTTGCCGGCGTTCTCGTTCAGGCTGCCGTCATCGTTCATGATGTTGATCATCGGGAGCTTGTGACGGAGGCCCGTCGCATAGTCGTTCGGGTCGTGTGCGGGCGTCACCTTCACGGAACCCGTACCGAAGTCCTTGTCCACCAAGATGGCGTCGGCAATCACCGGAATTTCACGGTCAACAAACGGCACTTTCAGCATCTTGCCGATGAACTGCGCATAGCGTTCGTCGTTCGGGTGCACGGCGAGGGCGGTATCGCCCATGATGGTTTCCGGACGGGTCGTCGAAACGGGGATAAATCCCGAACCGTCGGCCAGGGGGTACTTGAACGTCCAGAAGTGGCCCTTCACGTGTTCGTAATAGATTTCGTCATCGGCAACGGCGGTTTGGAGCTTGGTATCCCAGTTCACCAGGCGCTTGCCGCGGTAAATGAGGCCCTTCTTGAACAAGTTGAAGAAAGCGTGGCGCACGGCCTTCGCGCAGACCGGGTCCAGCGTGAAGCGCTGACGGCTCCAGTCGCAGCTGACGCCCAGGCTCTTGAGCTGCTTGGTGATACGGGCTTCGTATTCGTCCTTCCATTTCCAGATGCGTTCCACCAAGGCTTCTCGACCGATGTCATGACGCGTCTTGTGTTCGTCTTGGAAAAGTCGCTTTTCGACCACGGCCTGCGTAGCGATGCCCGCGTGGTCCGTACCCGGAATCCACAGCGTGTCGCGGCCCGTCTTACGGCGGTAGCGTACCAAAATATCCTGGAGCGTATCGTTCAGCGCATGTCCCAGATGGAGCGCGCCGGTAACGTTCGGGGGCGGAATCACGACCGAGAACGGTTCGCCCTTTCCGCTGGGTGCAAAACTGTTGTTCTCAGCCCAGGTCTCATGCCAACGGGCTTCCACATCTTTAGAATTGTAACGAGTTTCCATAATTTATTTCCACAAATAATTTCTTAATGTGGGCAAATTTAGAAAAAAACAGTGAACTTCACGAACGAGATGTCTTTGAACAGGACGAACTCTTGTCTTTTTTTACCTGATAAGCACTTTTGGCTTCGCAGGCGCAGATTGCTTTTTGATTTGTTAGAATGGCCATGGCGTCCGAGGAATCCCGCAGGATGCGAAGCAGGTTGTCCATGGAACGGCTCTGTGTCACGGTTCCTTTTTCGTACTTGGCAAAGGCCTTCGGTCCGCCACCTACGATTTCTGCAAATTCTTCCTGGGAGTAACCGAACTTCTTGCGAATTTCTACGATTTCCTGGGGCTGCAATAAGCCCTCCACTTCCCGGTAGAGAGCGTCGAGTTTTTTGTTGATTGG
Organism: Hallerella succinigenes; assembly: GCF_002797675.1. Classification (NCBI taxonomy): domain Bacteria; kingdom Pseudomonadati; phylum Fibrobacterota; class Fibrobacteria; order Fibrobacterales; family Fibrobacteraceae; genus Hallerella; species Hallerella succinigenes. Next base: position 2,991,247 of record NZ_PGEX01000001.1, on the reverse strand, counting down.
TCCGACGCGTTCCTCGTCAATGAATTCCTCGCCACATCCGGTACAATGGAAAATTGGAAGGTTGTTTACGGTGATGGATTTACCCTTGTAGGTGTAGGTTTCTTTTACTTTTTTTCGGATCACTTTTGCGCTGCAAATGGGACATTCTTTGATAATCATTTATAGCTCCTTGAACGAAATGACAACTCCGTTTCCATTTTTTGTTATTTGAATTTTGATGTACAGCTTTACGCAAGAACCATCTGCTTTTTTGTCGGAGGAATGATAAACATCTTGCCAAAGAGTTGTGTCAGCGTCGGTTGTCATAGTCTTGTATATTTCGTTACTCCTTAATTTGCATACGCGTTCAACGATGGAATCTTCGTCTGTGTATCCTAGCAGAACGGCAGTCTGTTTAGAAGATCGTGTAACAAATCTTTTGTCTTTGTCCTGGAGCAGTTTTTTAATCAACTCCAAATCATAGTGTGCTTTGCCGAGGTGTTCCATTCAGAAAGCCTCCTCAAACGCAAAAGAATCTGTCTTGATTGAAATATAGATATAAATGTACCATAATGGTACTTTTTGCAGGTAATATTTTTGCATTTATCCTCCTGTCGCTACATGCTGAAAAGCGACGGTTTTGTGCTTCGGTTTTGCTTATCTAAAAATCAGAAATCGGTTTGAAATCTGCGCGAATTTCGCCGCAATCAAATGTACACACAAATTCTTGTCACAAAGTGTCAAAATGGTGGCAAAAGTCATGAATCTTCTGTGAAAATTACCGAAAAAAGTCAAGTTTTTTGCCGTTTTCGGCAAAAATACTTGACATTGTTTTTTTTTGTTTACATTCAAATCGTGCGCACGATTCATTCCATTGCAGAACTTTTGGACTGCCTGAAACAGATAGAACGCGAAGGCCTGGAGGGCCATCGTGAAAATGTCTGTTATTATTACCGAGGTGAAGCGGAGGACTATGGCCCGACGGGAGCGACCCCTTGTATTGCAAGAAATGATCGCTTGAAAAAGGAAACGAAGATTTTCCGCGAGGCAGAACGGCGCTTGCCCGACGAATTTGCCGCCTGCAGGTCAACTTTTGAAAAACTTGTCTTGATGCAACATTACCAAGTCCCCACTCGTCTTTTGGATATTACCACAAGTGCGCTGCAGGCTGTGTTTTTTGCTTGCTACAACGATCCTGATTACGGTATGAGTAACGAAAAAGAAGGCTGTAGGGATGGGGTTATATATGTCTACGAAGTTCCTGAAGACAAAATCAAGAACTACCATTCCGACGCGGTTAGCATTTTGGCAAATATTGCGGTGTATCAGCACGAAGACAATCTGGACATTCGCAATCTTGATGCAGACGAGGAACATGACCGCAAAAAGTTCAATGAAAGTGGACCTATAAAGTACCTGCTCCATGAAATCAAGGCCGAAAAGCCTCATTTTGAGGGATGGATAAAAAAACAAGATATGGAAAGCATCTTCTGCGTCCATCCTTTGCTGAATAACCCCCGGATCCGGGCACAGCAAGGTGCGTTTATGATTTATGGCATTGATGGCGATCGTACCAAACTCGCACAATGGAAGGATAACCCTCGTAACGGAATGATTCGCCGAAAAATCAGGATTCCCGCAGAAGCTAAGGAACCGTTGCTCAAGGAATTGCGAATGCTGAGTGTGACCATTGATGTGGTCTATCCCGATTGGAAAGGAACAAAGCAAAGACTGGATTCAAAAGAATTTTTGAAGGAGATGTGATGTTTAAGATTGAAGGTTATGTGGAGACTATCTCTTCGGATGGGTGTTTTACAATCCGGGGCGGGGATGGATTCAGTCTGGAAAAGGACGGAAAGAAGTACAATGTGTTTTGGAATGGCGATAAACCTTGCGAACCCATTGCAGAATCCGAAGGGCTAAAGGTACCTAATGACTGGCGTCAGTGGGAATACCAGATGCTTGTTGCCGCGAAGTTAAGTCATCAAAAGGTTGAAGTCCAAGTGAGTTGCGAAAACCGCACATGTGTGACAAAGGTGACATTAAAATAAAGGGGACGATATGACAAAATTAACGAAAATTCTAGCGATGCTGCTTTTTGTGGCTACCAGCTCCTTTGCCAATTGGCTTGGGGGCACCAGTGAACCCGAAAACACCAAGAAGATTGATGGCAAGGTGTTTTACCAGATTACCACGCCCGAGGAACTGGCCTGGTTTGCGGTGCAGGTGAATTCGGGCAAGTCCACCATAAATGCCCAGCTGGCTAACGACATTGTGCTGTGGGACACGGAGGTTACCGATAAAAGCGGAACCACCCGCTGGAAGGCCATAGGCGATACTTCGACCCGTGCCTTTGACGGTATTTTTGATGGAAATGGCCATAAGATCAGTGGCCTGTATGTGAATGATACGCTGGCAGCTAAGGCGGACTCCATTAGCCGGGGCCTATTTGGTGTCGTGGGTGAAAATGGAGTGGTTAAGAATTTAAGCGTGGATAATGCTTATGTGTACGCCCATGTTGATTCTACAAAATCAAAAAAACGTTATGGTAACATTGGCGGGCTAGTTGGCAAAAATAAAGGAACCATAGAAAATGTTTCTTATGATGGAACTGTGTTGACTTATTTGAATGGATATTACAGTTCTTCTACATATTATGCGTATGGTTATGTTGGTGGAATTGCCGGATACAATACCGGAAGTGTCAAGGGAGCCACGGTGTCTGGCTCGGTAAAGCACTCTGTCGGCTCGAACTACGTCAGTTATGTTGGTGGGGTTGTCGGTTATGAGGCTGGAGGCAAGTTTATTGAAAATTCTAAAAATAAGGCTGATGTTTTTGGTCAATATTCTGGAGGCGTAGCCGGTTATGTGAATGCTGCCGCCACCATCGGCAACTGCAGCAATAGCGGCGCTGTGTCAGGTTCTTCTTCCGGCGGCATAGCTGGTTATGTGTATGCCGCAGCTACTATCAGCAACTGCACCAATAGCGGCGCTGTGTCAGGTTCTTCTTCCGGCGGCATAGCCGGTGATGTGAATGCCGCAGCTACTATCAGCAACTGCACCAATAGCGGTGCCGTGTCAGGTTCTTCTTCTTCCGGTGGTATAGCCGGTGATGTGAATGCCGCAGCTACTATCAGCAACTGCACCAATAGCGGCGCCGTAACGGCTTCAGGTTCTTCTTCTTATTCTTATTCCGGCGGCATAGCCGGTTATGTGTATGCAGCCGCCACTATTAGCAACTGTAGCAATAGCGGCTCCGTGACGGCAACTACTACTTCTTCTTCTTATGATGATTCTTATTCCGGTGGCATTGTAGGTTTTTTTATAAATTCAAAGGGCTTAGTTTCCACTTGTGTTAATTTGGGCAAGGTTTTTTCTTCAACAAAGTATACAGGAACATCAACGAATACAAACTCAACTTTGTTTAGAATTGCCTATGCCGGAGGTATTGCTGGTTATAGTGCCTCCCAAATTACAGATTCCCACAACCTTGCTGATGTGGAAGCTGTTGCGACCTCTGCTGTAAAATATTACGCAAATAAATACTATGTAGGTGGTATTGTCGGCTATACTTCGGGTATAGTACAGAATGTCTACAGCGCCGCTGAAAATATTGTGGGCACAGCTACAGGTGGTAATGGTAATGTAGCCCGTAGGGGTGCTTTGTTTGGCTTAATCGCCAGTGGTGCAAGCACAAAGAATGCATATTTCGATACCAAGGTAGCCGACCTTTCTGCCGCAGTAGGCGTCGATTCGTCTTCAGCAAATACGGTTAATGTGGGGGGCCTTTCTACTGCCAATATGCAGCGCGACCAGTTCGCTTGGCAGCTGAATACTATGGCCAGTTCCCAGGAAAATTCAAAAATCTGGAGCCGTGCAAATGGCTATCCGATTTTTGCCGATGCAAACAATCTTCCGACCATGCGTGTTACCTTTGACGATGATGGCGCTTCTACCCGTAAGTACACCAACAACAAGGGAATTGTATCTATGCCCGATGATCCTGAACCTGCTTCGGGTTACAAGTTTGTTTCTTGGGTCAAGGAAAACGGGGACGTGTTTACTGGCAAGCAGAAAGTTTCTGCTGATATGACTGTCTCTGCCTTGTATGCTTCTAGTGCAGAACAGAAATACGTGGTGTCTTTCGAATATCCCGAAGACAATGAAATCGCGGCTCTCGTTACAGGTGCAGATGGCTTGTTGGAATCCATTCCCGAAGCTCCCGCCGCAGAAGAAGGCTACTATTTCAAGGGCTGGTTCGATGAAAATCTTACCCGAGTCGATTCAAAGACGGTATTTACAGAAAATACCACAGTCAAGGCTTTGTATGGGGAACTCCTGGACTTGAGTTATACAGTTACCTTCAAGAATGTGGATGGCACTGTTCTACAAAGTTCTGCAGTTCAATACGGCAATGTGCCTGTGTACGCAGGCGATGCGCCTACGCTTGCGGCTACAGCCCAGTACACCTACACCTTTGCCGGTTGGGATGCAACACTGATTCCTGTCACAGAGGAAGTCGTTTACACGGCAACTTACGATGCCACCATCAATAAGTACACAGTCCAGTTCCTGAACTACGATAATTCAGTTCTGCAGGAAGAACTGCTTGCCTACGGAACTATGCCTGCTTATAAGGGCGAAAATCCGGAACGCGAATCTACGGTAGCATTTAACTATACATTCAAGGGCTTCGATAAAACTATTGCCAGCGTGGTTGGCGATGCCACATACATTGCGGAATTTGATGCAACGCCTGTTACTTACGAAGTCGTTTTTAAGAATGGTTCCGAAATTTTGAAAACCCAGTATGTGGAATACGGCAAGGCTGCTACAGCTCCTGCCTCGCCGACCCGAGAAGGCTATGTGTTCAACGGCTGGGACAAGAGCTTTAGTTCTGTGAAGTCTGCCCTGACGGTGAATGCTTTGTTTACTGCCGCACCGAAGCACCAGCTTATTGTCTATGTAGATGGTAAGGTTGAAATTTCTGAAGATGTTTACGAAGGTGCTTCCTATACTTTGCCCGAAGCTGCTGAAAAGCCTGGCTATACTTTTGTCGGCTGGTACGATAATAAGGGAAACTACTTAGGTCAACCGGGCGAAAGCATTACAATTTCAGCAGACATTTCCATTGAAGCCCGCTATAGTACCGTTTCTTACACCATTACCTTCGTGGATGAAGACGGTTCTGTAATAGAATCTGGTTCTGTTGAGTATGGTTCCATGCCCACAGCTCCGAAAGATCCGACCAAGGCTTCTACCGCCCAATACACCTACGAGTTTGCAGGCTGGACTCCGGAAATTACAACAGTCAAGGGCAATGCTGTTTATACAGCAACTTATAATGCTGTTGTTAGAAATTACACCGTTACATTCGCAGACGAAAACGGCAAGGCTCTTTCTAGTTCCAGTGTGGCCTATGGCAAAATGCCTACAGCACCTGCAACTGAACCGACAAAGGCTGCAACAGCCCAGTACAACTACACTTTCGCTGGTTGGACTCCTGAACTCGTGAAGGTTACAGACGATGCAACGTACAAGGCTACATTTACTTCAACCTTGAGAAATTACACCATCACCTTCGTCGATGAAGACGGTGTTGAAATTTCCAAGAGTACAGTCGCCTATGGCAAAACTCCTTCGGCGCCTGCTGATCCGTCCAAGGCATCTACGGCCCAGTACAGTTACGAATTTGCAGGCTGGTCTCCGGCTGTGACTGCTGTCAGTAGCAATACAACTTATACGGCAACCTATACCTCTAAGGTAAGGACCTACGAAATTGCATTTGTAGATGAAGACGGCTCTGAAATTTCTAAGAGTACAGTCGCCTATGGAAAGACTCCTGTTGCACCGGCGGATCCGACCAAGGCTTCTACAGCCCAATACATCTACGAATTTGCAGGCTGGACTCCGGAAATTACAACAGTCAAGGGCAAGGCAACTTACTCCGCGACCTATAACGCAGTGGCAAAGAGCTATACAGTCACCTTCGTCGATGAAGACGGTACTGAAATTTCTAAGAGTACAGTCGCCTATGGAAAGACTCCTGTTGCACCGGCGGATCCGACCAAGGCTTCTACAGCCCAGTACAGCTATGAATTTGCTGGCTGGACTCCGGGAATTGTCAAGGTAATAGGCGATGCCACCTATAAAGCTTCTTACAATAGCGTACTGAACGCTTATAAGGTAACCTTCCTGGATTATGACGGTTCCACACTCAAGTCTCAGAATGTAAAGTTCGGTGCTGCCGCTACCGCTCCTGCAGAACCTGAACGAGACGGCTACAAGTTTACCGGCTGGGATAAATCGTTTGATGAAATCGTGAAGAACACTGATGTAACCGCTCAATACGAAAAGCTTAGCTCTTCAAGCGTACAGAACTCCAGCAGCAGTTCCTCTAGTGCTCCGAAATCATCAAGTTCTAGCGAAAAGAGCGACAATTCCAGTTCTAGCGCAAAGCATGAAAGCTCCAGCTCCGAAAAGGGCGATGCAATTATCGAGATTGCTGGTGTTCCGCACTTCTCCGTAGAAATTGTGGGACGCAACGTTCAGATTAGCGCTGCAAGAATTGGATCCGCCTATATGGTTCTTGATATGCAGGGCCGCGTATTGAATCAGGGCCATGTGAATGTCGATAATTTCAATGTCGCTGTTCCCAGAGCAGGGAACTATCTGATTCGTATTGGCAATCAGACAAGAAATATAGTTGTCCACTAAAGATTATAAAACATAAAGAAAAGGCTCCATCGCGATGATGGGGCTTTCTTGTATGTATTCAAAACCGCCGGCTAGGCCGGCGGTCCCGTTTAGCCTTCTGGCGTTCCTTCCTCGACAAACAAGAAATCCTTTGGTAGCTTTTGAAATGCGGTCTGTCAGCTGCGAACAAAAGAACCAAAGGATTCAAATGAAAAATAGCAATAATCATACCTTGGCCCACACGACGTGGAATTGCAAGTATCATATCGTGTTTGCCCCCAAATTTCGCAGGAAGGTGTTCTATGGAGAAAAGCGCCGCGAGATAGGTGAAATCCTACGTACGCTTTGCAACTGGAAACAGGTGAATATCGTCGAGGCGGAAGTTTGTCCAGATCATGTACACATGCTTCTCGAGATACCGCCGAAATATTCGGTTTCGGGATTCATGGGATTCCTGAAGGGGAAGAGTAGCTTGATGATCTACGAACGGTATCCGTCGCTTCAGTTCAAATACAGGAATAGGGAATTTTGGTGCCGAGGGTATTACGTAGACACGGCCGGCAAGAGTGCGAGCAAGATTGCCTCGTATATCAAAAATCAGTTGGAGGAGGACAAGTACGGAGAACAGCTGACCATGCTCGGCAAGATGTAGCCCGTTTACGGGCGGCCGGTAAGGACCTTACGCAGGTGGCAGATTGACCAACGCGACGTGACGCGTGGCTAGTATCCTAGAGCTACGCCCGTAAAAGAAGAACCGCCGGCTATGAACTGAACCCAAAAAGTTGGACAGTTTAAAGTTAGGATAAAACAGCGTTATGAGTCCGGTATTGTACCGGACTCATTCCGTTTAGGCGCAGCTTTATCCGGTCGTTGTTGTAGTATTCGATATACTTCCTCAGCTCCTGTTTGAAGTGGTCCATGTTTCTGAACGTGTTCGGGTAGAGAAGCTCTGACTTCATTATTCCAAAGAAGTTCTCCATCATGGCATTGTCCAGGCAGTTGCCCTTACGGCTCATGCTCTGGATGATTTTATGATCTTTCAGCGATTTCTGGTAAATCGCATGCTGGTAGTGCCACCCCTGATCCGAGTGCAGAACCAGTCGCTTCCAGGTACGCTTCTTCGCATATGCCCGGTCCAGCATGTCCATTACCATCTTCAGGTCCGGATGGTCCGAGATTGCGTAGCTGACTATCTCGCCGTTATACATGTCGAGTATTGGCGACAGGTAGCACTTGTCCATGCCGATGTTTATCTGAGTCACGTCGGTAGTCCATTTCCTGTTGGGGGCCTTTGTGTTGAAGTTCCGCTTGAGCCTGTTCGGGGCGGTCTTGCCGACCTCGCCCTTGTACGAGCGGTACTTGCAGCGCCTGCGCACGTTCTTCAGGCCATCTTCCTTCATGAGCCGATAGACCGTCTTGTGGTTTATGGCATAGCCCTCGTTCCGGAGCTGGGCCACGATGCGGCGGTAGCCATAGCGACCCTTGTTCTGGGCGTGTATGGCCTTGATTCGCTTGCGCACGACGGCGTAGCGGTCGGGGCCATCCTTGAGGTTGTAGTAGTACGTGGAGCGGGACAGCCCGCTAGCCTTCAGGAGATGTCTCAGGGCGTACTCGGCGCTCAGTTCGCGGACGACTTGGGCCCTATACCGAACATCTCGGCACTTTCTTCCTGGTCTAGGGCCTTTAATTTTTTTAGGTAGGCGTTCTCCGCTTTTAGATACTCATTTTCTTCCCTGAGGCGTTCAATCTCGCTCATTCCCGTTGTCCATTTCGGCTTGGCCTTGTTCATCTTGGGTGGTCTCCCTCTCGGCTTGGTAGCTAGCAGTTCTTCGTATCCGCCATGACGGTATTTCCGCAGCCAAGAACTCAGGCTGGTAAAACTTATGCTGTACTTGGCGATAACTTCCGCATAAGATAGAGATTTCTTGACGACCGCGTCGATGACAGTCCTCCTCAAGGCAGGAGTTGACCGAACATTCGTTTTCCTTTCAGTCTGCCAACAGCCGGTCTGTCGGTAAAGCCGGATATGGCGCTTAATTTCGGACAGTTCCAGACCTGTCAACCTTGAGATTGACGGAGAGTCGTAACCATCCTTGTGAAGTTCATAGGCCTTGGCCCATTCTTCTTTTGTGTGTTTCTGGTACATGAAAACTCCGAAAGTTGTGTCCAACTTTCGGGGTTCACATCACTAGGGGAGCTGTGATTTTACGATTTTATCGCAGACTATCTTTCGACACCCGTGAAAACTTCATACAAAGAGTAGCCCGCAATCGGAGCATCCTTGTAAATGTAAGAACCTCCCAGATTCAATGCAGTAGAACCATTCAGGTCAATGATTGTCGGTGTGGACGTAAAGGAGTAGCCCATCGAGCCGAGCATGCAGCCCATGGTGAAGTTCATCGTCAACTGACCACCCGAAACAGACCACGTACCAGCTTCTTCTTCACCCAAGCAAGTTCCTTCACTGTTCAGGTAAAGGGATTTGGAATTGATCAGGGTAAAGGAACCGTCTTCTTCAAAGGTCAAGGTCGACGGGGAAGCGACACCGCCCGACTTCAATTCCTTAACGACAGAATATGCGGTATTGCCTTCATTGATCGTGTAAAAGGCGTTCATGCTCCAAGTAGCCCCTTCAAGGCAACTTTCGGTAACGCCCTTTTCGCACTTTTCAGCGAGAGACTTGGAACCACTGTTGCTTTCCGAAGAGCATGCGCCCAAGAACATGGAAATCGATATCATCCCAGCGAGAACAAAAGATTTTTTCATAGAGAATTCCTCACATTTTGTATGAAATATAAATAAAAAAGCTTTTCCGCGAAAGAAAAGGTTTGCATACAAAAAACCTCCCCGAATGGGGGAGGCTTTTTCAAAGAGAATCAAGACCGATTAACGGCGACGCTTGTTGCCCTTCTTCGCACTCGAGGAAGAAGAAGACTTCGGCGCTTCGTTATCGGAATTGCGGACGTCCTTCATCTTGAAGTTCACGTTGATTTCAGCGGTTTCCACCTTAGAGGAAGCACCTTCCTTATCCGTGAGTTTGAAGCCGAATTCATCGAGGCCGTAGAAGCCCTTGTTCGGCTTGTACACGAAGGAACCATCCTTTTCATTGATTTCGACATTACCGTTCTGCGGACGACGAACGAGAGAGACACGAGCGTCAAGCTTGCCATCTGGGTCGAACGCGCCTTCCAGGAGGCCTTCCTTAGCGCTCACCTTCAGGGCTTCGCCTTCCTTTGTCTGGTAAGACTTGGAGATAGCGACCGGAGGATCGTTCACTGGAATAACGGTAAACTTCGCAGAGGTCTTAGCGGTAGCACCTTCCGGGTCCGTCACCGTAAAGGTGAGCGTTTCCGGAGCACCATTCCAGTGTTCATACGGTTGCTTGATCGTCACAATGTTACGCGCCTTGTCGTGTTCGACAATGAGCTTCTTGTTCCCCGTGATCGTCCACTTGAGTTCGTTGAAGCTATGGTCGCGGTCGCGCACGAACTGATCGAGCTTGAGCGTTGTGAGAACACCCTTGTTCGCGTCTTCGCGTATCGTCACATCGTGAATCGGACGGATTTCCGGAACCGCATTCACATGCTTCACTTCGAAGTTCACCGGGATTTTTGCCATTGCGCCAGCCGGATCCTTCACGATGAATGTGATGGTTTCCTTGCCATACCAGTCTGCACGGCTCGGGCGGACGATAGCTTCGCGACTTCCATTGATCATCACTTCGAGATGACGGTTGCCAGAAATCGACCAGCGGAGTTCATTCGGCTTGTGGTCCGGATCATTCACATACTTGTCGAGCTTGATCGAAGCGAACTTCTTGCCTTCATTCGTCACCATATCCGGAATCTTGGAAAGTTCTGGAGGATCATTCACCGGTGTCACCACGAACTGGATGTCGAGGGAAGCCTTTTCTCCAGCCGGATCGTAAGCGTTGACCTTCACCTGGTCCTTGCCGTTCCAATACTTATTCGGAATCGTTACGGTCAAGATGCCTGCGTCAGAGAGACTGTAAGAGAGCGGGTGCTTCACGGTCGGGTGTTTTGCCTTACCCATGCGGCCACGCTTGTTCTTCTGAGCCGGCTCGCCGTCATCGATAGACCAGCGGAGTTCAGATGCGTCATTATCCGGATCCACGACGAGCTTCGTGAGATCGATTGGAGAGAACTGGTTCTTTTCCTTGATTTGCTGAACCGGGAGCTTGTTGAAGTGCGGCGGATCGTTCACCGGAATCACCTTGAACGTACTCTTCACACTTGCACCAGCGCCTGCCGGATCCTTCGCCGTGAAGACGACGGTTTCCGAACCATTCCAGAATTCATCCGGAGTCGTGATGTTCACGCGAGAACCGCGGATGTCAAACTTGAGAGCCTTGTTGCCGGAGACAATCCAGTTGATTTCATTTGGACGGTTATCCGGGTCGCTCACGTACTTCGAGAGATCGATCGGAGCAAAGCGTTCCTTTTCCTTAATCGTCTGATTTGGGATAGCCTTGAGCACAGGAGGATCGTTCACCGGGGTAACCGTGAAAGTAATCTGCTGGGCGTCACGTCCACCTTCCGGATCGCGAACCGTGATATTGATCTTTTCAGAGCCATTCCAGTACTTGTCCGGAGTCGTCACCACGAGCTGATTCTTCTTATTGATAGAAGCCTTAAGACTACGCGGTTGAGAAACTTCGAAGGTCAGAGCGGACTTCGGATGATCCGGATCCTTCACAAAGTCGAGAAGGCTTATCGGAGCGAAGTGTTCCTTTTCCTTGATCGTTTGATCAGAAATCTTGCTGAAGGTCGGAGGATCGTTTACCGAGAGAACTTCGAGATGGATTGTCTTGGAATCCTTGGCGCCTTCCGGGTCTGCCACAGTGAAGGTCACCGTACGCTTACCGTTCCAGTACTTGTTTGGCACTGCGATATGAGCGACGTGTTTGTCGTCAATCGTCACGGTCAAGTCGTCGACCTTCTTTTCGTCGGCTTTCGGTTCTTCCTTCTTAGCGTTCTTACCCTTCTTTCCTTTCTTCTTCGGAGCTGGGGCTGGGGCTTCGACGTTCTGCACGACTGCAGTCCAAATCAACTGATTCTTGCGATGGTCTGGATCATGCACATAGTTGTCTAGCGGAATATCCTTGAACTGAGCTTTTTCCTTGATGGTCTGGCTCGGAATATCCTTCAGAACCGGAGCGTCGTTCACCGAGGTGATTTCGAAGGTTACCATCGTGGATGCGGATGCACCCTTCGAATCCGTGACCGTGAGAGTCAACGTTTCCGGATTGCACCAGAAGTACTTGTTCGGAGCTGTGATAACAAGCTTTCTTGCAGAGGTGATTTCTGCCTTCAGGTTCTTGTTGCCAGAGACCTTCCACGTCATTTCAGACGGCTTGTTGTCCGGATCCTTCACGTATTCGTCAAGAGCGATTGGCTTGAAGGTTTCCTTTTCTTTAATCTTCTGGTTCGGAATCTTGGAAAGCACAGGAGGATCGTTCACTTCCGTCACGACGAAGTCCATTTTATGAGAAGCCTTGCCACCTTCCGGGTCGGTTACCGTGAAGGTAATCGTTTCCTTGCCGTGCCACTGAGAATTCGGGACCTTCACCTGAACGGTGTTGTCCTTGTTCAAAGTCACCATGAGCTGACGATTTCCATGGAAGCTCCACTTGAGCTGCTTTGCAGAGTGGTCTGTGTCCGTAGCGAGAGTAGAGAGGTCGATCGTCTGGAACGTGCCACCTTCGCGGATCGTTTCACCCTTCGGTGCGTTAGCCGAAATCACCGGGATATCGTTGATCGAGCGAACTGTGAAGGTTGCAGAAGAGCTGGCCTTTGCGCCTTCCGGGTCCGTTGCCGTGAAGGTAATCTTCGCAGCACCGTTCCAGTACGTGTTCGGAATCACAATCTTTGCGACATGATTCTTGTCGATATTTACCGTCAAGCCATCTGCAGAAGAAACTTCTTCATCTGCAGCCTTCTTGCCCTTCTTCTTCGAAGCTGGCTGTGCATTCACCTTAGAAACCTTGTAGCTCCACTGGATCGTGTTCAGCTTGTGGTCCGGATCCTTGATCATATCGTCAAGCTTGATCGGAGCGAATTGCTTCTTTTCATCAATTGTTTGATCCTTGATTTCGCGCACAAAGACCGGAGGATCATTTACAGAAATCACTTCGAAGGTCACCGTACGGGAATCCTTAGCGCCTTCCGGATCCATCACCGTGAAGGTCACGGTTTCCTTGCCGTACCAGTAGTTGTTCGGAGTCTTGATCGAAACCTTGTGGCTCGGGGTCATGGCAAACTTGAGAACCTTATTGCCTTTAATATCCCACTTGAGCTTGTTCTTCGGATGGTCGAGATCGGACACAAAGTCATCCAATTCGATTTCCTTGAATTCCTGTTTTTCCTTGATTGTCTGGTTCGGAATATCTTTCATCACCGGAGGATCGTTCACAGATTTTGCCGTGAACTGAACCATTTGACGAGCAGAAGCACCGGCCGGATCGGTCACCATGAAGGTCACCTTTTCAGAACCATTCCAAAGCTTGTTTGGGGTCTTAATCGAAGCTACGCCATCCTTTGAGATAGAGATCTTCAAATCCTTATTGCCGGTAATCGTCCACTTGAGAGACTTGAAGGAATCGTCTGGATCCTTTACAAGTTCTGCAAGGTTGATATCCTTGAATTCTTCCTTTTCGACAATGATCTGGTCATTGATCTTTGCAAGAACCGGAGCATCGTTGATGGACTTCACCGTGAAGGTTGCTGTCTGGGAAGCTTTGCCGCCTTCCGGATCCGTCACGACGAATTCGATTTCATTCGAACCATTCCAATACTTATCCGGTGCAACCACTGTAGCGACGAGAGTCTTCGGATCTACCTGAACCGTCAAACCATTCTTTGCACCCTTGACATTGAAAGCCCAAGTGAGATCCTGAATTTTGTGATCCGGATCCTTCACGATTTCAGTGAGGTTGATCGGAGCAAACTGCTTCTTTTCGTCGATCGTTTGATCGTTGATCTTCTTTACGAATTCCGGAGCGTCGTTCACGGATTCCACCGTGAAGGTCACATTGCGAGAATCCTTAGCACCTTCTGGGTCCACAACTTCGAAGAGGACAGTTTCAGAACCGTGCCAGTACTTGTTCGGGATCACCACAGAGAATTCACGCTGCGCGTCAATCTTGAACTTGAGATCCTTATTACCTGTGATGTTCCATTTGAGCTTGTTATTCGGATGGTCGAGATCCTTAACGTAGTCGTCAAGTTTAATCGACTTGAACTGGCCTTTTTCCTTGATCGTCTGAGACGGAATGTCCTTCATCACCGGAGGATCGTTGATGGATTTTACCGTAAAGACTGCGGTCTGCTTCGCCGAAGCGCCTTCCGGGTCCGTTACCGTGAAGGTGATCTTTTCGGTACCGTTCCAGAGCTGGTTCGGAATTGCGATCGTTGCTGTGCCAGCCTTGTCGATATTGACCTTGAGATCCTTATTGCCGGTGATCGTCCACTTGAGCTTATCGAAGGCATGGTCTGCATCGGTAACGAGTTCGGCAAGGTTGATCGGAGCGAACTGAGCCTTTTCATTAATCGTTTGAGACTTGATTTCCTGCAGAACCGGAGCGTCGTTCACGGATTCCACCGTGAAGGTTGCCGTTTCGGAGGCCTTAGCACCTTCCGGATCCGTGACTGTAAAGGTCACGACGTTTGCACCGTTCCAATACTTGTTCGGAATTGCAATCGTTGCAACAAGCTTTGCATCGAGATTCACCTGGAGATCACCCTGCGTATTCTTCACGCCCGGAGCCGGCTTCACTTCGACAGCCACATTGAGATCAGAAAGCTTGTGGTCAGCATCCTTGACCATTTCACCCAAGTTAATGGTCTTGAACTGAGTCTTTTCCTTGATTGTCTGATTTTGGATCTTCTTTACGAATTCCGGAGCGTCGTTCACCGATTCCACGGTAAAGTTGACGGTGCGTTCATTCGAAGCGCCTTCCGGGTCCGTTACCTTGAAGGTGATTGCTTCAGAACCGTGCCAGTTCATGCTCGGGAGTTTGAAGGAAGCCTTACGGTTTGCATCGAGGGTAACCTTGATGTCCTTATTGCCAGAAATCGTCCACTTGAGCTTGTTAGCCGGGTGGTCGAGGTCGCTTACGAATTTATCGAGCTCGATAGGCTTGAATTCTTCCTTTTCCTTGATCGTCTGAGACGGGATGTCTTTCATGACTGGAGGGTCATTGATAGAGTTCACCGTGAACTTGACAGAAGTAGAAGCCTTGCCATTATCCGGATCGGTAGCGGTGAATGTCACAGTTTCAGAACCGTTCCAGTTGATGTCCGGAGTCTGGATGGAGACCATGCGATTGTTGTCCACATTGACCTTCAATTCCTTGTTGCCGGAAACGGTAATCTTCAACTGAGAAAGATCATGGTCTGCATCAGAGAGGTAATCGTCGAGAGCAAAGCCGTCGAACATTGCCTTTTCGTCGATCGTTTGGTCCGGAATCTTCTTGAAGACCGGGAGATCATTGATGGAGCGGACAGTGAGCTTCACTTCCTGCTTTGCTTCTGCGCCTTCCGGGTCAATTACCTTGAACGTTGCGACAGCGGCGCCGTTCCAGTATGGGTCCGGAATCTCAACCTTGGCGACATGCTTTTCGTCGATATTCACAAAGAGCGGACCAGTCGGATGTTCTTTGCCGACGCTCTTCACTTCGACTTCCCAGGAAAGTTCTTCCTTTTTGTGGTCATCATCCTTGACAAAGTCGTTGAGGTTAATTTGTGCGAACTGATTCTTTTCGTCAATCGTCTGAGCCGGGATCTGCTTCACGAACTGCGGAACGTCATTCACAGATTCGACAGTGAAGTTTGCCTGAGCCTCAGCACTTGCTCCTTCTGGATCCGTGACCTTGAAGTTGATCGTTTCGGAGCCATTCCAAAGAGCATTCGGAATCAAAATCTTTGCATTCTTACCTGCAAGCTGGACCTTGAGATCCTTATTGCCAGAGAATTCCCACTTCAGTTGTTCGAACTTGTGGTCGATATCCTTGACATACTTGCTAAGATCGATCGGCTGGAACTGTTGCTTTTCCATGATCGTTTGGTCCGGAATCATATCGACGAATTCCGGAGCGTCGTTCACAGACTTCACCGTGAAAGAAGTCTTGAAGCTTGCAGAAGCACCCTTCGGATCGGTTGCCTTGAATTCGAACGTTTCGGTCGGGCCATTCCAGTTTTCGTTCGGAATGATGACTTCAGCAACGTTGTACTTATCGATCTTGACCTTGAGTTCCTTACCGCCAGAAACAGACCACTTGATCTTTGAAACATCATCATCGACATCGCTGACGAGGTCGGAAAGGTTGATCGGTTCAAACTGTTCCTTTTCTTGGATCGTCTGATCCGGAGCCTTCTGAACGATCGGTGCGTCATTGATCGAATTGACCGTGAAGTTTGCATCGGTCTTGGCGGAAGCGTATTCGCCATCAGTCGCAATGAACGTAATCTTATAAGCACCGTACCAGTTCGTGTCTGGAACGACGACGTTTGCGATGCGGTCCTTCGAAATTTCGACGGAGAGTTCGCCTTCAGCCTGTTCCTTTGCGATCGGGGTCAGTTCATATTCCCATGCGATCTGATCCTTCGGATGATCGACGTCTTCGACATAGTTGTCGAGCTTAATCGGGGCAAACTTTTTGCCTTCGTCAATCGTTTGGTCAGGGATCTTCGAAACGACCGGCGGATTGTTCACCGATTCGACTGTGAAATTCACGGTTTCAGAGCTCGAAGCACCCTTAGAATCTGTAACAGTGAACGTGATGTCTTCAGAACCGTTCCAATACTGGTTCGGAGTCTGGATTGTTACCACGTGCTTATCTTCTTTCACTACCAGGTTCTTATTGCCAGTAATCTTCCAGTTCAGCGCGGCAGGAGCTTCTTCAGGATCGCTGACATATTCATCCAACTTGATTGGAGCGAATTGGCCGCCTTCTTGAATTGATTCGCCCGGAATACCATTCAGGGATGGGGGATTATTTTCAGAAGCCTGCGGTGCTTCCTGTGGGGCGTCTTGAGCAAACGCACCGCTAGCAAACATTGCAGCTGTTAAAAACAATACAGATACTGATTTCTTTTGACTCATTTACGATCTCCAATAAGATCAATCCATGACGAAATCCGACCACAGGGGGCGGTCCGACCCGTCATAACCACTACACATCCGATTCACCACATTTAGACCCCAAAAGCCAAAGGTGATGGACATCACCAAATATAAAGTTTTTATTACGAAATATGGACTGATTTCTTTGAAGAAAATTCACAATTTCTAGACAAAAAAATGACACAAAATAGCGAAATTTTTAAAAATTTCGCATATTTTTAGATTTAAGTCATTGAGCTACAACAAATTACAAAGAGTGGGGGTGTGCTGCCGAATTTCATTTCAGCAAAAAAAACTTGCTAAGAAAAAATGAGGAAAGACCTCCAAATCCGCTTTGCGATGACAAAAAAGCGAATTTTATCTATTTTAAGCAAAAATTTGTTCAACAATGGGACTTCTATGAAATTTGTTTTCCTTTGCGACGACATTTACCTCAAGGGCGATTATGCCGCTTTCGTCAATAACTTTCCCACAAATCACGAACTGGTAACCATGTCTGGTGAAGCATTCCTGCAAGCAAAGGGCTTCCCGGAGAACACCTTTGGTCTTCTCGTTGAACGCTTCACCTGGCAGAAGAACTTCAGCTTGTTCCGTTATTTCGGACTGCTTCCAGTTCTCGAAACCGTTCCGCTCGCTGTTGTGAGCCGCGCACGACGTTTTGAACCGCTCAAGGGCCGTAGCGCACTCCGCGGTCAGGAAATGATCGTTACGCCGAACGCTTCTTCCGAAGAACTTTACACATTGATCGACAAGTTCGTTGCCGCTCCCCCTCAGATGCACAGCTATCCGCGTTGTGCTTGCAAGGTTCCGACCAAGAAGACGGCCGCTGTCTAATTTTTCGGGTACATGCAACGCAAGGTTCTCGATTCGCTGATTGCCCGAGGTTCTTTCATCGGAATCATCGCTTCGAAGTCTTGCAATGTCCAAAAATCGTTAGAAGAGTTTGCGCATTCCCTGTGCGGGAATGCGCCTTTTCTTTTTGTCGAATATTCTTCGATCGAAGGCTCCGCGCGAAATTTTCTGCTGAAGCTCCGGGAAAAACAGGCCACAGGCGTCAAAACGATTTTTGTCCTTTTCAAAAAAGGAATCGACGAAGAAGCGGGGAAGCTCTTGTGCTCTATGCGTATGACGATTCTTTTGTCTGCAAACGGAGAAGAGATAGACTCCGAGGTTCTTTCTGACTTAGACGCCTTGGGTCCTTTTGACCCGAGCTTTTTCTGGTGGATCGCCCCCAAGCCTCAGCAGAAAAAGTTCCGTTACTTAAAAGATCACATTGCGAAATCCATCATTAAGCCGTTCCTTTCGGCAGAAGATGTAGAAGCAAGCCCGAAAACAGCAGCATCGACTTTTCAAGCGCTTCTAGAGATTCGTATTCTGCGCGAAAATAAGCTCGTCGGATTTCCAAAACTTTTCCGTAAATTCTTTATTCCTTTGTGCGTCATTGCGGTGATCATCCCTTTTGTGGTGCCGTCTAAGCTCGTTTCGCTGCCTTCGATGATGCGCAATATGAAGTCGGAAATGGCGATGTATTCGGATGCGCCTTATTTTGATTACACCTTCAACGGGACGGAATCCTTTGAACGCATCGCCCGTTATGCGGTAGGCCGCTTTACCGCAGTTGTCACAAATGAATCCACCTTAGGTTCTTATGTGAGCGAGACATTGGACAAGAACGGATTTTCCAAGGATTCCTGGAAAAAAGATCGTCTGCATATTCCGCCACAAGGGACTTCGATCCGTTTTTCTATTCCAGATAACATCACGAATCCGTCTTACGATTCCATTGCTCCGGCTTGGAAATATTTCACCAAGATGATCGCCGATTCTGTCGCCTATGTGACGGAACTCTATCACCCGAAAGCGACTCCCGGCGTCCGTTTGCATCCGGCATGGGACGTTGCAAGCCGTTCTGGCGCACGTATTCTCGCGCCTTTCAGCGGAAAGGCTTGGACATTCCAAGATGAACGCGGTGGTATCGTCATCGGAATCGCAGACAAGAAGCACGTAGTGCTTTTTATGCACTGCGATCAGCTTTTGTATCTAGATGGACAAAATGTGATGCAAGGGGATCCTGTTGCAACGGTAGGCACAACGGGCCATACGACAGGACCGCATGTTCACCTAGTGACAGGCTTTGTCAACAAAAACGGCAAAAAGCGCTTAGGAAATATCCGATATACAATTGTGAACCCAATCACTTGGTACTTCTCTATCCAGAAGGAGTAAGTGAAATATTACAAATTTACCCTTACTTTTGGCGGGGAATTTGGTAACTTTACATGCGGCTGGGAAAGTGATACAAGAGGAGTATTCATGACAATTCGTTCACTCGCTATTGCAAGTTTGGCTATTTTCGCAGCAGCCTGTTCGTCTACCCGTATACCTACTGCAGAAGTTGCAACGCACAACGACACTAGCCGTAACATCCCGAAAATCGACAATATGATCGTGGACCTGAAGAAGTCATACATTTCCCAGTGCTACGAACCGATTCTCGCAAAGAATCCTCCTGAAAATCAGTGCCAGACGGAATTGTTCCAAATGCTTGAACGCCGTTACCACTTGAACTACAATCAGCAGAATATTGACCAGGCTTCGAACGACCTTTTCTTCCGCGACGTGGATTCCCGTCTTCGCAAGATGGTACGCACCGATCCTGAAGTGCGCAGCGCCGTTCGCAGCGGTGCTTTCCGCAATGCGGACGAAATGCTCAGCTACTACAAAGAAAAGTACGCATTCGACACCCGTTCGCAGAACTAAGTGGATTTGCAGCTAAGTTTTACACAAAAGGCAAGGGAATTTTACCTTGCCTTTTGTTTATTTTCTTATTTTGAGAGGGAAATCATTTCTATTTGAAGGTTACCAATGGAACAGGTCAGCAATTCGAAACCGGGATTTTTTGTTCAAGGGCGTTTTCTTTATACGAAGGATAACGAAAAGGTTATTCTGCGCGGCATCAACCACATGTTCATCTGGACGGATCGCGAAGGAAAATCCATTCCTGAAATTGCAAAGACGGGTGCGAACTGCGTCCGTATCGTTTGGAACATGCATGGTCGAATCGCGGATCTGTACCGCTTGGTCGATGAAAGCATCACGAACGGCATGATTCCTATTGTAGAACTTCACGACGCTACAGGTCGTTGGAATCGTTTGCCGGAACTCGTCAATTACTGGACTCGCGAAGAATCCCTGCAACTGATCCGCAATCACCAGGAATATCTTTTGGTGAATATCGGCAACGAAGTCGGCGGTGAAATCGAGAGCGGGGAAGAATTCTTTGAAGCCTATTCTTCGGCAGTTACCCGTATGCGTGCCGCAGGCATTCGCGTTCCGCTGATTATCGACGCCGATGACTGGGGAAAGAATCCGAACAACATTTTGGGCCAGGGCGAAAGGCTCCTTTCGGTTGACCCGGAACACAATTTGATTTTTGACATCCACATGTGGTGGCCGTCCGAACTACACGATCCGAAAGCGACAGGATATGAAACTGTTCAGGATCGCGTCACGGGCGTTCTTGAAGAATCCGTTGAAAAGAACATTCCGCTGATGATCGGTGAATTTGCACCGGTCGCTGTAAACGGTGCCCGTGAAATTCCGTACAAATTCATTATGGCGGAAGCGGAACGTTTAGACATCGGATGGCTTGCTTGGAGCTGGGGCCCGGGCAACCTCGACAGTCCGGAAATGGACATGACGACCCATAGCTCTTACAACACTCTCGTCAGCTGGGGCAAGGAAGTTTGCGTCGACAGTCCGCTCGGCATTCAGAATACGAGCGTGATTCCGAACTTTATCCAGAACGAAGATTTCAGCACGGGCATTTTGGACCGCGGCCGCAATCTGGTCAGCAACAGCGACTTCTCGGATGGTCTTGAAAACTGGACCGCAGACTTTTGGGGCGGCAAAGCGAAAACAGACATCCAGAACGGCACGTTGCACTTCTCGATTCAGGAAGCAGGAAAAGAAACTTGGAATTTGCAGTTCAAGCAGTCTTTGCCGCTTCGCAACGGGATTACCTACGTTTTCAGCATGCGTGCCAAGGCAGACAAACCGCGTACATTGAATGTAGACATCAAGCGTGCGACAACGGAATATGTACCGTATGCAAACGGACGTTTCCTCGACCTTTCTACCAGCTGGCAGGACTTTAGCTGGAAGTTCACGATGAAGGAACCGACGGACGAAAATGCGGTCCTGGTTTTCGACATGGGCGCAAGCCCGGTCGGTTGGACGCTTTCGGACGTTTCCCTTGTACAGGCGCGTAGCGTGACGGACCGTCTCAACTGTAGCTTCCAGCGCAACGTGCAGAAGAATTCCGGTTACTTTAATGCTCCGGCTGGTCCATGGGAACTCCATCTGTACTCTTCTTCGGGAGAACTGTTGGATATTCTCGACAAGGGTAAGGGCGGTGAAGGCATGCAGCCGTTCCCAAAGATCGAACGCAGCGGCATCATGGTCATTAAAGACCTATAGTCCAACATCATATATTCCATATTAGAACAATCTTTTTGTGCTTTTTTGTTCAAATCGGATAAAACAGAATAGATTATTCTTATATGGAAGAACGGATGCCTCAAATTCTAGTTGTTGACGATACCAAGCCAAACATCGAGGTGTTGGAAGGGGCACTCGCACAGGAAAATTATAGCATTCATGTCGCACTCAGCGGAAAAAGAGCATTGGAGCTTGTCAAGCGTAGTGTTCCTGATTTGATTCTGCTCGACGTGATGATGCCCGAAATGGACGGTTATGAAACCTTCCGTCGCTTACGGGAAATTCCGAGTTGCAAAGATGTCCCGGTTATTTTCTTGACCGCCCAAGCCGAAAGCGAAAGCGAAATGAAGGGGCTTTCCCTAGGAGCGGACGATTACATCGCAAAGCCTTTCAACCAAGGTCTTTTAAAACTGCGCATCCGCAATCAGCTGGAGCGTAAATTTTATCGCGATCATCTTTCGGATCTTGTCGCCGAACGCACAAGTGAACTGTCACAAAAAACCACAGATTTGCAAAAGACGTTGCAGGTGATGCTCACCAGTTTGGGCGCCCTTGCAGAATTCCGCGACAATGAAACGGGAACGCATTTGCGCAGAACTCAGCTCGTGGTGCGAAAACTCGCGCATGCGATGAGTCAAATGGACGAATTCAAGGCAGAGCTTCCGAACGAAGAAATCGTCGACGAATATGCAATCGCGGCTCCGCTCCACGATATCGGCAAGGTTGGTATTACTGACGGCATTCTTCGTAAGCCTGGTCCGCTGACCGATGCGGAGCGCGAACAAATGAAGAAGCATACCATTCTCGGCTATCAGGTTCTTCTTTCTGCAACGCAGGAACTGAATAACAATCCGATGGTCGTGATTGCGGCAAACATTGCCAAATTTCATCATGAAAAATGGGACGGTTCGGGTTATCCGACTGGAATTTCTGGAAAAGAAATTCCTCTCTGCGCCCGCATCATGGCAGTTGCCGATGTTTACGATGCTCTCGTTTCTAAACGTGTCTATAAAGATGCGATTCCTCATGAAGAATCTCTCCGCATTATTCACGAAGGAAGCGGAAAGCATTTTGATCCCGACGTTGTCAAAGCCTTTGACACTTTCGAGAATGAACTCCCTAAAATTTATAAGTCGTTTGGAGAGTAATGGGTCAAGGGAAGAGAAAGCGCGAGCTCAGTTCTCGCATCATTTGGGTTTATACTCTGCCTACGTTGATAGCGATGATCCTCTGCTTCATCGCTTTTACTTCCTATATGCGGTCCTTTTTATTCGAAACGGCCTATAAGGAATCGAGCAAAACCTTGCAGCAGATTTCTCAATCCTTTGAACAGAAGATCAACACTTATACGGCCCCTTTTACTAAATTTCACAAGCGTATCGCTCACAGTCTTCCGTCCAATTTAAGATCGACTCTCCTTTCCGAACAAAAAAAACTGAACAACGTTGACATCTATTACGGCGGTGCAGATGGATATTTTGTCAGCGCCCGCAATTTAAAACGCGATCCCGAACATTTTGAATTCAGAACAAAGTCTTGGTATTTGGAACCGAGCCGCAATAAGGGTCTTGCTTATTCCGGCCCCACCATCAACTACGGAGCAGAACGCCGCGTTTTAACGATTTCCCTTCCTATCTGGAAAAATCGAAACCGTATTCAGGGCGTCATCGCCGAAGACATCGATGTCAACGACTTTCGTTCGTCCTTTTCTCTGCTGTCCAAGGAAAGCGGGGGAATCACGATGCTCGTCAACAGTGAAACCGACAGCGTCTACACCTATTTCCCGTACCAGACAAGTCTCGGAGAAATTACCCTCGACAGTATCTACGCGCTTTTTAGGCCTGCGAAAGAACATTACAATATCGACTCGCTCGCCAGTTCTGCGGTATCCAGTTTTCAATTCAAAGATGATCATGGTCGACAGTACACGGCGATGATCGCGCCGCTGAATAAAGTTCCGTTGCACCTCGTTTACATCATTCCGCAGAGTAAAACTGAAGCCCTCCTGAACAAAAAAAGTTGGAACTTCATGGTCTTTGCAGGCGGCTGTATTCTATTCCTTCTGATCATTACATCGATTGCGAGCAAGATTCTCTTTCGTCGAATGATTTCCAAGGATCTTACCGACAGCGTCAATTCGAGCACCCTTTTCGATGCGATTCTCAGCAGTAAATATTTTTCGCTGATTTTAACGGATAACCAATTCCAGGTTCTGCGTGCCAGTTCGAGTATTGCAACCGTTACGGGAGATGCGGATTGGCAAAGCCTTCAAGGCAAAAATCTTTGGGACATCATCCCAAATCCGGAATTCAAAGACTTTGTTTTGAATTCTCAAAAGCAGGCCGCGCCGCAGACAAGTGAAATTGGGCAGACGCAGATCGTGGTGCAGCAAAAAGACGGCCATATCGTTTGGCTGAACATTTCGTTTAACCTTTTGATTGAAGACGACGCTTCGGTCCGTTATCTGTTCCTGGTTTCCGATGAAACCTCGGCGGTCCGCAAGGATTCCATTCTGGATTCCATCATGGCGTCGTCGCAGAATACAATTATCATTTTCGACAGTGATTTAAAAATTTCCTACGTGTCCAAACGGATTGAAGATGTCTTGGATATAAAAACCTCGGAATTGATCGGCAAGCCTTATGATGAACTGACCGACATCGGCATTCCGCAGAAGATTTTGGAAATGCCTCTCGCCGCTATTGAAAACGGAACGCGCTGGAGTGCAAACTTTGAACTTCCGACGCGTAACGGAACGCAGATCTGGTGCCGCGGACAAGGAACCGTTTTGCTCTCCAAGGATTTGAGCAGCATCGGCTACCTAATCTTCATCACGGACATCACGCCGATTATCAAAGCGGAACAGGAAGCCAAGGATGCAACCAAGGCGAAGAGCGAATTCCTTGCCAACATGAGTCACGAAATCCGCACGCCGATGAATGCGATTATCGGTATGTCGGACCTCGCCCTTTCTACCGATCTTTCTCCGCGACAGGAACATTACCTAGGCCGTATTTCTTATGCGGCAAAATCGCTCCTGGGCATTATCAATAACGTTCTTGACTATTCGAAGATCGAAGCAAAAAAGCAAGACATGGAACACATTCCATTTGCCATTCGTGAAACTATTTCGAACGTTCTCTCGATTGCGGTGGTGCGCATTACCGGTAAGCCGATTGAACTTTTAGCCGATATCGACTCACGAATTCCGAAACGTATTTTCGGCGATCCACTGCACCTTTCGCAGATTTTGACGAACCTGATCAACAATGCCGAAAAATTCACGGAGAAAGGACAAGTCGTGCTGAAGATGGAGTTGAAGAAGCTCGAAAATTCTAAGGCGACAATTTACACCTGTGTCAGCGACTCGGGTATCGGCATGACTCCAGAACAGTCTGGAAAGCTCTTCCACATGTTCTCGCAGGCAGACTGTTCCACGACCCGCAAGTACGGCGGAACGGGCCTAGGCCTTGCCATTTCCCATTCTCTTGTCGAACTAATGGGCGGTGAACTGCAGGTGAGGAGCGAAGCGGGGAAGGGAAGCGACTTCTTTTTTACCGCGACCTTCGATGTTGTGGATCGTCCTGTCTCGAAGGGAATTTCGCCTCTCCAGAATAAGCGCATTTTAATCGCCGAAAGCAATGAAGCCTCTCTTTCGATTCTTGAAAAGATGGCTAAGACGATGCACGTGCAAGCGGACTTTGCAAATTCCGCAGAAAAAGCCTTTGATCTTTTCAAGTCCAGTAAGGATAATCCTTATGACGCGATTGTTCTCGCCTGGACGCTGACCGAAATCGGGGCTGTCGCCTTGGTGAAACAGATGCAAAATTCTGAATTGGATGTTCCACCGCTGGTCGCCATTTCCAAACTGAACGATGAAGCACATTTGAAAGAAGCGATTGAAACGGGTTTCAAGCGTTACCTGCCAAAGCCTTTCCTTGTCGAAGACCTGCAGAAGACCTTGGAAGAAGCCCTCGGGCTTCGCGTTGTCGAAGAAAGCAAGAATCAAAAAGCCAAAGCTCAAAAGAATTTCCACTTTAAGCCGGCCAAAATTTTGCTCGTTGAAGATAACGCCTTGAACCAAGAACTCGCGATTGAACTTTTGAACCGCGTCGGGCTCATGACCGACATTGCAAACAACGGCGAAGAAGGTGTGGCCGCTGTTCAAAAGAACGATTACTCCTTGATTCTAATGGACCTACAGATGCCTGTGATGGATGGCTTCGAAGCTACTAAGCAGATCCGTGCATTACAAGACTCTAAAAAGAATTCTCTGCCGATTATCGCCATGAGCGCACGAGCTTTGCGCGGAGATAAGGAAAAAAGTCTTGCAGCAGGCTTAAACGCTCATATCACAAAACCGATCGACCCGAAAGAATTTTACGGAGAACTTTCGAATTGGCTTGAGCAGGTGAACGATAAGACTTCCTTGGAATCGCTCAAGGGAGATGTCAGCATTACCAAAGATCCGTTCCTTGTCGCCTTTGACAAAATTCCGAACTTTGATGCGGAACTCGGGCTGTACCGTTCCGCAGGCAGCAAGGCGATTTATCTAAAAGTGATCCGTCGCTTTGTCGATGATTTTGACGGCTATATTGCCAAAATCCAGGCATTCATCCAAGCGGAAGACTTTATCTCTGCGGCCCGTATGGCACATACCTTAAAAGGTATTGCAGGGACCATTGGCTGTATGCAGCTGCAGGAACACTCCGCGAAACTGGAATACACGATTACTTCGAAAAAAGAGGAACTTCCGCTTACTCCGTGGGCAAAGCTCACCGACCTGCTTCAAAAGCTGATCGAACGCTTGCGTAAAGCGATTCCGCTTGCGGCAGAAGCCCTTGGAGAGCGTGAAGAAAAGCTTGTAGAAGATCCGAAAGCGATGGCAAAGCTGCAGAAAATGCTTAAAACCATCGAACCGTCGATTCAGGATGCAGTTCCTGCAGGCTGTCGAGCCGCTTTACAGCTCATTGAACACATCCGCTACGATGAAGAACGGATGAACCTCATTAAACAGCTCAAAACCGCTGTAGAAGACTTTGATTTCGAAAGGGCGGAATCTGTAGTTGCCGAATTAAAAAAGACGCTCTAATGCGCCTTTACGCTCAAATAGAATGAATTTTCGTGTTTAGACGATCCCGGTAAACACGATTAACAAAACGACGGCTAAAATTCCGCCGATAATTGCCGACGCAATCCGAGAAAAATTTTTTTTCTTTTGGCCAAATTCATTCTCGACGATTTCATCGTAATCGGGAAGTTCCAGGTCCGCGGACTCCGCGCCTTCCTTCCAGCCGGTATCCTTGTCGCTCCCGCAATGGGGGCAGAATGTGGCATCGTCTTTCAGCTCGGCGCCACAATGGGGGCAAATTTTTTTCACATCATCCATAGAAAATTCCTGCTCTTTACTGATAAAGTATAAAATGGGAACATTCTGAATTTATATACAAAAAACCGCGCGGCATACACCGTGCGGTTTTTAAGCTTTTCGCTAAGTCCCAGGTTTTGCAACCATTAGGACGACAAGACTCGATTAAAGCTTGTTGTCGGAGCCGAGCACATTCACGATCTTGTGGATGTACATCTTCTTCATGTTTTCACGAGCCGGCTTCAGGTACTGACGCGGGTCGAAGTGTTCCGGATGTTCGTCGAAATACTTACGGATTGCGGCAGTCATAGCGAGACGGCTGTCAGAGTCGATGTTGATCTTGCAGACAGCGGAGCGGGAAGCTTCGCGGAGCTGTTCTTCAGGAATACCAACTGCGTCCGGGAGACGGCCGCCGTGGGCGTTGATGGTGTCGACTTCGTCCTGCGGGACAGAAGAAGAACCGTGGAGAACGATCGGGAAGCCCGGGAGCTTCTTTTCGATTTCGTGGAGAACGTCGAATGCGAGAGGAGGCGGAACGAGCTTGCCCTGAGCATTGCGAGTGCACTGTTCCGGCTTGAACTTGTAAGCACCGTGAGAAGTACCGATGGAGATAGCGAGGGAGTCGCAACCGGTACGGGTAGAGAAGTCGATCACTTCTTCCGGCTTTGTGTAGTGAGAAACTTCAGAAGCCACTTCGTCTTCCACACCGGCGAGCACGCCGAGTTCAGCTTCGACGGTCACGTCGTGTGCGTGAGCGTATTCAACAACCTTCTTGGAGAGGGCGATGTTTTCTTCGTACGGAAGAGCAGAACCGTCGATCATCACGGAAGAGAAACCGTTGTCGATGCAGTCCTTGCAGAGTTCGAAAGAGTCGCCGTGGTCGAGGTGGAGCACGATCTGCGGATTGGCGCAGCCGAGTTCCTTGGCATATTCAACAGCACCCTGAGCCATGTAGCGGAGGATGGTGCCGTTAGCGTAGTTACGAGCACCCTTAGAGACCTGCATGATCACCGGAGACTTGGTTTCAACGGCGGCTTGCACGATGGCCTGCATCTGTTCCATGGTGTTGAAGTTGAAAGCCGGGATAGCGTAGCCACCCTTGACGGCCTTAGCAAACATTTCCTTGGTGTTGACCAAGCCGAGTTCCTTGTAAGAAACTGCCATTTTTTTACCTCTGATTGATTGTTGTGGCGTTTTTTAGGCGCCGTTTGTTAATTAGACCTAGTGAAATCTAGAAAAATACTCCAAGTTAGACGATGATTCCGAGTAAAAAAGGCAAGAATTTTGTTTTTGCCATTCCTTTCCAAAACAAAGCGGATAACGACCGTTTCAAAATAAAACGCAATACAGAAAAGTGGCGAAATTTAAGAAATTTAAGCCTTTTTTAGAATGGCACACATTTTGCTTTTAGGAAAACGACAAAAATAAAGCCTGCCGGAATAGCTCCGGCAAGGAGGTAAAAATGGCTGATTTTACGAATGATTCGGAAAAGGTTCTTGCCAAAGCGCAGGAACTGATGGACAAGAAGTCCCATTCCTATCTGGGAGTGGTCCATCTTGCCCACGGGCTTCTCGAAGCTCCGGACGCCCGTTTGAAAAATCTGTACCGAGCCAAAAAGGCGAACATCAAGGAAATGCAGGCTAAGCTTGCACCGTTCCTCGATTCCGTTCCTAAACTGATGGATGTAAATCCGGACGCTGGACGCCCGGACGAAGATCTTTCCCGTGTGCTGAGGGCGGCTATCCAGGCCGGCCGTAAAACTTCGCAGGCGGCAAGTCCGAGCGATATGCTCGTTTCCTTGATGCGTTTTGCACAGGAACGCCGTGTAGCCAAAATTTTTGAAGACGCCCTTGGCAGTGCTGAAGTCGTGGAAACCTGGCTTTCCGATCCGATGAGCGCCGCTGCTGTCGCCGAAGAAGAATCCCCGTTAAAACTTTACGGTAGGGAATTGGTCTCTTTGGCTGAAGAAGGGAAATTGGATCCGGTGATCGGACGAGAAGAAGAAATCCGCCGAGTCATTTTGATCCTTTCGAGAAAGACGAAGAACAATCCAGTCCTCGTCGGGGAACCAGGCGTCGGTAAGACCGCGATTGTCGAAGGGCTTGCCATGCGAATCTTCAAGGGGGACGTTCCCGACGCGTTGAAGGGAAAGAAGCTCTTTTCTCTCGATTTGTCCGCGCTGATGGCAGGTGCAAAGTACCGTGGCGACTTTGAAGAACGTTTGAAAAATGTACTGACCGCTCTTGAAGAAGACGGCAATACGCTGCTCTTTATCGATGAACTGCACACGATTGTCGGTGCTGGTAAGACCGAAGGCAGCATGGACCTCGGCAATATGCTGAAGCCAAAGCTCGCCCGTGGAGAACTGCACTGCATCGGAGCAACGACCACGCAGGAATACCGCCGTTACATTGAAAAGGATGCGGCTCTTGAACGCCGTTTCCAGCCGGTCACCGTTTTTGAACCGACCGAAGACGAAGCGATTTCCATTTTGCGCGGCGTTAAAGAAAGCTTTGAAAGCCATCACGGCGTGCGCATTCACGACAACGCTCTCGTGGCGGCAGTAAAGCTTTCGAGCCGCTACATTGCAGACCGTTTCCTTCCCGATAAGGCGATTGACCTAATCGATGAAGCGGCGAGCATGGTCAAGACCCAGCTCGATACCGTACCCGAAGACTTGGACAATCTGCAACGCAAGGAATTGCAGCTGAAGATTGAAGAAAAGGCTTTGGCCAAGGAATCGGACGACAAGAGCAAAAAGCGTTTAGCGGAACTGCAAGACGAACTCAAAACGACTTCGGCTGCCGTTTCGATGATGCAGGCGAAGTGGCAAGAAAAACGTGCCAAGTTCAACGAACTGAAGGATGCAAAGGAACGCCTGCACAAGGCGCATGAAGAAATGGAACAGGCGGAAGCCCGCTACGACTTGAACCGAGCCGCGGAACTCAAGTACAACACCATTCTGAAGCTCGAAAAAGATGTGGCAGACCTCGAAGCCAAGGCGCAGAAAGCGGCCCGCGAAGGCGAACTGACCGAAGAAGTCAATGAAGAGACGATTTCTCAAGTGGTCAGCCGTTGGACAGGCATTCCGGTCACACGTCTCCGCGAATCGGAACGTGCAAAGCTTTTGCACTTGGACGAACGTTTGCACGAACGCGTCGTCGGTCAGGACGTTGCCGTATCTTCTGTTGCGGAAGCCATTCTGAGAAACCGCAGCGGACTTTCGAGAGAAAATGCTCCGGTGGGAAGCTTCCTCTTCCTCGGCCCGACCGGTGTCGGCAAAACGGAACTCGCCAAGGCTTTGGCTCAGGAACTTTTCGACAGCGAAAACGCGATTGTTCGAATCGACATGAGCGAATACATGGAGAAGCATTCCGTTGCCCGTTTGATCGGTGCCCCTCCGGGATATGTCGGTTATGAAGAAGGCGGTCAGCTGACGGAAGCGGTCCGTACCAAGCCGTATTCCGTGGTGCTTCTGGATGAAGTCGAAAAGGCGCACCCGGATGTATTCAACGCCTTGCTCCAGGTTCTGGACGACGGACGTTTGACCGATGGCAAGGGCAGAACGGTGAACTTCAAGAACACTCTGATTTTAATGACTTCGAACCTCGGCTCGGATCTGTTCATGAATAATCCGGAAAAGGATGTTTCGATTGACGACGTGATGCCTCGATTGAAGGGATTCTTTAGACCGGAATTCTTGAACCGTTTGGACGAAGTTCTTGTGTTCAAGAGCCTTTCGAAGGACCAGATTCTTTCGATCACGGGGCTTAAGTTCAAGGATCTCGCTAAGCGTGCGGCTCGTGAAGGTTACATCGTGAACGCTTCGGATGCGGCATTGCAGGCGATCGCAGACAAGTCGTATAATCCGGAATTCGGTGCCCGTCCGATTCAGCGATTCCTCGAACGCGAAGTGGAGCGCAAGCTTTCGCATGCGATTATCGCTGGTGAAGTTAAGCCCGAAGTGCCTTGCACGATTGACTTCCAAAATGGTGAATTTATCGTCAAATAAATTCATCGTGAATTCCTAAAAACAAAAAGGTCGAACGTTTGTTTCGGCCTTTTTGTTTTTAAATTATTTTGAGGAAAAGCTTCAAATGGAAAAAATGGAATCCAACCTTCGAATTTGTGTTTTAATGGCGACCTTCAACGGAGCTTCGTATTTGCGAGAACAGCTCGATTCCATTTTAGCGCAGATTGGACCCCAAATATCCATCTACATTTCCGATGACGGATCCACCGATTCAACGCCAGAAATTCTTGAAGATTTTGCCCGCCAGTTCCCGGCAAAAATATTCTTGTTGCCGCCCAACACGCGTGGAAGGGGAGCCTGTTCGAATTTTTTCTATCTGATGCAAAACGTCGATTCCGATTTGTATCTTTTGGCAGATCAGGACGATCTTTGGATGCCGGATCACGTACAAAGTCTTTATGAAAGGTATCGCAATCTGAGCAACGCGAAACAGGCCTTGCCAACATTACTGTTTTCGGACATGAAGATTATCACTTCGGACGGTCGGTTTTTGGCACATTCCTTTTTGAATGCCGAAAAATTGCCGAACGATGCAGCTCCTGCGCACTTTTATTTTATGCAGAACAATGTTTCGGGCTGCGTCACGCTTTTCAATCAGGCGTTAAAAAATTACGTTCTCAAGAATCCGGATCTTTTGTGGCAAAACCTTTCGAAGATTCCCATGCACGACGCCTTCCTTGCGACGACAGCGGCTATATTCGGCAATATTTACTTTGTGCGTAAAGCCCTTTCTCTGTACCGTCATCATGACAAGAATACGGTCGGCGTCCAAGACATCACCAGTCGCAAGCATATCTTCGAACGTTTAAAAAATCAGTCTGACGACATAAAGCGTTCTATGCAATACGCTGAATTCTTTGCCAAATATTTTGAGCAAGAACTGAAAGCGGGGGAATTAAAAATCTTGCAAGAATTCGCCCATTTAGAAAGCAAATCCAAGATACAGCGCATTCTCTTTATGCTACGTCACCAGTTCCTGAAAGCGGGTTCGTTAAGAAGATGCGTTCAACTCTGGAACGCGTAAACGCTTAGAATTCAATAATCCCGTAAGCGCCGAGTCGCATTCGGTCGTTATTCTTTTCTTGCATAATGCCGATCGAAAGTTCGGTCATCACATGGAAATAGGGGAGAATGCCGATTTGCACACGGGGGACTATATCCACCATGAAGTCATCCAAGATGTTTCCCAAACTGCCGGAAGATTCAATGCCAATCATCGCAATCAATGCCGGCGTAAATTTAAACTGTGGAGTGACTCCCAAGGCAAATTCCGCAAGACCGCCATCGCTCACGATACGGTCAAAGAATCCCAAGCGGGCTTCATAAAGCGTCGAAAAAATACGGGACATCGGATGAAGCGATGTATAGGAGAAGACAAGGCCCGCACCGCGCTTATTGCCGATACCGATCAAGAAATCCGCACCGATTGTCGAATATTCCATGATACGGTACTTAGCGCCCACATCTACGTAAGATTGGACGCTTTCCATGTCGTCTTCAGAATCAAACAAAAGCTTGGCACCGACTTCCCAGAAATCGTTGATGGCAAGCTGGGCATTGATCGGCAAGTAGCCGTCTTCCTGGTAATTTGTATAAAAGCCCGCACCAAGCGATGTACGATCGCGAACTAAAAATTCAGGTCCGAACGTGTAACGCGTATCCCAAATGCGATCCAACGCCGAAGCGGAAGCCGCGAGCCAGATAATCAAAAGCAGGGAAGTGCGGAATAAATTTTTCACGTTCAAAAGATATTAAAAAAATTACTGGAGTTTCGAAGACCAAGCGTCAATAATCGAAGAAAGGACCGCATTTTTGGCCTGATCGATAAAGGCGGTTCTTTCTTCCGGCTGTACGGGCTTCTTTTCATCCACAGCAAAATGGACGAGTTCGCCGTTTGGCGTAAGGGAGAATTCAAAATCGCCAGAAATGCGGATAGTATCCGTCGCAAGGATCTTGAGCGCATTCATATCGATATTCAAATGCGTGTGAAGTTCCATTTTAGAAGATCCCGGTACAATCGCAAATGCGGAATCCTGAAACTCGATCGGAAGTTCCACTTGGGAATCAAACGAGATTATACCCTTGGCAGAACGCAGCCAGAGCGAGTCATCCGAACCGTTTTTCACGTTCACCTGAATCGCAAAATAAAGGGTCCCAAGGCTGTCGGGAATGTTACCTTTGGCAATGTTCTGAACGAGCAAGATTGCTTTGGGATTCGGTAAAATCGAATTTTTCGGCTGCTCTCCGATAAACTTGTCCAAGTCGACACGTACGGAGTCATAACTCGCTCCAATGACTTCCAGCTTGCATTTGGTTAAAATGTTTGCCGCTTGAACCTTTCGGGACGCAGCACAGCCCGAAAGAAAGGTAAAAGTCGTCGTTGCAAGAGTCAAAAAGAGTGCGAGTTTCTTAAAAATCATAGAGTAAAGATAATTGAAAACGGATCGGGACGTTTTCGTTGAAAAGCGCCATTTTGCCCGAAAATCGTCAAAAGGCGCCGCGGCCCGACCAACGATGCGCACGGCTCGGCTGGCCCCGGAGACAAGAGAAGCCATTTTCGTGATGGCTCCGGACGTAAATGTCCGATAATGCGCATTATGTAAACTATAAATAAAAAAGAAATCCCGGAGAGTTTTCCGGGATTCTTTTAGAAGCTTATTCGCCAAGGCAATTGTCGAGCTTGTCGCAGATTTCCTTGCGGTCCATCTTCTGACCGATGAAGACGAGACGAATTTCACGGTCGCCGTACTTTTCATCCCACATTTTCTTCACGTCCGGTTCTTCCTTCAGAGCGACTTCCTGTTCGCTCGGCTTTAAGGAAGCGATCCAACGGCCAAGACAGCGGGCGCTAGCGTCCTTGCCGGCCTGTTCGAAGATATATGAGTAAGAGCGGTCATCGTCGAACCACATAATGCCCTTGGCTCGGATAATGCTGTTCGGATAATTGTCGAGGAACGCTTCGAGCTTTGCACGGGAGAACGGGCGACGAGCCTTGTAAACGAACGTGCCGATACCGTATTCGAGAGCTTCCCCTTCTTCTTCCTCTTCTTCAGGATTGTTGAGTTGCTGAATCCAGGATGCAGAAGAAGAAACCTTTTCGAAGTTGAAAAGCTTCGTATCAAGAATGTCCTGGATATCGACCTTGCCGAAGTTCGTTTCGATCATCTTGGCTTCCGGCTGGAGTGCGCGGACAACAGCCTTCACATGCTTCAGTTCTTCTGCGGAGATCGTGTCGACTTTGTTCAAAACAATCGTGTTACAGAATTCTATCTGCTGAACGAGAAGGCTTGCCAGATCTTCTTCTTCCCTATCTTCTTCAAGCAGCTTATCTCCCCCGCCGAATTCTGTTGCGAGACGAAGAACGTCCACCACAGAGATGATGCCATCCAAATGGCACGGAAGATTCTGACCATCGAGTCCCTTAAGCTTCGAGCCCATGAGCGTAATCGTCTGCGCAATCGGAAGCGGTTCGCAAATGCCGCTTGCTTCTATCAAGATGTAGTCAAACTTGCCCTGTTCGAGAATCTGGGCGAGCTGTTCCAAAAGGTCCGTTTTGAGCGTGCAGCAAATGCAACCGTTCGAAAGCGGAACAACGGAATCCTTCTGTTCAATTTTGCCGCCCTTTTCAATCAGGGTCTGATCAATATTCACTTCGCCGATATCGTTCACAATCACCGCCACATGATAACCCTGCTGGTTATTCAAAACGTGATTGAGAAGCGTCGTCTTGCCGGCTCCGAGGTAACCGGCGAGGAGTGTAATAGGTACGGATTTCATTTCTTTTTGACTCCTTTTATATATTCAAACCTAAATAGAGGCCCGCTTTGCCTGTTCTATCTAAATCATTACGGGGCAGCCGTTTTGCGGAATCCTTTTGCAGATAAATTCACAATTTCGAGAGGTAAAACATTTGCAGGATCTTCTGTATTGCACTTCGGAGCGTTCTCTAAATTTTTGTGGAAAAGTTCTTCAAACGCTTTCAGGGAAAGCTCAGGCTTTTTCGCCTTTAACAAGTGATGTTCTGCCAAAGAATCCGAATAAGCGACAAGAGGAATCGCGTGATAGTTCCCCACTTCTTGCTGAGTGACGGATCCTTCAAAGGTCGCAGAAGAAACTTCCAAACGGGATGAATCGCCCTTCACGACCTTGCGCACGGCGAACTTCGCTACCCCACCCAGATTTGTCGAAATATCCTGTTGGTTCGAAACAAAGTTGCCAAGCGACCAGTACACGAGAGCGCGGTTCCCTGCTTTCGTCGTATAGATGCCATAAGGCTCAATCACATGCGGATGCGTACAAACAAGGATATCGGCACCGGCATCGATCGCCTGTTCCGCATAAGCCCTTGCTTCTGCAGTCGGCAGTTCCACGTATTCCGTTCCAAAGTGCATAAAGGCAACGGTGACTTCGGCTTCGGCTTCCGCTTTCCGAACCATTTCTACCCAATCCCCGTTCGAATCCAGAAGGTCCACCAGATACGGTCTATCCGCCGGAAGTTTTTGTCCGTTCAGGCCGTAAGTAAAATTCACAAACGAAAAACGAATACCTTTCTTGTCGAGAGTGAAAACAGAATCCTGCCCAGCCTGGGTCTTATGAATTCCCAAAACATTTGCCGATTTACCCGTCCAAAAATCGATCGTGTAATCGACTGCGGAAGCGCGACGGTCCATCGTGTGATTTGTCGCATGGGTCACAATGTCAAAGCCCGCTTCGATTTCCGCAAGGCCGATTTCTTCCGGAGAACCAAAGCTCGGGTAAGATGCGTAGCCTTCCGAACGCGGAACAAAGACTGTTTCCTGGTTCACAATCGCAATGTCTGCAGCCTGGATATCCTTTTTCCACGGAGCAAAGACATAATCGTAATTGCACTTAGAAGAATCTTCCTTGCACGCTTTAAATAGCGGCGTGTGAAAGAGAACATCTCCGATAGCGAAAAACGAAACTTCGAAAACGGGTGAATCTTCCTTCACCGGCTTTACGGAATCCAGAGCCGCAGCCGTATCGAGTGCAGTCGAATCCACTGCTGCAAAGTCTACGGCTAATGTATCCACGGCGGAAGTTTTCTCAGTTGCCGAATCATGTACCGGTAAGAGATTCTCTTTAGACGTTCCACTGCAAGCGACAAGAGTAAACAGCGAGAGCCAAGGAAGTATTCGCATAGATTACCCTAAAGATGTTTCGACAAACTTCAATTCCGGATAGTTCTTGACTGCGAGCGTCAAGCGATATTCGTTCGGGAAGAGACAGACAAAACGCTCTTCTTTATCACGCATACAATCGCCGCCGTTATCGGTCACAAACTTTTCGACTTCAGCCGGATCCCCAACGATCCAACGGACGCCGAAGGAAGGGATGCGATCCAGAGAAACATCGGCACCATATTCCGACATCAAACGGAACTTGAGCACATCGAACTGCAGTTCGCCGACCACACCGATCACCGGAATGGCAGATTTGAACGGTTGATATAACTGCGTTGCACCTTCTTCCGTCAATTCTTTCAATCCCTTCGCAAGCTGCTTCGACTTGAGCGGATTCAAAAGCGTCACACGGGCAAAATATTCCGGTGCAAAATCCGGAATGCCTGAAAAGCTCATTTTTTCGCCCTTTGTCAGCGTATCGCCAATGTGGAAAAGGCCCGGATCGTTAATGCCGACAATATCGCCAGCCCATGCCGTATCAATCACTTCCTTATCCTTGGCGAGGAATGCCGTCGGAGCCGCTAAACGCACATCACGTTCGGAACGGACGTGGTAAACCTTATCACCGCGCTGAAACTGTCCCGAGCAAATGCGGATGAACGCTGTACGGTCACGGTGTTTCGGGTCCATGTTTGCCTGAATCTTAAAGACAAAGCCCGAAAAATCCGATTCACTCGGATCCACTGTACGCTTGTCCGTTTCACGCGGCATCGGAGCCGGAGCGAGATCGGCAAAAGCATTCAAAAGCTGACGCACGCCAAAACCCGTCACAGCACTGCCGAAGAACACTGGGCACATTTCACCCTTCAAGAAAAGTTCATGGTTGAACGGATCCATGCCGCCCGTCACCACGTCATATTCTTCACGGAACTGGTTCACCCAGTTTTCTCCGCAAAGTTCTACAAGCTTCGGATCGTCCGGACCGGACATCTGCAAAATTTCTTGGTGACCGGACTGAGCATTATAAACATTAAACGTATTGTCGGCGATGCAATACACGCCCTTGAAAAGTTTACCGACACCAATCGGTAGGGTAAATGGAATCGCCTTGATTTTTAAAACAGATTCAATCTGGTCGATCAAATCCAAAACCGAACGACCATCCAAGTCCATCTTGTTGATAAAGGTAATGATCGGGGTGTGGCGCATACGGCAAACATCCATGAGTTTGATCGTCTGTTTTTCCACACCGTTCACGCTATCGATCAAAACGAGCGCCGAGTCCACGGCGGTCAAAGCGCGGTAGGTATCTTCGCAGAAGTCTTGGTGCCCCGGTGTATCGACGAGGTTGAACCAGCAACCTTCAAAGGGAAAATTCAAAACAGAACTCGAAACGGAAATTCCGCGGTCCTGTTCGATCTTCATCCAGTCACTGACCGTATAGCTACGGTTAGCTTTAGCGCGGACATGGCCCGCTTCACGGATAACTTTACCGAACCAAAGAAATTTTTCGGTGATGGTGGTTTTACCTGCGTCAGGGTGGCTGACAATGGCGAAAGTGCGACGCTTGGCGATTTCTGGATTTATTGACAAAATGGGCCTCGTTCGTTGACGGGCCCAAATATAGAAAAAGAGAAAATAGTTTTAAGAGAATCGTCGCGGAATTACTGCGGATGGCGTTCCAGATCGAGGATCATGGACTGCAGAGAGTCTTCCACCGAGGAGCGAAAATCCGCCGAACCAATGCTACAGCTTTTAACCGGGTGTTCTGCGTCCGTACCCTTGATGATACGGATTACCGGGAAACCACCTTCCATCGAAAAAAGAACGGAATAACCCTTCAGCAACAGTTTTTCAATCAAATCGCGCATGGAACAAGACTCCTTATAAATGTGAAATGAAAAATTTAGCCCGACACGGGCTTCTTCCGCAAAAATTACTCTTTTTTCGGGAAAAAGCAAGAAAATTCAAACCATTCTTTACTTTTCTATCACCGCTGTAAACAGCACCAGGTCATCGATTCCCGTATTTTCAATCGTATGAATCGAACCTTGCGGGCAAATGTGACAGCAACCGGGATGGAGAAATTCTTCTTTCCCATCGCAAATAGCAACCCCAGTCCCCGAGACAACGTAATTGATCTCTTCCCCTTTTTTTTGTTCATGAATCCCTATCGATCCATAAGGATGGATCCGGTTCAAGACAAATCTACCAAGAGAATGGATTACCATTTGTGCGGTCATTTCTCCAGCCCCGTGATTCATTCCCGGTCCCCTTACCGGTTCAATCTGACTAAAATCGATTAACATACGAACTCCTTATCTTCTTCTTTTAATATACGCATTCATCTTTTAAAAAACGATTAGTATTTTTCATAGTCACGCATTCTGCACGCTTCAGTATAACGCGCAATTTCATACAAATGAACAAAATCTTTCCTTTCGGATGGTATTTTATACGGAAATTTTGCGTTTTTCCAAGATTCGTTTCCATAGTTTATCTTGCAAATGGTAGAGTCTTTGAGTGCCGTTCTCTAAAATGTAATAGTGACGAATATATGGAACGAGCAGGACCAAAAAAAGCAGATCCAGCACAAGCAGTGGAAGAGTCGGGTAAAGCGTAAAGAAAAGGGTCGTGCCTACAAACAAGAGCGCAAACAAAAGGGTTACAAGCAGATGGATCAATCGTTCATGTTGAAAGAACTGAATCTGTAAAATCAAATCCTTTCGGACGGCTTCATCCGATTCAAGCGTAGACTCCCCCACAAGGACGCTTTCTACATACGAGATATAGTTCAAAAGACGATGTTTCATACAACAGCCTCCTTTCAAAACTTACTATCTTTGAGCCCGAAATGCAAGAAAACCGGTCCCTGCACAACGCTTTACGCCAAGTCCGTCATCACGTCGGAAAAGTCAATATTCATGGCTTTTCTGTTTCCGGACTCG
This sequence comes from Hallerella succinigenes, assembly GCF_002797675.1. NCBI lineage: Bacteria > Pseudomonadati > Fibrobacterota > Fibrobacteria > Fibrobacterales > Fibrobacteraceae > Hallerella > Hallerella succinigenes. The sequence goes on along the minus strand of NZ_PGEX01000001.1, from coordinate 2,952,439 downwards.
CCACCTATCTTCAACTTCCGGAATACGACTTTTGCGTGGACATGGGAGAATGCCCTGTTTCCGCAATCGGCATCAACCACGTATTCCTGACCCATGCGCATGGCGACCACAGTCGCTGCCTGATGCGGCACCACAGCTTACGTCGCATGATGGGCGTCGAAAAGCCTTCGGTTTATTACATATCCGAAGACCTCGTCCCCGGAGCAGAAAAATGGATTCATTCCGAAGCCATCTTCGAAGGTGTTCCCGAGCAGCGTTTTAAGCTCCCGGAAATCGTCGCGATGAAGGCTGGTGAAAAAGTGCCTCTCAAATACCGAAAGGATCTTTCGATCGAAGCGTTCCGCACGCGCCATACTCAAGTGGGCCGTCAGAATTTTTTGCCTTCGATGGGCGTCACGCTTTACAATCATAAGAACAAGCTGAAAGACGAATTCCTCGGCTATGACACCACGCAAATTATTGAACTTCGCAAGCAAGGAATCGAAATTACCCGCGAAGTTTTCGATCCGCTGATCACGTTTATGGGAGACTGCCTCGGCGATAACCTCACCGATCCGGATCTCGCCGCAATTTGGAATTCCGAAGTTCTGGTTACCGAATGTACGTTTGTCGACGACGGTGAAGAATCGATGGCAGATAAAAAAGGTCACACGCACATTGCACAACTCGTCAAGGCCCTTGAAATCTACGGTCCGACCATGCAGTGCAAGCACATCGTGCTGAATCATTTTTCGATGAAATATTCTTCGGATCACATTCTTGGAACCATCCTGAAAAAGATCCCGGAAGCTTACCGCGATAAGATTATCGCATTTATCTAAGGTAAACATGACTAACGAAATGGAAAACATGGAAGAAAGCCCGAAGGCAAAGAAGGAAATCATCATTCCTGAATTTTACCGTGACTTGAACCAGGACAAAGATTTGCCTTGCATGTGGCACTTTGTTCACCGTCATATTCCGGGCACGCGCAAACCTATCCAGACCGAAGACAACCAGCCGGACAAGCATCCGCTGGATTGGAAGGAAATCTTCCCGATGCACAACGATCACATCGAAATTGAAATCGGTTCCGGCAAGGGCGGATTTCTCGTGGAATATGGCAAAAAACACCCGGATTATTTCATCATGGGAAGCGAATGGGATTTGACATGGGCGCGTTACGCGGCAGACCGCATGATGCGTAACAAGCTTAACGCCAATACGGCCATGCTCCGCGGCGATGTTTTCTACTTTCTCCGCGACCGTGTTCAGAGCAATACCGTGGACGCATTCCACATGTACTTCCCGGATCCGTGGCCAAAAGAACGCCACCACAAGAACCGTCTCCTCCGCGAAGAATTTCTCGTGGAAGTCGCCCGTGTTCTGAAACCGGGCAAACGTATCTTCTACTGGGGCACGGATCACAAGGAATACAACGCAGTCGCACTTGAAGTCTTTGACAACTTCCAAGGTTGCAAGATCATCGAACGTAACACGGCCCTTCCGACGGAAGGGATCATGACGAATTTTGAAAAGAAGTATCGGTTGGAAGGTCGCCCGATCTATCGTAGTATCATTGAGTTTGACAAGGCCTAATTCAAAACGGGACTTATGCTAGAACAGCTGACGATCCGTAATTTTGCTCTCATCGAAGAAACCCAGGTCCAATTTGGCACGGGCTTCTCCGCCATCACCGGCGAAACCGGCGCAGGCAAATCCGTCCTTATGGGCGCCTTGCGCGTGGTCGTCGGCGGAAAGACTCTCCCGGCGATGATTCGCCACGGAGCCGACAAAGCGACAGTCGAAGCGACTTTCGATATTTCGGACAATGCCGAAGCGAAGAAGATTCTTGCCGCGGAAGAAATCGACGCAGACGATGAACTCATCATTCAGCGTGAAATCCTTTCGGGCGGTAAAAATCGCACCCGCGTCAACGGCGTCATCATCAAACAAGGAACTCTCCAGAACCTCGGCGAAACCTTGATCCAGATGCACGGTCAAAGCGATCAGCTTCTGCTGCGCGATTTGCGCATCCAGCTCAAGCTTCTTGACGATTACTGCGCATGCGAACCGGAACTCGCTGCCTACAGCGAAACCTGGTCCACATGGAACAAGCTCAAAGAAGAACTTGAGAAGACCGAAGAAAACGCCCGCAACCTCGCCGAACAAAAGGAATTTTTGACTTTCCAGAAAAATGAATTGGAAAAGGCAAAACTCCGCGCAGGTGAAGAAGCCGAACTCGAAGAAAAGACTTCTGCTGCTTCCAAGTCCGAAGCGAAAATGCATGCGATCGAAGAGCTGAGCAAACTCTTTGACGGTGAAAACGGACTCCTTTCGCAGTTCGAAGTTTTCCAGTCCAAGATTCGCCAGTTCTCGTCCAAGCTTCCCGAAATGGAAGAATGGGCTGTCAAGCTCGGCGACGCCTACGACTCGCTTTCCTTCATCGAAGACGCTCTCCGCGAAGCCGAAGAATCCTCGGAACTCGATCCGGCGGAACTCGACCGCGCCAATACGCGTCTTGCACAAATTCAGCGTTTAAAGCGCAAGTACCGCACCGATGAAGCGGGGCTGATCGATCTTTACGCCCGCCGCAAGCAGGAACTCGAAAGCCTTGAAAACCTGGACGCGGATCTCGCCGAAATCCGTAAAAACATCCAAAAAGCGGAAGAAAAGCTCGCCGTTGCCGCAAGCGCCCTTTCCGAAAAGCGCAAAGCCGGCAAGCAGACCCTCGACGCCAAAGTCGCCGAAGTTCTGCATTCCCTCGGCATGCCCAAGGCTACGTTCAACACGGACATTACCGAAGAAGCCTATTCCGCAACCGGAAAGGACCGCGTGGAATTCTGCATGGCTCCGAACCTCGGCGAAGGTCAAAAGCCCCTCCGCGTTGCCGTTTCGGGCGGTGAACTTTCCCGTGTGCTTCTCGCCTTCAAATCGGTGATGGCCGAACAGGATCACGTTCCGGTCCTCGTCTTTGACGAAGTGGACTCCGGCATTAGCGGTGAAATCGGCAACAACGTCGGAGAAGCCCTCCGCAACATCGGAAAGTACCATCAGGTTCTCGCCATTACGCACCTTCAACAGGTCGCATGCCGCGCCCAGTCTCACCTGGCCGTGGAAAAACATGAAAATGGCGAAGCCCGTACTATTTCAAATGTGAAATTGTTATCATATAATGAGAGAATCGTGGAAATTGCGAGAATGCTCGGAGACGCCAAGTCCCCCACCTCGCTTGCCCACGCAAAGGAATTACTGGAGGAAGCGAATGCCTCTTAAAAAGAAGTTGTTGAGCCTGCGCCTGCGCGGTCGTGCATGGCGGATTTTCAGAGCGGCCCTTTTTATTCCGCTGATTGCAACCATTTGGACTCAGCATAACTATACCGCTGCGATGATCACGTTGGCTGTGTTGATTCTTACCTGGCTCAACAACTGGCAACTTCGCGTTCAGGAATTCGAAGAACCTTATTATCAGCTGTGGCTGAATGTCATCGAAGGCATTCTCTCGGTTACGGTGATGACGAGCGTTTTACTTCGAAATTTTGAAATTTTACTCGCGGTCGGCTGCGCCTGCTTATTCGGGCGCGTGATTGCACATTCCCTGCTTAGCCTTTCTGTAATCCGTGAAGGAAAAAAGGTTCCTGGTCGGCATGTATGGTCAAAAATTTCGGCGATGGCGATCAATGCGACGATGCTCGTGTACATTCTGGGACTCGAACGTTATCAGCAGATTTTCATGGTCGCGAGCATTTTATTGATGAGCGCCGCTTCTGTGGAATTTTTATACTGGTTCTATCGCGACCCGGCGCACCGTAAGCCGCTCTCGATAGCAAGCCAGCTCACGATGACCCGCATTGTGCTGACTCCGTTCTTCCTCTGGGTGTTCTTCTATGACAACAATTTGAATTACGAAGACAACCATATCGTTTTCAAGGTTCTCGCTCTGGTGATGGTTTTGGGCTTTATGCTGACCGACTACTTGGACGGACATCTCGCCCGCAAATGGGGAGAAGTTTCGACACTCGGAAAATACCTGGATCCATTCAGCGATAAGATTTCGAACATGACGATTTTTATGTGCTTCATCGCTACGGGTTACGCTCCGGTATGGATGGTGGCGCTGATTTACTTCCGTGAAGCCAGCGTGGAAACGCTCCGCACTCTTGCCGCCGCAGAGGGATTGATTATGCCAGCTCGCCGCAGCGGCAAATGGAAAACTGCTTTACAGGGCATCGGCATTGTGACTATCCTTGTCTGCGCCCTGGATCCAATTCAACAAATCGAAGGCTTCAAGGCTGTTTGGCAAGCACTTCCGCAGATCGTGATGGGCGTGATTACATTCGTCACAATCGCAAGTGGCATCGATTACTTTGTATCATCGAAGCATATTCTGCAGAAATACGTCTAAATCAAAGCTTTATCCCCTATTTCCCCTTGACAATGGAAAATATAATTACTATATATGGTGCTGTACTGGTAACAGTACCCGCTTGACGCGGGGTGGAGCAGTTGGTAGCTCGTTGGGCTCATAACCCAAAGGTCGCAGCGTTCAAGTCCTGCCCCCGCTACTAAAAAGACCCGGATGAAATCCGGGTCTTTTTTTTTATTCAGGGAAGCAGAATCCCCTATCATCAAAATTCAACTCGACAATTTCGATTTGACCGATTTCTCCAATCCATAAACGTCTCGAATTAGCCGGAACATTCCATAACGGTTCGCACAAAAAAAGGTAGTGTCAAGGTTTTTTCGCAAAAATAGTTTGTCCCAACATCAGATTTAGGCTACGTCCATCTTCGCCTTTTTCAATCCCTTTTCGTATTCCTGTATTTTTTCAAGCTCGTAGAGGTGCTTCATGTTCAGGTTCCTCTTGGTGCCCCATTCCTTTGTCGCAATGTATCTTAGTCTGGCGCAGACAAGCATCAAAGCCGACGCTCCATCCGGGAAAACGCCGCAAGGCGAGTGATGCGAAAACATGCTTGCATGTTTTCATATCCGAGCCGAGGATGTTTCTGCAAACAGCCCACAACCCTAGTCCTTCTGCGAATTTCCCGGTTCAGGCGTTCAAGGATGTTGTTCGTCCTTATGCTGCGCCAGTGTTCGTGCGGAAAGTCGAGATAAGTCAGCGTCTCAGCCACGCCCTTGCGGTAAAGCTCGGCGGCAGATTTCAACCCCATATCACGCAGTTTCTGTTCTACATCGGCAGCCTTTTTCAGGGTAGCCTCCTTGTCTTCCTGGGCGTATGTCGCCTTTAGCAGAGGCATGGCCGAAGCAAGCTTCTTGCGCGGGATCTTTGACATCAGGTTCCTGAAAAAATGCACCGTGCAGCGTTGCCATTTCGCATCCGGGAACACTTCCGAGGCTGATTCCAGGAAGCCCAGGTGTTTGTCCGAAGTGAACGGCCTTACGCCCTTCAGACCGCGTTCCTTGAGGCCTACGAGGAAGCTCCGCCAGCATTCCTTGCTTTCGCTCGCGCCCTCGCATGCGCCGAGTATCTCCCGGTAGCCGTCCTCGGATACCCCTATCGCGACAAGTACCGAGACGCTTGTCATCTCGCCGCCCCAGCTGCGCTTCAGGTATATGCCGTCAACATAGACATAGGGATATTCCCCGCCTATGGGCCTGTTTCGCCATTCCTCGATCTTGCCGTATACCTTCTGGTTTAGGCTGCTGACGGTCGAGGCGCTGACGCGCGATCCCCACAGGAGCTCGGTCACATCCTCCACGCGGCGCACGGATACACCCGCCAGGTACATCTCGATAAGCGACTCCTCGACCGACGATTCCCTGCGCCTGTAGCGCTCGATTATGGCGGTCTCGAACGGGGCAAGGCGCAGCTTGGGTACGGACAGGTCGACCTCCCCGGCGGACGTCAGCAGCTTGCGGTGGTAATGGCCGCTGCGGTAGTTCCTGCGTTCGTCGGTACGTTCATGCCTTTCTGCGTTGCACAGCTCCGCGGCTTCTTCGTCCAGCATCGTGTTGAGGGTTTCCTCGATGGTCTTTCTAATGACTCCTTTCAGGTCGTTCTTGAGATTTTCCTCGTCAATTTTGATTATATTGTTATCCATAGGATGCTCTTCTTTTAGGTTGATTTGTGGTTATTTCAAATCTAAAAATTGGAACATCCTATTTTTTTACCCTCTTAAAGGAATTTGCGAAAGAAAATATACGTTACCCAAAAAAGGCGCGAAACTTCGCGCCTTTGGTTTTTGAAACAGAATTGAAAACAGCTCTTAGGTTCTGTGCAATTCCAATGCCACCGCATCATCGAGCTTGACCGATGCAATACGGGAAATACCCTTGATTTCCTGAGTCACACCGTAAAGCATGTCTGCCGCAGCCATGGTACGCTTGTTATGCGTCACCAAAATGAACTGAGTCTGGTTCGAGAAGTGACGCAGAAGTTCCATAAAGCGGCCGATGTTTGCGTCATCCAACGGACCGTCGACTTCGTCCAGAACGCAGTAGGGCGAAGGTTTTTCCATGTAAATGGCGAACAGGAGCGAGACCGCCGTCAGCGCACGTTCACCACCCGAAAGGGCGGTTACACCGCGCATCTTCTTACCGGTCGGTCGAGCGTTCACTTCGATCGCCGCTTCGAGGGGATCGACGCCATCCTGCAAAGTGAGCTTCGCTTCACCGTTGATCATGATGCGGCTGAACACATCTTGGAAGTTTTTTTGAATATTGCGGAACGTGCTGAGGAAGCGATCACGCGCGATGCCGTCAAGCTTCGTAATGGTGCGTTCCAAAGATGCACGAGCCTTATCCAAGTCATCGAACTGCTTTTCGATTTCGGCAAGGCGAGCCTTTTCCGCATCGAAATCTTCCATGATTTCGGTATTGACCGGTCCCAAATTTTTAATCTGAACGCGAATTTCGGAAATTTCCTTCTTCGCTTCCTTTTCCTCGTATTCCACACGGGAGACGTCTTCCGCATGGTCAATATCAACTTCCCATTCCGCAAAAATGCGTTCACGCATACGGTCAATGTTTTGACCCAGCGTGCTGATGCGAAGGGTCAAATCGTTCAAATCGTTTGAACGTTCCAAAAGCTTGGAGTTGATCTGGCGCACTTCCGAACGCCAATCATTCATATCCCCCGCGACAACATTATAATGTTCCCGAGCGATATCGCGTTCTTCTTCTTTTTTGCGCAGTTCTGCATCCTGAACCTGGATACGATCGGCTATTTCCGTCTCCTTGAAAAGGAGTTCATCCTTGTGGGATTCGATATTATCGATATCGTTTTTGCGGTTCGAAATGATGTTGTCAAAGAACTTGACTTGATCGCCAATGGAACGAATACGGGCAAGGCTTTCTTGCATCGTCGACTGGGCAGAACCCAGCTGGCTACGCAATGTACGCACATCTTCGTCCTTATCCTTGCGAATTTGATCCTTTTCTTCAAGGATTTCCATCACCTTCGCATATTCATCTTCAAGGCGTTCCGATTCCGCTTCGGCTTCGGCGAGTTCCGCATCGTCGGAGCGTTCCGATTCTGCTTTTTGAATACGCTGTTCGGCATTCTGCAAATTCGCATTCAAAGCATCTATGCGATGTTCCGTATCCAAAAGCATCGACTGGTGAATTTTCTGTGCAGCAATTCCCGAACGGATGGTTTCATTTGCTTCGCGAATGGTTTCTTCCGTTTCCGAAAGCATGGAACGCGCTTCTTCCAAAAGTTCGTTTGCCTTTTCGCGTTCATCTTCCAAGCTGCCGATTTCTGCAATCAACGTTTCGAGTTCCGCCAGATCCTTATCGACTTCCGCCTTGCGAGCGAGAACGCCCGGTGCTTCGCTTTTGCCGCGACCGCCAAATACAAGGCCCGATGCCGAAACGTAACGTCCGTCCGTCGAAAGGAACCAGTAATCCTCTCCCGCAAATTCAGCAGAGAGCGCTTTTGCTGTCGCAAAGCTATCCACTAAAATCGTATGCGAAAGCAGCTGATCGACAATCGCTTTGACCGAAGCGTCCGCCTTCACGTAATTCGACGCGATACCGATGACTCCCGGCTTGGACGGGAATTCCGGATTAACAGAAGATCCATGAGCAAAGGCGATCATCGCATTACCGGCATTTGCCGAATCCAATGCATCGAGCAAGCCCTCCAAACTAGACGGGCTATTTGTCACGACCGCATTCAAGGAACGACCCAAAGCAAATTCAATCGCATTCGCATATTCCGCATCGACATCGATCAAGGAACCGAGAAGACCCTTGACTTCAGAAGCTCGGCTATTCACCAGGTAATCGGCACCGGAACCCGCATCGGAATCCATATTCTGGAGCACTTCGATCCGAGATTCAAGACCCGCCTTATGGCTTTTCGCCCGCGAAATCTTTTCGTCAATTGCCGAAAGCTCCTGCTTCTTGATTTCGATATCTTCTTCCTGGACGCTCTTGCGTTCCGAGCCATTTTCGATATCTTTTTCGGCATTTTTAATGCCGTCTTCAAAAGTTTTCAAAGACTCTTCGAGTTCCGACTTTTTGCGTTCCAGATCTTCGAGGTCTTCTTTCCACTTGTCGATATTGCCGCGGAGCATATCCGCTTCCGCATCCTGGCGCTGCCACTTGCTGCGGAGAGAGTTCGCCCTGTTAAGGCTTGCAATACGCTGATCCGAAAGAGTTCTCGATTGTTCGCGGAGATCGTCCACGGTGTCGGTCAAAATTTGGAGAGCTTCTTCTTCGCGGGCAAGTTCCGCTTCCTGTTCCGAGATGGCATCTTCCGAGCCCAAGGACTGCAGGTTTTCTTCGAGTTTCGCCTTTTCGGCTTCAAGTTGCGAAATGCTATTTTCCGCCTGGGTGATTTCATCACGATACTTCTGCACGTTCATCGCGGCAATTCCCTGCTGTTCGCGATTACGGGTAAGCTCGTTATTCAAATCGTTCAAGGTGATTTCTTGCTTTTTAACTTCATTTTCAAGTCCGCGGAGATTTTCTTCATCACCCGCAATCGCAAGCTGACGTTCTGCGATCTTCGCATCGAGTTCAGTCAAGCGGGTCTTGTCGGATTCCTGCTCGTTCGATACGCGAGCTTTCGCTTCATTTAAAACGCCAAGATTGCGACGATTTTCTTCGTGGCGGTCGAGACTTACCGAAAGATCCAGTTCGCGGAGACGGGTGCGGAGACGCTTCCATTCCTTCGCCTTTTCGACCTGCTTTTCAAACTGGCGAACCGTCTGGCGTTCACGGCGCAGGTTGTCTTCCACGCGTTCCATGTCATTGCGGACTCGTTCAAGCTGGCTGATTGTTTCTTTGCGCTGCTTCTTATATTTGCTCACTCCAGCCGCTTCTTCAAAAAGCGTGCGACGGTATTCCGGGCTATCGGCAAGAACGTTACGAATCATCGTTTCGTTCATCTGGGAATAGTTGCCAAGACCGAGGCCCGAGTCAAAGAACAAATTCTGAATGTCTTTTAAGCGGCATTCCTGATTGTTGATTAGGTATTCCGTGAGACCATCGCGGTGCGCACGGCGGGTCACCATCACTTCCGAATATTCCGAAGCGAGATCGCCGTTGCTGTTGTCGATTACCAAGGAAACTTCCGCGATACTCATCGCGGCACGTTCTTCCGTACCAGAGAAGATCACGCTCTGCATTTTGTCCATACGGAGTACAGAAGCGCGTTGTTCACCGAGCACCCAACGAATCGCGTCCACAATGTTGGACTTACCCGCTCCGTTAGGTCCGACAACGGCAGTTAGACCATTGCCCGGAAAGGTGATTTCCGTACGCTGAGCGAAGGACTTAAATCCGAAAATCTTTAACTTGGTAATTTTCACGTTAAATCAAAAATAACTTTTAAAACAGATTCTATTCGAATTCATGGTCCCATTCGCCGTATTTTTTCGAAATTTTGAGGAGTTCACTGCCTCCATCAAAATCGATTTTTCCCATATCGACGAATTCCCACGTACCTGTAGAATCCATAGTTTTGAAAATAATGTGGAACGAACCTACAAAATCCTGTTCATGCACAAAAGAAAGTTCACCCGGAGCGACCGTGTCCGGAATCCAGACGATGGTATCATTCTTACCGACGACCGAGACATCTGTAATGAACTGATCCGAAAGGTTTTTAACCTGTAAACGTTCGGTCGAATCTACAACAAGATGCGTGCAGGCGGAAAGCGATAGAAAAATCACTGAACTCAATGCGAGAATCCACTTTTTCATTTTGCATTCTCCCAAACAATGCCCGTAGCCGTGATTTCATGTGCAGAATTTGTCGAAGACGATTCCTGCAGGTTGGACTTGCGTCGAGATTCGTTGAATTCCTGTTCGCGCTGTTCCCTTCTCTGCTTCTTCACGTTTTCATCGGTATCGATTTCACGCGTCATCATTGGCGTCGCCTTGGAACCGTTCAAACCGACAAAGGTGTCACGGATTTTTTCGATTCCAAAATGGAACTGCAGCACAAAAGTCCCACGCAGCCCCAAAACGTTTTCGATATCATCCGCGTGATTGTATGCGACGCGGACAAACGGCATGGAAATTCCGCCGCCCCACAAAAAATCCCCGTTCGACTTGCGGTAGCAGGTCACATCGATTGAAATGACCTTGGAAGGATCTGGGTAATACTTGAGGGCAACAAAACGCAAAGCTGGATCCGGGAAGTACACAGCCACTTCTGCGTACAAACGCTGTGCAATCAAGTTCTGTTCCCAGAAAAGACGAAGCGAGTCTTCCCCATCGCAATTCCGAGCGTAAATCGCCACATCGATATTTGGCAAGTAAGTCAATGGCCCGGATTCTTTACCCCCCAAAACTTTTTTGGATTCGAGGTTCAAAGAAAGGCGTGCATGACGAAAACTCGAATGATGAAAGCTCGTCTGGGCCGAAATCGGTCCCCAGGTCGCAGCCGCCCATTCGTACAAAGTATCTGATTCCGGTTCATAAACCTTTCCGACATATTCCGGATTCGTGTACTGGATACCTCCCGCAATGCCCAAATTCAAATCAGGGCGAGCAATGGAAAGGCCTGTCGTTTGGACGCTACGAATCAACGAAAATTTTCCATAATTGGGGAAAACGGCAAAGTCTTCACTGTCCCAACCGTGGCGTTCTATCCACCAGAGAACGCCTAAGTCCCAGCCGCTTTTTCCGAGTTCTTCGGCAAAATAGCCGGCAAAATTTTGACGAAGGACATAGCCTTCATGTTTTCCATAGTCCGTGCTCAGCAGAGACTGGCTCGGCAAAGGGAAATAAAGTAAATTCGCTCCGAGATAGCCATCGGCTCCCGGATGAAAGACCATGCCAAATTCCCGCAGCTGAAGGTCGCGCGTGATGCTTCCCCCCGCGGAAACTCCGGAGGCCTTTAAATGTCCTGCATGCGCAGAAAGCGCGAAAACGAGCATCCATGCCACGACGCATGCTGTTTTCAAACGCCATCTGTGAGCGCAGAATTTTTTCATCTTCGATTAGTCGAGAGTATGAACGAGGAGACCGTCGCGCAGTTTCGGTTCAAACCATGTGCTCTTCGGCGGCATGATTTCACCTGCATCGGCAATCGCCATCAACTGATCCAAGGAAGTCGGATACATGGCGAAAGCGACTGCGCATTCACCGGAATTTACGCGCTTTTCGAGTTCGCCAAGACCGCGAATACCACCGACGAAGTCGATGTTCTGAGCGGTTCTCGGATCTTCCACGTTGAAGAGCGGCTTCAGAACGAGCTTCTGGAGAAGCGCTACGTCGAGGCTATCGACAGGGCCGAGGTCCTGCAAGTATTCCTGCTTGAATTCGCAAGCGAACCACTTGCCGCCGAGGTACATGTTTACAACATTCTGCTTCGTCGGATGAGCCTGTGCCGGAAGTTCCGAAATTTCGAAGACTTTCTTCAATTCTTCCATGAACTGTTCCGGTGTACGACCGTTCAAATCCTTTAGGACACGGTTGTAATCCAAAATTTTGAGCTGGGTGCTCGGGAAGAGAATGGCGAGATAACGGTTGTATTCTTCGTCGCCCTTATTTTCCGGGTTCTGCGAAGCGCGGTAGCCGGCGGCACGTGCGCCAGCAGCGCTACGGTGGTGACCGTCAGCGATGTAGCTGACCGGGACTGCGTCAAAGGCGCGGCAAATCTTTTCGATTTCTGCATCGTCTTCGATAACCCAGACCGTGTGGCCAAAGCCATCCGCTTCCGTCACAAAGTCATAGACCGGCTTACGGGCGATAATATCTTTGAGAAGTTCGAACTGGCCGTTGTCACGGTAAGTGAGGAACACCGGACCCGTGTTGGAATTCGTCGCAAGCACGTGGCGAAGACGGTCGTCTTCCTTGTCCTTACGGGTGAGTTCATGCTTTTTGATGACGCCTTCGAAGTAATCCTTCGCCGGCACCGTGCAAACGAGACCGTACTGTTCGCGGCCTTCCATCGTCTGACGATAAATGTAGAGGCAGTCCTTCTTGTCGAAGGCGATCACGCCTTCTGCGATGAACTTGTCCAAGTTTTCCTTGGCGTGCGCATAGACTTGCGGGTCATAGGCGTCCACGGAATCCGGGAGTTCAAGTTCTGCACGGGTGATGCGTAGATAGGAATACGGAAGGTCCTTGGCCATTTCCTTGGCTTCTTCACGGTTCATCACGTCATACGGCAGGGCGGAAATATCCTTTGCCTGTGCGGGATCAACAGGACGGAGTGCTTTGAACGGAAAGATATGCATGTGTTTTCCTTTTTGCTTGGCTTTTTTAATAATAACTTGATCTTCGGCGATCAATTCGTGGATGTACTTGTTCTTGATATCGATGTGCTTGCGCTTGCGATACGAAACGATGAAGTAGGCGGCAATGCCAAAAATCGAACCGAAAATAAATGCGACAATCGTAATGCCGATCAAGAAAGCGATCACATGTCCCGCCGCTTCATTCCACAAGCGCGACACCACATCGATTGCATTGCTAAAAGAAAGTCCCTTCAATTCTTCCAAAAAGTCGAACGTAATCGCTTCCGGATGCCAGATCTTTTTACCGAGGAAATATCCCGACGGATAAAAGAATCCGAACTGGGTTACCGGATTCGCCACAAAAGAAGAAATGACGCCCGGAACCTTCGGAAGTTTGAATAGTGCACAAAGAGCCACAGTCAAAATTATCGCCACACCGATCGTCGGCCAAACGCCGATAAAGACGCCGACAAAAACCGAAAGAGCCACTTCAAGAGCATCCATTCTTTTCGGGAACAGGCGATTAAAGTATACACGAGAAATTCGTGTAGCGCGAGATTCATCAGATTTTTTACGTTGAGACTTCATTTAGATAGCTCCAAAACCAAATTTTCGACTGCAAAATAGCAATTTGTCGTCCCCTATCGGACCTTTTTGCCCGCATTCCTTGCCGCAACAGCACGTCCTCCGGGGAAACCGCTGATCAAGCGACGTTGCACAATCATAAAAAGAATCATCACAGGCAAAGTGGAAAGGGTGGCTGCCGCCATCACCAAATCATAGCGCGTCGCAAACTGCCCAAAGAAAAGGCGCATGCCGACAGGAATCGTCGCCGTCGAAACATCCATCGAGAACACCCAGGCAAACATCAGTTCGTCCCACGCGAGAATGAACACGTAAATGCCCGTGGTCAAAATGCCGGGAAGGGACGAAGGAACAATTACTCGGAAAAAAGCCGTAAACGGAGTGCAACCATCGAGCAAAGCGGCTTCTTCAATTTCACGCGGAACGGAACGGAAGAAGTTCTGCAAAATCCAGGTCGCCATCGGAAGGAAGAGAGCCGAATACAGCACAATGATTCCCCAGCGCGTATTCAAAATATGGATCGAAGAATGCAACTGCAAATACGACGCGATCAGGAACGCCGGAATCAAGAACAATACGTTCGGAATTACCTGACTCCAAATCAAGCCCACATTCATAAAACGGTACAGGCGGAAAGAGGCTCGGGCGAGACCATAACCCGCAAGCGAGCCCAGGATCAAACAGATCAAAACCGTCGAACAGCAAATCAGCAACGAATTCGAAAGGAAGGTGCCAAAAGGAATCGTCCGCCAAAGGTCCTCATAATTTCGCCAGTGCAAATACAAGCCGCCCGAAGGAAGCTGTTCCTTGACAACCGCCTTGCCCGAAGCCAAGTCGATATTGGCAAGCTTACCTTCTTGCATTCCCACCAACAGAATTCCATTGTCAAAGAAAAGACTCGTCGCCGTTCCATCCACCGAATATGTTTTTTGTTCGCTGCCTTCGTTCAACAAGTCCCAAAGATTCATTTCGACAAAGCCATTCGAAAGTCCAAAGAATACTCGATTGCCGAAGCTCTTGATGACCGAAATATCCGATTGGAATAAATGGGCATCGCCGTAAAGGCGCTTGACTGCATGACCCGCACGGAAGTCAAAAAAGACGATTTCACGTCCACAGGCAAAAAGCATCGAACTGCGGCTCACAATAGAAAGGCGCATGTCGCGGCCATTGTAGAAAGGAAGTCCCGATTCGCCAAAGAGATAGTTCGCTTTGACCTTTTCACTTTGCACATCAATCAAAGAAAAACCTTGATCGTGCGACACCAAAACTTCCTTTTCGGAAACGCGCAAAATACGCTGCACGGAACTCGACGGCAAACCGGTCTGTGGCGTCACCCAGCCGATTTTCCCCGTCTTCTTGTTCACAATGGCGATGCCCGGGAAAGATTCCCACCACATGCCCACGCAAAGAACATCACCTGCACTCGCAATCGACACACCATGATCGCTCGCCGGAACACGGTCCACCCAAATGGAAGACCACGGAATACGACGGTAAATCGTGAGCGGAGTCGGAATGCGTTCCGCTAAACACCAGCGGAAAAGTTCGCGATTTTCCTTGGTGAAGCGGAAGCGTTTCTTAAAAAGTTTATTAATCGCTGGGTTCACCCAGTCCGTTTTCTTCTGCCAAATGGCAATGACCTTGGAAAGGCTTTCGGTCGAATTCAATATCATGTTCAGCGATTCCATGACGCTTGAATCCCGAGGGAAAGAACGCTTGAAGAGCGTTGCAAATGTCATGTCCGAGTTTTCAATCAGCGGGACCGTGTCCAGAAGAGCGCCTAGACGGGCGAATTCCCCTTCTGGGGTCTGGTTTGCCACGTAACGGAACGTGGAGAAGTCATACTGTTTAAAGGATTTTTCAAAGTCGGACCAATTCCATTTGTGGTCCACTCTCATCTTCGAGAGATTGATTTTCATCAAGCCTTCGTCTGGCGAAAACGCGTAGAGGCTCGAATCCGAAAGAACATAGTTAACAGACACCGCCTGCAGATCGAGCTTTTGACGGAAACTCGGCCGTAGATCCTTGTTTTCGTAGTGGTAAATCTGACCGTGCAAAGTGGCGGCTACCACGCTGCGATTCTGCGTTTTTTCAAAAAAGACGACGTCATTCGGATATGGAGCAGGGAAAATTTCACCCTGCTGAATTTCACTGGAGCCGAGCAAAGAACTCCACACCATCCAAAGAATCGGTGCTACGTTCAAAAGCGCGAATGCCCAAGCTACAAACTTAACCATTCTTCAGATCCTTTCCAAAGTTCCGATACCAGATCGAAACACAGATAAGCATAAAGAACATGGAAAGCGTACCGAGAGCCGCGCCCGCGCCAAAATTCCAAGTCTGGAACGAAGTGCGGTAAAGGAACGTCATCATCAAATCGCTAAATTTACCCGGGAAGCCAGAACCGTTGCCGAACATCATCGCCACAAGGTTGAAGCTGTACATATTGATCACCAAACATTCGAGAATGATGACGCCAAATATCGGACGTAAAATCGGCAAGGTAATGTGCAAAAAGCGTTCACGCGAAGGAATGCCATCGATTTCTGCCGCTTCATAAATATCATGCGGAATCGCCGAAAGTCCCGATAGGAACATCATCATGCAGAACGGCCAATTTCGCCAAATGGAAGGCACAATAATCGCCCAAATCGTATTCGGGCCCGTGAGCCAGTTCGGCTTCACCAAGGTTCCGTCCGGCAAATAATTCCAGTTCGCACCAAAAATTCCCGAAATCTGATCCCAACGTAAATAATCAAACAGGATCATATTGATAATGCCTTCATCCTGCTGCCACATGAATCCCCAAAGGAGACCTACGATATAAGTCGGCACCACCCAAGAAATCATCAGCAAAAAGCGAACAATTCCCGCAGACGGGAATTTCTGCGTTACAAGCAAAGCCCCGAAAAGCCCCAAAATAATGCAACCGCACGAAACGCAGAAAGTGTAAATGAGCGTATTGCGAATCGCATCGATCAAGCCTGTACCCGCGCCCGAAGAAACGGACTCGATAAAGTGTGCAAAGCTAAAGGAGCCGTTTCGAATTTCTTGCGAAGTCCCTTCTCCCGAAAAGAACGGCAATACGATTCCCATCAGAACGGGAATCACAAAGACAAACGTCAAAAAGACGAGCAACGGCAACAAAAAGAGATAACGCTTTCTCATCGAGAGGCCTCCCTCTGACGATGGATAAAGCGGTTCACTTCCTTATCCGCAGCGCGAATTTCTGCAATGATATCCTTTTCCGGCCAAACCTTTTCGGGGCTGGATGTGATCAGGTCGAAGATATTTCCAAAGCGACGGAGCAAAATTTCCGTTTCGATTTCACCCCAATACGGAACCGCCGGATACGATCGCAAATGCAAAACCATTTGCTGGAACACATCTCTCTTTCCGTCATCCTTGAAGAACGGATATTCGTAAGTGGAAAGAAGCGCCGGCATAAATCCCATCACACGAGCGATTTCGAGCTGAACGTCCGGACGGGCAACCAAGTAGCGCACAAGCGCCATCGCCGCGCGTTTGTGTTTTGTATAACGAGAAACAGAAAGGTTCGAACCGCCTGCAAAATAATAAGGCATCTTGCCCTCAGGAGCAACCGGCGGAAGCATTGCCGAATAATTACGTGCTGTCACGTTTTTCGATGAACCTCCCAGGAAACGCGGGCTATCCAAATACAACGTCTTATTCGTCACATCGAACCAGAAAGCCAACCTGCCTTCATCAAAGTCCATGCTCACCTGATTTGTATTCTTCGACAAATTTTTTCGGCTGTTAAAACCATCGCGCACAAGGCTCAAATAGAACAGAATTCCATTGATGCTTTCTTTGGTCGCAAGAAGGCTTTCCGTTCCGGTCGAATCCAAGAAGTCACCACCCGCGCCCCAAATCCACGGAGCCAAGTTATGAATTACATTCCAGTCGTGTTTTCCTGGATAGCCAATCGGATCGATATGCTGATCTTCGATGACCAAATTTGCTTTGCGAATTTTTTCCAAAGCAATGCGGAATTCATCCCAATTTCGCACCTTTGCCGGATTGACGCCCGCTTCAGCCAAAGCATCGCGTCTGTAATACAGCGGGCGCACATCCAAGAACCACGGAACCGATGTCGCCTGTTGAACGCCGACCGGGCGCGCAAACTTCATCGACACAGATGCAAAGGCGGAATCCCCGCCCGACACCGCAATCAGAGAATCCATCGGCATCAAGGCTTCCATCGCAGTCACGGCAGCAGCCCAAGTCGTCGGCATCTGAATCACATCGGGGCCGCTTCGCGTAGAAGCCGCCGTTGTTATCTTTGTCCAGGCGACGCTCCAGTCAAGAACCGTCACCTGCACTTCAATGCCTGGATTTTCCAATTCAAAATTACGCAGAACATGCTGCATATCCGCAGTCGGATCAGGACTGTTCGGCATAATCCAGAGCTGCAAAACTTCCTTTTGCTGACTATCATCCGAACTACAGCTTCCCAGAAAAGCTGCACAGAGCAACATGGCTAAAAGCCTAATAGCCCGGAAGATTTTCAAAAGAAGCTTGCCCCTGTCGAAATATCAAACAAATGAATATTCTTTTCGTCGAGCGAGAGATAGATCTTTTCGCCGACCGCAAAATTGGCAAGTGGCGGAACGCGGACGACCAAGCTCAGATCGTTGCTCTGCGCATAGACGAGCGTTTCGTAACCCAGATGTTCCACCACTTCGATGACCGCGACAATCGTATTTGGACCTGCAGCCGAAATGGTAAAGAACTCCGGGCGAACTCCGACAAGCATACGAGGAACCGTGCGGTACTTCGACGCAAATGCTTCAGAAACCGGGAATGTGAATCCAGCCTTTTCAAAATAAAGACCTTCTCGTCCCCACTGGGCAGCAAAGATGTTCATCGGAGGAACTCCGATAAAGCTTGCCACAAATTCGTTTGCCGGATGCTCGTAAAGCTCCATCGGCGTCCCGACCTGCTGAATCTTTCCATTCGAAAGACAAACGACTCGGTCACCCATGGTCATCGCTTCATTCTGATCGTGCGTCACAAGTACCATCGTCGCCTGCAAACGAGAATGCAAACGTCCGAGTTCCACGCACATCTGATTTTTCATCTTGGCGTCAAGACCGGAAAGCGGTTCGTCAAAAAGGAAGATCTTCGGTTTGCGGACAAGAGCTCTTCCCAAGGCAACACGCTGACGCTGACCGCCAGAAAGATGCTTCGGCTTACGATCGAGCAACGGCGCAAGGTCCAAAATATCGACAGCTTCGCGGATACGTTCCTCGATTTCTTTCACCGAATAAACAAGCTTCATGCGCAGAGCAAATTCCAAATTTTGGCGAACTGTCATGTGCGGATACAGCGCATGCGTCTGGAACACCATGGCGATGTCGCGGTCTTTTGGGTCGAGCCTGCTTGCATCTTCTCCATGCAGCAAAAGATCCCCTTCCGAGGGGGTCTCAAGCCCAGCGATCATGCGCAGAATGGAGGATTTTCCACAGCCCGATGGACCGACCAACGCGACAAACTCGCCTTCTCGGATAGAAAGCGAAACGTCGTTTACCGCATCTACGTCTCCAGGATAAGCCTTGGAAACGTGCGAAAGTTCAATCGCTGATTTGGCTTCTGCCATAAATCAGTCCTACGAATCTTCCTCGTCGAAAGAATCGTCGTCCGAGGATTCAGCCATCTCTTCTTCCGACTTCGGCTTTTCAATTTCAAAAAGCTTGCGGAGAGGTTCGATCTTGTAACGGTTGCGTTCTTCCGGAAGGGTGAACGGAGCGAGGTTCAACGCAACAAGGATCGAATTCGGGTAGTTGTTCACCTTTTTGATGAATTCCGATTCCGAGCAGCCTTCGTTGTAGAAGTCCACGACAAAAGTATCCCACAGTTCTTCATCGAGCTTCTGGAGAGCTTCTTCTTCCGTTCCTACGCCGTCGACAAAAGCTCCGGTCAAAAGGCCCGAGATTACTTCAATTGCACAATTACGGCGATTTTCGTCCGGTTCCCAAAGAAGAACTCGTCGCAAGCTGTAATCGCGAGGCTTCATCGCACTTTCGATGTTGTCTTCGTTCGGTTTTTCTTCGGAAACATTCAATTCTTCGTCGTCGATCATATCTGCCATACAATTCCTTGGTTGGTCTAGTGAATTTAATAAATTTCTGTAAAAAAAATGCCCTTGGTGATGAACCAAGGGCATTTTTCAAGATCAACCAAGATTAGGTGTGAGCGTCTACCCAGTCTGCATTCTTCTGGCAAGCTTCGACGGACTTGTCGAAAGCAGCCTTTTCGTCAGCAGTGAGCTTGACTTCGATGATCTTTTCCACACCGTTTGCGCCGACAACAACAGGCACGCCACAGTAGAGACCCTTAACGCCGTATTCTCCGTTGAGCTTAGCAGCGCAAGAGAACACGTTTTTCTTGTCGAGGAGGTAAGCTTCGGCCATGTGGATAGCAGAAGTTGCCGGGCTGTAGAAAGCAGAACCGCGACCGAGGAGGTTCACGATTTCGCCACCTGCGCCAGCGGTACGCTTAGCGAGTTCAGCAAACTTTTCCTTCGTCATGAGCTGCGGAAGCGGAATGCCGCCGACAGAGACGCTTTCGTAGATGCTGACCATGGTGTCGCCGTGGCCACCGAGAACGAGAGCCTTCACGTCTTCGACGGAAACTCCGAGTTCGTCAGCGACGAAGCAAGCGAGACGAGCAGAGTCGAGAACGCCAGCCATACCGATCACCTTGTTAGCCGGGAGACCTGACTGCTTCTGCATATTGTAAACCATGGCATCGAGCGGGTTCGTAATCACGATCACGAATGCATCCGGAGCGTGTTCCTTGATGGCTTCAGCAACCGTCTTGATGACGCCGCAGTTCTTTTCGAGAAGGTCATCGCGGCTCATGCCCGGCATACGCGGGAAACCAGCGGTAACGATAACGACGTCTGCGCCCTTGAGAGCTGCGTAGTCGGTAGAACCCTGAAGATCAACGGAAGAGTTGATCACAGAACGGCCTTCCATAATGTCGAGAGCCTTACCCTTCGGCATGCCCTGAGTCATCGGAATGTCGATAAGGACGACGTCGCCGAGATTCTTCTGGGCAGCAACGAGAGCCATTGTACCACCAATCTGACCAGCGCCAACAAGCGCAATCTTCTTTCTAGCCATATTAGACCTTCCTTTTTAGGACAAAAATGTTGTCTTAATGATAGCAATTTTTTTACTGAAAAAACATCTAAAAATGTGAAATCGGTGTATTGGAAAGTGAAATGGACGGCTTTTAACCGATTTTACTGGAATTCAGGCGCGACCGTGCAGATGAGAGCAAAGCCATTAAAGCCATGGAATCCAATCTGGATACGGAACAAATACATATCCGGCTTGCGGACTCGAATACCGAAGCCCCAGGAGTTCAAAAGCTTGTCGCCGTCAAGAGAGTACCAATTCCTGCCGTAGCTTACATATTCGTCAAAAAGGACTCCGTCCACCAGTCGATCGATCGGCCAGCGGTACTCAAGAGAAATCCCTTTCATCGCAAAGTCCGCATACCGGCGCGTATAGCCACGAAGGGGATACGTTCCCCCTGCAGTCGAAAAAGCAGAAAACGGAGCGCCTCCTTCTTCCATTTCCCACATCTGCCTCATGCGGAACTGAATTGCGAGAACGCGACGGTTCAAGAGAGTGTTCTTGATGTTTTCTGGGCGCCAAAGGCGAAGGGTTTCGTCCCAAGAAAAGTCCGTATAGAATTTACGGAATTCACGAGCTTCTTTCGCAGTAAGCCCGTACTTGGAATCGTCCTTTCCTAAATAAAAATAGTGCTGGGCGACAAAATCAAACGCCTGGTAGTCGTGGTCAAGAGAATTGGACTTTGAAGTGACGTTCGCACCAGCGTATTCGGTCACATTTACGTATCTCCAAGTTGCGGAAATACGGGAACCGCGGGTCGGTACAAAAGGAGCGTCTATATTATCATAGGTGAGCGTAAACTTTAGCGGGAACTGGTAATAATTCTGGTAGAGACCATGCGTATTCGGGTTGAACTTCGGATGATCTGTCAAAACCGTATCTTGCACGTCCGGCAGATCGAATAGGCAACGATCTATTTCCCCTTCAATCTGAAAATCCATATTGGGGACAAATGGAAGCGGATGGCCTAGGCGCAACTGGGCAGAATAGGATGAATCCGTATAAATAAAGGTTTCGTCTGTATCGAAAAGGGTCAAAGAACGCGGCAAAGCGACAGTCGCATCACGGTCCAAGGTTAAGTCCAAACGCCCGCCGATTACAAAATCCGATCCCAATAGATTTCGTTTGGTGTACCGGGTCGAAAACTTCATATCGCTATTGACAAAAAGTGTCGCATTCGCTACGAAATAATCCTTTTGAAAAAGCATGTTCCGGTGACGGTAGGCTATGCCGATCTGCGTTCGCGTTCCGGGCTTTAAGTTCATCGTCGGATAGATGTAAATATTGCGTTTAGGTCCAAAAGCGGCTAGATCCGCACTTTTTTCCAAAATTCGGTTTTCCGCCGCATATTTGACCGGAGCCGAAAACGGATACACCAAAAGATCCAAAGCCGGCTGAATAATATGGGAAAACGGCCAAAGCAGATAATCCTTTGCAGACATTTCCTTCTGCTCTTCTTCCTCCACTTCCACTACGGTCGAGTCATTTGGATCGTAATGCGCCATCGAGTAATCTCCCTGGGATTCCACAGGCTTTGAAGCCTCTTCCGCCCACAACGGAAGAGCAAGCCACAATAGAATTCCGATAAAGCCCACTCTCATGACGCAGAATAATTTAATAATTCGTTCCAAACAAGGATTTCCATTCATCGTCTTCTTTTACATTTTTTAGATTATGAAGTGATGTTTTCCCTACTTCAAAGATTTTTGCGCAACGCGCTCAAACATCCAAAAATCGTTCTTGGCATCGCTCTTGCGGTGACGCTTCTTTCGATTTATCCTGTGCGAAATCTCAAATGGGAACTTCGCATGATCGATATGCTGCCGGATTCTTCGGAAGTCAAAAAGACAAACGCCATCGTCGAGGAAAATTTCGGCGGATTCGGTTCCCTAGTTGCAGTCATCACGTCCAAGGATAGCGCCTTGAACTCGCGGCTCGTCCAAGGGCTCGCCAAAGAACTGGAAGGCAACCGGTACATCAATTTCGTCGAATACAAGTCCGAAATGGACTTCTTTGAAAAGCACAAGCTTCTCTATGTAAACACGGAAGATCTGCGCAAAATCCGAGACCGCATTTCGGATCTGCAATCCCGTTACAAGTTTGAAAACAGTCCGTTCTACATCGATCTCCTTTCAAACGATTCCCTGCAAAAGGTAGTCCGCGATTCCCTGACCCGGGAAATCACTGATTCGCTTTCCCTGGCAGAGCTTGAAGACAAATATTTTTCAAAGCTCCGGAATATGTATTCCAACGAAAAAGGGACGGTGCGTATCGTCAGCGTTTTCCCCAAGGCACGTGTTTCTGATCTTTCTGCCTCGCGTAAGCTGACCCGAATCGTTTCGGGGGCTTTCGAAAGCTTACCCGAAAGCGAAAAAGCCGAACTTTATATGACGGGAAAAGTCTTCCAGACCGCAAGCGAGGGTTGGCGGATTTTACCGGAAGCCCGTTTTACCGGCATCGCTCTTGCTGTTATTCTTGCGCTATTCTTCTTGTTCCGTTTTGCAAAACAGCCCGCAGTCTTTATTCTTTCAATCATTCCGATTGCGCTTGTCTTTTTATGGACTCTTGCGGCGGCATGGCTCTTTTTTGGGAGAATCAACCTGTATTCGATCGTTCTCGCGGTGATTTTACCGGGAATATCTTGCCGCCAAATCGTGCACTTGATGACGCGTTTTGCGGATGAGCAGCGCAATGGTCTCGGTTACGAATTGAGCCTCGAAAGCGCCTTGTTGGGCGTTGGTCCGACGATTGCGATTTCGACATTCTCGTTTGCGGCGGCATTCCTTGGCTTGCTTTTTGTGCCTTTGACAGGCATGCAGGAACTCGGTGTTCTCGGTGCAATCGGTTCAATCTTGAACTGGACTCTAGCAAGCCTTGTTTTCCCCGCTTTGATTGAACTCACCAAAAAATACCGTTCGTTTCTCGTATTTGGAAAGATCAAGGGACATGTTGAAAATTTCAAGGAACGCCCCTTCGTCGGATTCAAGAAAGCGTTTATCCCAGTGCTTCTTCTTTGCATGATTTTGCCAAGCCGTGGTATTTACCCCAAATTTGATTACGATTTTTCGCATTCCGACTACCATCCGAATACAGCGAAGGCAGACTCCCTGCTTCGCGAAACAAATTACCTGAATTACGATCCGATTGTCGTCATTTTGCCGAATTCCAAAACGGCGAGAAGCTTCTACAACCGCATCAACCGCGAACGCGAATCCAATCCGAATTCTGGCATTCGTGCGGTAGCCATCTACCAAAACCTTTTGCCTTCTAATCAACAGGAAAAGCTTTCGCTTTTGACTGAAATCAAAAACGAATTGGATCCGTCTGTGTTACGCGCCTTGAGTCCCACCGATTCCGCACGCATTGAAAAGATCGTCAAGGATTGGAAGGCGGCGCCGCTTCTTTCAAAGGATCTTCCGATGAATCTGCGCAAGCTGTTCGGTGCAAACGCTGGCGGTTCTACCGAATACGCATTCATCTTCCCGAACTTCAATTCAAACGACGGACTTGCCTGTCGACGTCTTGCGAAAGAACTTGAACCGTTTCACTATCCGATGACAGGAACCGCTCTCGTCCGCGCATCCGTTTTGAACATGACGCTTCCGCATTTCCACAAGGCGATTCTTTTCGGCATTGTCTGCGTCTTCCTTTTGACCTTCCTTTTTTACAAGAGATTCTACTTTTCGCTTTTCACTCTTGTTTCTCCGATTATCGCCTTCTTCTGGCTTTTGGGTCTTTTGAGATTCTTGGATATCCCGCTTACCGCATATAGCTGTCTTGCATTCCCCATTTTGATCGGGATGAGTTTAGACGGCGCCATTCAGCTGTGGAACGCCTATTACGAGCGTTCGACCGGAAGCATCTACCACATTCTGCGCACGACTGGCGTCACCTGTTTCTTTGCCGAGCTTTTGACGATCGTTGTGCTGTTCGGCCTTTCTCTTTCCTCTCATCCGGGAATCCACGCCATCGGTATGATTTCCATCTTTGGAGTGGTTTGCCTGTTGCTGTCTCATAACTTTGTATTTCCGCTTCTCGCCGGTGCACTAGATCGCCGACGGATTCGCAGGAGAAAACATCGATGAAAAACCTTTCAGAACGTATTCTGAACATCGCCCCCTCTTTGACCGTAGCTGTCGATACCCTCGCTAAAAAATTAAAAGCAGAAGGAAAAGATATCGTTTCCTTGGGCGCAGGAGAACCTGACTGGGACACACCGATCGATGTGCGCAATGCAGGCAAGGCTTCGATTGATCAAGGCAAGACACGTTACTCGGCTCCTCAGGGAATTCTCGAAGTCCGCGAAGCGGTCTGCGAAAAGTTCCGTTCGCAAAACGGCCTCGAATACGCTCCGGAACAAATCATTATGACAAGCGGTGCAAAGCACGCCGTTTTTAATTCCCTGCTCGCCATTATCAATCCGGGCGATGAAGTCATCATTCCGGAACCTTATTGGGTCACTTATCCGGAACTCGTCAAACTGCTCGGCGGCGTCCCGGTGATTGTCCATACAAAGGTGGATAACGATTTTCAGATGTCAGGCGAAGATCTTTCAAAGGTGATTTCCCCGAAGACCAAAGCCGTAATTTTGAACAATCCGACAAATCCGACAGGAACGCTCTATTCCGAAGAAGTACTAGCAAGCATCGCCAAGGTCATTGCGGAAAACGATCTGTATGCTATTTCGGACGAAATTTACGAGCACTTCTCGTACAGCGATTCCTTCCAGTTCAAGAGCCTCGCTTCCTTTGATGGCATGTATGAACGCACGCTTGTCATCAACGGGCTTTCCAAGTCTCACTGCATGACCGGTTGGAGAATTGGCTACGTGGCTGCTCCGAAAGAAATTGCAAAGCTTATCGCCAAGGCTCAGGGCCAGACGACGCATCATCCGTCGAACATTGCCCAATATGCAGCCGAAGAAGCTTTGAAGATGCCGCTTGATACCGTGTACAAAATGCGCGATGAATTCCGCAAGCGTCGTGATTTCCTCTATGGAAAATTTTCCGCGATTCCGAGCGTAAGCCTTCGCGTTCCAGGTGGAGCCTTCTACTTGTTCGCCGACATCAGCGCCTTGTTTGGCAAAAAGACTCCGGCAGGCAAAACCATTTCGGATTCAATCGAATTCTGCACATACTTGCTTGAAACCGTCGGACTTGCGATTGTACCGGGCAGCGCCTTTGGCCGTGAAGGTTATGTGCGCTTCTCTTACGCTGCATCGATGGATACGCTCGCCGCCGCAGCAGAACGTTTTGAAAAAGGCATTCTCGCGCTTCAGTAATTGAAAGTTCATGGCTTCTACTTTTTTCGTTCAGAAGATTTCTGCGGACGCTCCTTTTTTGATTGGGCGTGGCAAAGATGTGGACTTTGAGCTGAAAGACGCTTCCGTTTCTAGACACCATGCAAAAATCGAATGCCGTGATGGGCATTGGATTTTTACCAATTTGAGTCAGACGTCGGGAACCCTTTTCGACGGGAAAAACATTGACGAAAAAGAGATCTGCCACGGCGACGTTTTTCTGCTTGGATTGCAACAAATCCGTTTTTCCTTAAAGCAGAGAGAACTTTCTCTTTCGCACGTCCGTTCCGTCGAAGACGTCCCTGCGATACCGCTTTCCGAAGACACGAGCGTTTTACTTCGCCGCGGCACGAACGACGATGAAGCAGGAACGATTCTGCACCCCGCTTGCCCGAAGGTTCTCGCCCAGGCAAAGCTCGAAGGCAAGCGTCTGAAGCTCGTCTTTATCCATCAACGGTTGCATAAAACGCAGTACCTTGAAAATCATGAAACGCTGAAGCTTCCCTGGTGCCTCCTTGAATTCCGCGATGGAAATCTTTTTGTTCACCAGAAAGACATCGGATTTTCGCTCGTCGTCAAAGACATTTCCGTGAAACTTTCCCGCAAAGAAATTCTCCACGATATCCGTTTTTCCCTTTCGGCAGGGAAAATCCTTTCGATTATCGGCATGAGCGGTCAAGGAAAAAGCACATTCCTCGAACTGCTCGCTGGAAAAGTTCGCAAAGCAAGCGGGAGCATTCTCTTGGACGGCATCGATTACGAACAAGGTAACGTTCGCCGTGAAATTGCTTATTTACCGCAAGAACCGTTACTCCGCGATTCGCTGACCGTTTTAGAAACCCTAAGGCTTGCCGCCCGCATCTCGCTTCCGAAGGACTATTCCGCAGAAGAGACCGATGCCCGAGCACGGGAACTCTTAAATCTTTTGCACATTACAGAACTGGAAAGCAGCCGAATCAGCGTTCTTTCTGGCGGAGAACGTCGTCGCGTCGCCATCGCTTCGCAGTTGATGGGCGCTCCCGGCCTAATCCTTTTGGACGAACCGCTTTCGGGACTTGATCCGCTGAACGCCAAGCGCCTTTGTGCCCATCTCAAGATTCTTGCTGCCAAAGGACATACGGTCATTCTCACGACCCACAGTTACGAAGCGCTGCAAGTTTCTGACGAAGTACTGCTGATTCATCAGGGCAAGATGGGATTCTACGGCACCCCGAAAGACGCCTTCCGCTTTTTTAACGCCGAAGATCCAGAAGGAATTCTCGAAACGCTTTCCGATAACACCGTAAACAATTGGATTGAATCGGGACTTGGAAACGCCATCGAAGAACCGGAAGTGACCCGAAGCTTTTTTCCTCAACTTCTGCGAAAAAACATGTTCTTCTACTTCTTTTCGCTGCTTTGGAAGCAATGGATCCGGGACCGCGGCAAGGCGTTCTCCCTTTTACTTCAGCCGCTCATTATCGGCTTTTTGCTGTCGCAGATTTTTTCAAGCACTTCTTCACTCTGGGTTGCCGCCTTTGCACTTGTCCTTTGTGCGAACTGGTTTGCCCTTTCGCTTTCCGTGCGTGAAATCGTTCAAGAAAAAGCCTTGCTTCTCGATGAATTTCGCAAGGGGACTTCCCCGCTTTCGGTCATAAGCGCAAAGCTTATCTTCACCGCATCCTTTGCCATGCTCGAAACCTTTATCACCTATGCGCTCTTTGCAGAAAACATCGGCGTCTATCCGACTCCAGAACTACTGATTTCTCTTTGGATGACGGTCGTTCCAGCTTCGGCGGCAGGACTTTTGTTGAGCACATTTGCACGAAACCCGGGGCAGGCAAACGCCTTTTTGCCGCTGATCATCCTTCCGCAGATCGCGCTTTCCGGAGCACTCGTCCCCAAGGACCAAGTGACCTCCTTTGCACAGATTCTTTCGAATGCGATTTGGACGAGTTATAACCAATCTTCCCTGCAGAATGTGTTTACAGGCCTTGAGCCTGCCCTTTTAGATTGGTGCATTCCACTCGGCATTGCATTCATAATTTATATTGTTGTAATATTCGCTTTAGAAGCCATGAAGAAAGCAAAATGACCGTAGAAAAATTTCCAAGACCGTTCAATGAGAACTATGAGATTTTGGGAGTCCTCGGAAAAGGGGGCATGGGCTATGTTTACAAGGCCCTGCAAAAGAACCTGAAACGAGAAGTCGCTCTCAAGGTACTCGATGCTTCTTCGGATAAGGAATCCATCGAACGCTTCTATATGGAAGCGCAAGCGATGAAGGAACTGGACCACCAGAACTTGGTTCAAGTGTTCGATTTTGGAAAGCAAGGCAATCAGCTTTTCATTGCAATGACCTACGTGAAAGGCAGCACCCTTTCGGAAGTGCTGGAGCACCGTCGTCGTCTCGATTTTGACGCCATCGAAATCATCACGAAGCAAGTTGCCCGTGGTCTTCTTTATGCGCATAGCAAGTCGATTGTCCACCGAGACGTAAAGCCTTCGAACATCATGATTACGCACGACAACCGTGTGTACCTGATGGACTTCGGTATTTCGCACATTCAATCCGCGGAACGATTGACCTTGACCGGCATGACCATGGGAACACCGGAATATATGTCTCCCGAACAGTGCCACGGTGATGAAGTGACGATTGGATCCGACATCTACAGTCTAGGCGTTATTTTATTCGAAATGACCTGTGGACGCTTGCCGTTCACTGGTTCCAAGCCGATCGAAATTGCGATGAAGCATGTGCAAGAAGAACCTCCTAATCCGGAGAACTTCCGTCCCGACATGCCGCGAGGACTTGCGAAACTCATTCTCAAGTGTCTCAAGAAAAACGTTGCAGACCGTTTCAAGGACATGCAGGAATTCCTCGACGCCCTGGACATTGTCTTTGCGCCGCTCCACCCGGGTGATCATCACGGTCACGACACCCTGAGCATTCGCAAGCTCATCAAAAACCGTCCGTTGATTTCAAACCAGGTGGCCGACAAGGTTTGCAGGTTTACAAACAAGCACGCGATGCTGTTTGCGATTGCACTTTTCCCGCTTTTGATCCTCTTGATTCTCGCCTTCTTGCTAACGTACAAACCGCCCAAAACATTACAAGAAGTTTCCGGCGTCGAAGTTCGCGCAGCCTACGAAGAACGCGACATGGAAGGCGATGACGATTACGAACCGTCGAATCTTTTAGACAAGGATTTAAAATCGGCATGGCTCATCCCGATGCCGACGAATTCCCGTGCCCCGATCTGTATTCTCGACTTTAACCAACCGACCATCATCACGAACATCGGTATCGCCTCGGGCTTCCAAAAGTCCATCGATGACGATTTCGGCGATCGCTTCCGCATCTTCAACAAGCCGAAAACCCTTTCGTTGCTGACCAAGGAAGGTTTCCGTCAAACGATCCAGTTGGAAGATATCAAAGGCGTTCAATATCCGACGATGAAGGCGATGGAAACGACCGAAATTCAAGTGTTCCTCGATGACGCTTACATTGTGAACGAATCGAGCGACCTCGCTATTTCTGAAATGCGTGTTCTGGGGCTTCTCGCGCAATGATTGTGCGGAAAAGCGAGAAGAGTTACAATAAACAAAAAGGACGATTCGCGGAGCTGCATGCGGCCGCTTATCTTTGCCGAAAAGGGTGCACCCTTCTCGCTAGGAATTACCGTTATCAAAACGGCGAGCTGGATATCGTTGCCATAAATCCCAAGGGAGTCATCCTTTTTGTCGAAGTCAAATCCGTCTGGGATTCTAACGCGGGAAATCCAGCGAGCCGGGTGAACCTTCGTAAACAGAATCAGGTTTGGAAAACCGCTGCGCATTTTTTGCATTACCACGGCGGACAGGATCAAAGATGTCGTTTTGACGTTATTTCGGTAGACTTACGCTTCGGAAAGTTCGTTTTAAAGCATTATCCGGACGCATTCGTTTCCACACACGTCATTCCCGAATGTTAAATTTATGCTATGAATTCAACGCGACTTGAAGTACATCCTTTGAATCCGCAACCTCGCTTTGTGAAGCAGGCAGCCGATATTCTCGACAAAGACGGTCTGGTTCTTTACCCGACGGAATCCGGTTATGCGATCGGTTGCAACGCCCAATCGTCGAAGGCCATTCACCGTCTTTACCAGCTGAAAAAGCCGATGAAGAAATTTGTGATGGCGATTATCCTTCCGGACATTCGCAAGGCATCGGAATTCGCTCACGTCAGCAATTTTGCCTTTCAGATTATGAAACATCGCGTTCCGGGACCTTATACCTTTATTCTGCCTGCAGACCCCTCGATCGCCCGCAAGCTCGATGTGAAACGTCCGGAAGTCGGCTTCCGCATGCCGGAACATCCGTTCTTCAAAGAACTCTTCCGCATTTACGACAAACCGATTCTGAGCACGGCAGCCAAGCTTTCGGATGACGAAGTCTTGACGGAACCCAATGATCTTTGGAAAATTTTCCAGTACAGCGTCGATATGATGATCGACTGCGGAGAAATCGGCATTCACCCGACAAACATCATCAGCCTTGTCGGCGATTCGATTGAAATCATCCGTGGCAATCTTTTGCCGGAACCTTGATTTCGCAACAGCGTTTACAGTTCAAAGAAAAAAGAGAGCATCCACGCTGCGGCCCAAATGACCGCAAGAAAAAAGCGGGACTCTTTTTTATAGGGATGCATGAAAAAGATGGGCAAAAAGGCAAGCAGGAGAACGACAAAAGGAAGCCATTGGAACGGAACACCCCGATAAGACAGCGAAAGCATACCGAAGAAATCGATCCACATCCAAAGCACAGTCGCAAGTGAAGCGAACAAGCGCCGTCTTCTGCCCAAGAAAAGGGTCGAAACGCAGAGCATCAATGCGAGCATCTGGAACGGCAACAGTTCATAATGCGGATACTCCGGCGAAGATACAAGCCATACAAAAAGTTCATCGACAAGCAAAACAATCGCAATCGCCGCCCCGCGCAAAGGAAGACGCATCGGATCCCTAAAAAGGAATGGCGAAGGAATCATGGCGAATAGGGCGGCGAGCATATACGCAAGAGAGGTCATGGGGCGCTTCCCTCCTTCTTTTGAAGCGCAAGGCTCCGCATGTAACACACCAAGGCAAAGGCTTCCGCATCGGTCACACGTCCGCGGAATGGACGCATATAATTTCGACCGTTCAGCACAACCTGGGAAAGAGAATCCAGCCCCAAGGAATCGATCCGTTCAAGCGAAAGTGTTTGCGGCAATGGATAAAATTCATGCACAAATTTGCGATTCAGATTTCCATCTTTTCCGTGACAAGCTGCGCACCGGGCGTTCCACAGTTCTCGAGCGGCCTGCTTCGATGTTCCAAGCGCAGGATTCACACTTTCCACTGTTGCAAAGGATTCCGTATACGAAACATCCGTTCCGCGGTAAAGTAAACCGCCAAACGCAAGTGCAAAAATTCCCAAAAGAACAGTAAATAGCACTGCCACGCGAGGCTTCCAAAGTTCCGCCATCGCAAAAAGCGAAAGAGAGACTCCCGCACATAAAGCTCCTATCGGGAAAAGCACAGGAATCATTCGCTCGCAAGGGAACGCCGGCGCATGGTTTACAAAATAAATCGCAAAAGCAACCGCCGCAAATGCGCCCACACCCACAGAGATCCAAAACTTTTTCCTTTCAACAGAGCATACTCTTGCACGCAAAGCTTCCATCACGTCTTCATCAAACGCCTGCGGAAAAAGCTTTTTCAGTCCTATCCGCAATAGGGAAAACGCCACACAGAAAGCACCGATTCCAAACGAAATCAGTCCAAGATCCACCCAGGTCCAATCCAAATTTTCGGATTGCACAAGAATGATGCGCTCCCACCAAAGGCTCACAATCACCGAAATCGCCACTAATGCACGCACCGCCGAAATTTCACGTACTTTGGAAATCCACAAAAGTTGCGGCACCAAAAATCCAAACGCCAAAAGTTCCGGATGCCAAATTTCCTTTACATTCGCTTCCCACATCCAAAACGCGAGAAGCGCCCACGAAAAGGCTATCAGCAGATCTTCCACCGCCCGCACCCGATGATGCGCAAGTACCACAAGCACCTGCACCAAGGCGACGCCCGAAAACAGTGCACCAAAAATAAAGTACAGCGGAAAATAGGCGCCCTGCCACCCTGGCACAAAAGTTACCGCAAAATCCAGCGAAACAATTGTGTGCACCCACAGCACCAATGGAAAAAGAATCCACGCAAACGGTCTGCGGTATTTTTCAAGGCATGCGTTTTTTACAGAAAAAAGATGCAGCAGAAGGTAGAGCACAGAAACTGCGCCATAAACAAAAATCGCCACAAAATCCCAAATCAGCGGAGACTCCACATTCACATACACGGAAGACGCATTCCCTACCGGAATCATATTGTAAAAAGCTTCCGGAATTCCCAAGTGGATCAGCGGAAAAAAAGCCGCAACGCCGAGTGATGCAATCGTCGAAAGTTCCGCTAGGAATGCAACGCGGTGTTGCCAACGCACGCCAAACACAAGCAAGATCGCCGAAAAAAAAGTACCCGCATGCGCAAGACCAATCCAAAAAACAAAATCCGCAATCGGCGTTCCCCAAAAAGATTTTTGAGAAAGAGCCCAACTCGCAGGTCCAAGCGAAAGTGCAGAATCCACGGCAAAGAGGCTGGGCAACAGCAGCACCAGTCCAAAAATCAAAAAGTTTCGATTCATGCTTTGCCCCTCAGATATACAACAGCCGGTAAGAATTTGGCAATCGACTTCGGAGCGTAAATAGCGCGTCCACGCGTTTTCCGCACAAGATCCGAATTCAGATTCAACCAGTTACCAAATATAATTGCGTGTTTTGGGCATGCCGCCGCGCACGCGGGCATCACTCCACTTCCCTGCCATTCAAGCCCAAATGTCTTGGCTTGAATTCGGGCGTTTTGGAGCCTTTGAATGCACAGGGAACACTTTTCCATAACTCCCTGCGGACGAAGCGGGACTTCCGGGTTAAATTTAGCGGCGAGGCCTTGTTCTGCAGCATCGGTATAATTGAATTTGCGCGCGTGCAGGGGGCAGTTAGCGCCGCAAAATCGCGTTCCAATGCAACGCGGATAAACCATCGACGAAAAACCGTCCGGACTTGCCACAGCGGCACCCGTCGGGCAAACCTTTTCACAAGGTGCGTCTCCACAGTGGGCGCACATCACAGGCATGCCGCCTCGCAGTTCTAGCCAATGCATATAACGTCCCTTGCTAGCTTCTAACGCATTCACACGTGGAACGTTATTTTCGACCATGCAGGCAAGTGCGCATTTTCCGCAGCTGTCGCACAGATCCAAATCAATCGCCATGCCGAATCTCACGTCCGCATCCGGAAACTTCGGATGCTTTCCCGGTCGATGGACCATCACCAAGGATTCCGGTTTAGGATTTGCAAACCTCGCCTCGTCGATTTCTTTTTTCCAAAGGCTCAAATCCGCTTTAGAAGGGACTTCCCGATGCGTATTTTTCGGCAGGGATTCTTCCTTGCGGCATCCAAACAGCGAAAGCGCGGCAAACGACCCCGTCAAAAGTTTTAAAAAAGAGGCGCGTGAAATTTTCATCGGTGGCACCTCGCACAATCGGTCGATGCCGGTGGAAATCCACGCTTTCCCTGGTGGCAGGCCAAGCAGTCCTGCATGCGCACCTTGGGACGGCGTCCCGCATCGATTTCTTTTGCAGAACCGTGGCACGTTTCACAGCTCACGCCGGACTTCACATGCAATCCGTGCGGAAAGACGACGTTAGCCGGTAAAAGGCTTGTGAACGTGAACGGCATTTCTTTGGCGTCCGAAAGCGCCTTTTCAAAGGCTTCATTTTCCGGGGAATCGCTTAACGGCAGATTGTGGCAGTCCATACAGTCCATCTTGGACGGCATCCCGGCTCGGATTCCGGATTCCGCACCCGGATGGCACTTGGAGCAGTCCAACCCGAGGGATTCCCCGTGTTTTTCATGGTCAAACGGAAGATTGGAAGGATTTTCGTAAATATAATCGGGGAAAGCCGTCAAATCCCATACGACAAGACCACCCCCGCACAGAGCAAGGATAATCCACAAGATCGTGAATGGAGTCTTTCTTTTTTGCAAACTTTACCCGTTTTCCTCTCTCAAAAAATAAATTTTTGCCTGTATTGAAGAGCGAGTTTTTTATATTTGTCATGCTTAATATTCCCAATCAAGGAAGTTCTCTTTATGAAACGCACACATAACTGCGGCCAACTTCGCAAGGAAGATGTTGGCCAGACTGTAACCCTCGCCGGTTGGGTGGATCGCCGCCGCGACCATGGTGGAGTCATTTTCGTCGACCTCCGCGACAAGTTTGGCAAGACGCAGATCGTTTTCAACCCGGATTACAATGCCGAAGTTTTGAAGACCGCTGAACAGCTCCGTAATGAATATGTCATTTATGTGACTGGTAAGGTCTATGCCCGTGAAGAAGGCAACACGAACGAAAAGCTCTCTACTGGCGATATTGAAGTCAAGGCAGACACGCTTGAAATTTTAAACGCCGCTCTCACTTCTCCGCTCGCGATCAATGACCCGAACGAAGAATGCAAGGAAAACGACGACCTTCGCCTGCAGTACCGTTACCTCGACCTTCGCCGTCCGTGGATTCAGAAGAAACTCCTCCTCAAGAGCCGTTTCCTCAAGGCCGTGTACGACTTCTTCTACGCAAACGGTTTTGAAAACATCGAAACGCCGTGCCTTTGCAAGTCCACTCCGGAAGGCGCTCGTGACTACCTTGTGCCGTCCCGCGTGAACCCGGGCAAGTTCTATGCTCTTCCGCAGTCGCCGCAGCAGTACAAGCAGCTCTTGATGATTGCCGGTATGGACCGCTACTTCCAAGTCGCCAAGTGCTTCCGCGATGAAGACCTTCGCGCAGACCGTCAGCCGGAATTCACCCAGATCGATGTGGAAATGTCTTTCGTCAACCAGGACGAAGTCATGGAAATGTTCGACAAGTTCGTGACCGACGTGCTCGGCAAGGTTTGGAACTTCGAACCGCCTAAGAAGATTCGCCGCATGAAGTGGGCCGAAGCCATGCTCAAGTACGGGAGCGACAAGCCGGACCTTCGCTTTGACCTCGAAATTCACGATGTGTCTGAAATCGGTGCCAAGTCCAATTTTGGCGTGTTCAAGAACTGCGTCGCCGCTGGTGGCAAGATCCGCGGTATCGCAGCCAAGGGCTGTGTGGACTTTACCCGTAAGCAGATTGACGAACTCACCGCTTACGTCGGCAAGTACGGTTCCAAGGGTCTCGTTTGGATGCGCGTCAAGGAAAATGACGAAGTCGAAACCCAGGTCGGCAAGTTCTTCACGACTGAACAGCTGAACGAACTCCGCGACGCTGTCGGCGCGAAGTGCGGCGACATGATGTTCTTCATCGCAGGTCCGGAAAAAACCGCTGCAACCGCGATGGGTCAGCTCCGTCTCGAAGTCGCTCGCATCAAGGGTCTCCGCGACCCGAAGAAGCGTGAATTCGTGTGGATTACCGAATTCCCGATGTTCGAATACAGCGAAACGGAAGGTCGCTACATGGCGATGCACCACCCGTTCACGAATCCGCTTCCGGAACATCTCCAAATGATGCTCGACGGCAATCTCAAGGATTGCAACGCAGAAGCTTATGACCTCGTCTTGAACGGTGTTGAAATCGGTGGTGGTTCCATCCGTATTCATAACCCGGAAGTTCAGGAAAAGGTTTTCCGTCTCCTCGGTCTTTCCGAAGAACAGGTGAAGGAAAAGTTCGGTTTCTTCGTTGACGCCTTCAAGTATGGCGCACCTCCGCACGGTGGTCTCGCCTTCGGTCTCGACCGCGTTGTCGCTACCATGGAAGGTGAAGAATCTATCCGCGACTACATCGCGTTCCCAAAGAACACCAGTGCTTCGAGCCCGATGGACAAGAGCCCGAG
Organism: Hallerella succinigenes; assembly: GCF_002797675.1. Taxonomy (NCBI): domain Bacteria; kingdom Pseudomonadati; phylum Fibrobacterota; class Fibrobacteria; order Fibrobacterales; family Fibrobacteraceae; genus Hallerella; species Hallerella succinigenes. The sequence goes on along the minus strand of NZ_PGEX01000001.1, from coordinate 2,916,821 downwards.
CGAAGTCGATGTTGCACAGTTGAACGACCTGCACATTTCGATCAACATGCTCGATCCGAAGAAGAACGCCTAATTCTTCTTGTAGGAACTCAAAGAAAGACCTCCTGATTTCGGGAGGTCTTCTTTTGTTTTACCCCAAACAAATAGAAATTAAACTCGAGAGGCGCACCCCCACTCACAAACGGCCACCTCCATTCAGAAGTGGCCGCTATCGTTAGGGTGTGTGGTCTAGGGAACTTGAATCGTTCCATTTATAATTTAGAAGGATACCCCAAGAACCGTATCACCCGAACCACAAAAAATGTTGTAATGTTTTACAACAAAATAATGAGATTTACAACGCCCAAAAAATAATCGGTAAGGACACCACACTGATGATGCCGACAGCAGGAATGATCAGACGGCGCATTTCCCTATCGCCAAAAATACACGCGAGAACGCCTTTGCAAAGCGTATTCGCAAGACCAGCCACAGCAATCGCCTTCGCCGCAGGCCCAAGGACAACCGAGCCCTGTTTCGTCATATCCAGCACGGAAAGCGTAATCGCATCCATGCTGGCAAGCCCCGTAATAAAGCTCGAAATAAAAAGCGCATCACTTCCGAAATATTTTTGCGCCGCATTCGCAAGGAAGAGCACGGCCGCAAAAATAAACCCGAATTTAATCGACGGCAAAAGTTCAAACGGGTTCGTAAAATTCGTCATCTGCACCGGATGCAAACGGCGATTACGCCTGTACAGATAATACGCATACAAAAGTCCCGGAATCGGCGGTACAAGCAGCGCAACCGCAAGCTTCCCCGCAATCGACGGCAAAAGCAAAATGCAAATCAGATAAATGCGCAAATACATCACCGACCAGGCGATTACAATTCCCGTCGTCAGCGAACTTGAAAATTCCGGATTCTGCTTGCTCCTTTGTGAAAGATTCAACGTCAAAGCAAGACTCGACGCAAGACCGCCCAAAAAACCCGTCAGGCCAATCCCTTTTCCCGGACCGATCCATTTGATTAGAAAATAACCGATAAAGGAAATGCCCGAAATCAAGCAGACAAAAATCCAGATTTTATATGGCGAAAGCACTTCCAATCCCGGAGGCCCATAAGCCTTCTCCGGAAGGATTGGCAAAATAACCGCCGAAATCAACGCGAATTTGAGAGTCGCAAGGATGTCTTCCTTGGAAACCTGATGCGCAAAGGAATGCAACGGATCCTTCAATGCCAAAAGGCCAAGAACACCTACAGCGACCGCTACGCTTTCTAAAATTTTCCCATACTGGCAAAGTCCACCAAGCATAAAGACCGCAATCATCGAAACGCTCGTCGTGATACCGCCCTGAAAACGCGAAGAAGATGAAATATGCATCGCCGCCAGCACAAGACCGAGTACAATCAACATGCCGACAAAAGGCGCCGCGGATCCCATCTGGATTGACATCAAAGCGGCCAGCGCCCCTAAAACGCTCGTAATCGAAAACGTACGAATACCGGCAGAGCGAATTTCCTCTTCCGTCGGGTATGTGTTTTCACGTTGCAAACCGATGATCAAACCGATTGCAAGTGCACACGCGAGTCTGTAAAACGTACTCAGTTCCATACCCATTAATCTATATTCTATCTTTTGAATATGGATCTTTCCAAGCGCGTCAAACGACACATTACAGCCGTTCCGCATGAATTTCGGGCGATTTGCCATCCGGGATTTGAAGCGACCTGTGCGGCGGAATTCACCCTTCTCGGCGTGAAAGTACCCCTGCAAACCTCTTTTGGTGCGGTGGATTTTACGGCAAAACTCGAAGACGCTTGGAAACTCATTGCTTTTTCACGAACCTGTACACGAATCGTGATGCGCATCGACAGTTTTACCGCCGAAAACTTTGGCCGTTTAGAAAAAAAGGCTTTGGAAGTTCCCTGGGAGCTTTTTTTTCCAAAAACTCCACTGCCAGAAATCAAGGTGACCTGTAAAAAATCCAGGCTCTATCATTCCGATGCAATTGCCGAACGCTTGCAAAAGATCGTTTACGCATCCTTAAATGCCTGTGGCGTGGAAACGGACAAAAAGGATCCCGTTCAAACGCTCTTTGTGCACTTTGAAAATGACCGTTGCACGCTCAGTGTGGATCTCGCCGGCGAACCTCTGTACAAAAGGGGTTTCAATCGCCATGTGGAAGAAGCGCCCGTCCGCGACACCTTCGCCGCTTCAATGCTCCTTGAAGGAGGTCTTCTGCGGTCGCAAAGGCTGTTCGATCCGATGTCGGGAAGCGGCACTTTTTCCAGTGAAGCGGCTCTTGTCAAAGCGCATGCGAACCTTTGGAAAACCCGAAGCTTTGCGTTGCAGAATGCCCCGAGCTTTCGACCGGCTGCATGGAACTTTATGGTGAACCATACACCGGGCCTTGATCTTTTGCCTGAACTTCAAATTTTTGCAAGCGATCTTTCGAGTAAAGCCTTGGCGACGGTCCAATACAATTTAAAGACTTCTGCGGCAGCCCCTTATCTGCAAACCTTAAAGAGCGATACTTTGCAGATATACCAGGCGAACTTTTTTGATCTGCCGAAAGCTTCGGAAAATTCCCTGCTTGCACTAAACCCACCCTACGGCAAACGGATTACCGCCGATATTCCGCGACTTTACCGGGAAATCGGAAAGAAGGTCCGTGCAGACTTCAAGAATTCCCATATCGCATTGATCGTCCCCGGCAAGGAGGCGGAAAACGCATTAAACCTTACGCCCAAACGCCGTATTGAATCGATCAACGGCGGAATTGATGTGAGTGTTTTCTTTTTATAGGTTCCCATGCAAATTGCAAACAAAGAACTTGAAATTTTTGCCGCAAAATCGGAAAATGCTCCACTCGTAATCGTCAACTGTTTTGAAGACGAAGGCGAAACTATTTATCGTCAAGTCCAAAGTCAAACGGACAAGGACTTTTCCTTTGCCGCGATTCATGGAATCAACTGCTGCACGGAACTCACGCCGTGGAAATGCTCCGCCCTGCGCAAAAAAGAACCGGACTTTGGCGACGGGGCAAAAGCTTATCTTTCTGAGCTAACCGAAAAGATTTTACCGGAAATTCAAAGGCGGATTCCCGCCCCCAGCTTTTCCATACTCGCGGGATACTCCCTCTGCGGACTCTTTGCTGTTTACGCTGCTTTTACATCGAACGCGTTCAAACGTATCGTCTGCGCTTCCGGATCCCTTTGGTACCCGGGATTTTTGGAATTCTGCAAGGCTTATGAACCTTCCGCAAAAATAGACCGGATTTCTTTTTCCCTTGGCGATAAAGAATCCTTGAGCCAAAATCCTGTCTATGCGACGGTTAAAACGAACACGCTTGAAATCCAAAGCATTTTTCAAGAAAGCGGCGTCACGGCGACATTCACCGAATTTTCAGGGAATCACTTTTTTGAAGCCGACAAGAGGCTTGCCAAAGGGATTACATCAGTCCTTTAGCCTTCCACTCGGCTTCTTTTTTCTGTACAATTCGGCGGGCGTCTTCCTGACCTCGCATCACCAAACTTTTCACAAGTCCAAGCAAAGCGCTCATTTCAAAACGGGTCGGTTCAAGACGCTGCAAAAATTCGCGCACCGCCGATTCCGTCCAGGTATTGTTCTGGTAACGGCCCGTTAAATTGGAACTCAGGTACTTCAAGAAGTTTTCGATTTGACCCATGTTCGCCTTTTCAACGCGACCGCGCTTCAGCGGAACACGGTCCGTGCGAAGTCCCGCATTGTCGAGAAGCCCGCTGCGACAAAGTTCATAACAAGCCGTCGTCACAGCCTGTGCAAGATTCAAGCTCATCTGCCCCGGAACCGGAATTTCACAAATGATGGCACAGTGATCGATTTCATCGAGCGAAAGTCCACAGGATTCACGTCCAAAGACAAGCGCCACCGTTCCATCCTTTGGAAGCTTTTCCGTTATATTCGGAAGCGACGTATGCGGAATCACCGTGTCAAAGCGGCGTCGCGAAAAAGCGATTGCGTATTGGGCAGTCGAAAGCGCTTCGCTTAGCGTATGCACGACTTTCGCATTGTCCAAAATTTCGGCAGAATTATGCGCAGTCCGGTAAGATTCCGGATTCACGGTATCCCGTTTCGGGTATACAATGTAAAGGTCCTGAATCGCATTGCAGTGCATGGCGCGGGCGACAAAGCCTACGTTATGCGGATGTTCCGGTTCGCAAAGAACAATTCTAAAATTCAGCATCTTTCAAGTCTTCCTATCTTCCGGCCTTTACCTTCTATTTATCTTCCTATGGGCCAGCTAAAATCCTTTCCACGGATTTCGTTTTTCACGCATTCGCCATCTTCAATTTTTGCACCAGAGAAAATAATCGCATGGTCAAAAGTCGCATTTGAGGGAATTTCAAGCTCAGGCATCATCACGGTCGCCTTCGCTTGTTTAGCGATTTCTGGAGGAACGCCGTAATTTCCCACGCCGAGTTCCTTGCGACGGTAATCGCTCGCGCGCATCAAACCGTCCGGAGTTCCCATGTCAATCCAAAGCGAATACTTTTGGCTCACGTCGATAAACGGAGCGTCGCCGTTCAAGAGCAAACGTTTCCAGTATTCACGAATATCCATTTCAGATTCGCGTATGTCCTGCAAAGCCCGTTTTGAATACCAGGAAATTCCCGAAAAAGTCACGCGTTCCCGCGTCTGATGGCCAAAGCGATTCTGGATGCCCGACATTAAACCGTCACGCACATAAATCGAGTTCACCATCGGATTGTCCACCGCGAGCAAAGAACACGGAGCTCCCGAAGAACGTGAAAGGCGCAAAAAAGATCTTAGGTCGAATTTGCAATAGCAATCCGAATTCATCACGAGCAGTTCATCAACCGGATCTTCCCGATTCATACGATAGAGCGGACCGCCCGTTCCCAAGGCCTCCGGCTGTTCGTCCCAGACCTTTTCAAAGCCAAACGACAGAGCCGCAGCGGATAGCTTCTCCGACAGATAATGCGCATTCACATGCAAGTGCGCTTCTGGAACCGTATTCGCGAGTTCTACCTGATGCTCCAAAATCGTCTTGTCCACAACGCGCACCAGAGGCTTTGGCATCTGAAGGGTCAATGGGCGCAAGCGCGTTCCAAGGCCTGCCGCAAGAACGAGAATACGCATTAAAGCTCTCCGTTTTCAATAAATTCACTACGGAAAGTTCCCGAACCGAGCAAGATGTCAATCGGTAGCTTTTCATATTCGTATTCGTACGGAGGCAGCTTCCATGCGAAATCCTTCGGATATTCATGGTGCAAATAACGCAAAATGCGAATTGCCATGTCGAAAGAGCGATAGACGTTGCGATCCGTCACATGGATCTGTGCACCGCCGCAGATCTGGCCTGCACCCTTGTGGAACGTGGGCTGGAAATAATTTTCGCGGAAGTAAACGCCCGGAAGTTTTAAGTCATTCAGGTACTTGCAAAGCTTTGGTGCATCGATAAATGGAGCGCCAAAAATTTCAAAAGGACGCGTTGTACCGCGGCCTTCGCTCACGTTCGTCGCTTCAAAAAGGCACATGCCCGGGTAAACAATCGCCGTATCGAGAGTCGGCATATTCGGTGACGGCATCACCCAAGGAAGTCCGGTTTCATCGAACCACATCTTCGGATCGTAACCGTCCATATCCATCACGTGCAGTTCGCACTTCGGGAAGCATTCTTCGCGGAACTGCTTCGCAAGTTCTCCGATCGTTTTTCCGTGGCGAATCGGAAGTTTCCAAAGGCCGACAAAGCTTGTGTAACCAAGGTCCAAAGTCGGGCCTTCAACCGTATTGCCGAGCGGATTCGGGCGGTCGAGAACGACGACCGGAATGTTCGCTTTTTCGCAAGCCTTCATGCAAAGGTAAAGCGTCCAGATGAACGTGTAATAGCGGGCGCCTACATCCTGCATGTCCACAAAGAGTACATCGATATGGGAAAGCATTTCCGGGGATGGTTCGCGCGTCTTTCCGTAAAGACTGTAAACCGGAATTCCCAGTTCGGGATCCACGGAGCCTTCCCATTCGATCATATTGTCCTGGGTATGCCCCTTGATCCCGTGCTGCGGGCCGAAAAGAGCCGACAACTGGAACAGTTTTCCGTCATAACGGCGGAGCGTTTCCAGCGTATGGTGCAAATTCGAGTCGATAGACGCCGGGTGCAAAAGAGCTCCGAGACGCTTTCCGCGCAACTCTTGCGGATAAAATTCTTCAAAATGAGAAAGAGCGAGTTTAACTGTCATTATTTTTTATATTTTAAGGTGTACCTAAAATATAGTTGTTATATCAAAACAAAAAAAAACTCACTAGGAAATACCAAATGCCTTATCTGAACAAAGTCATGCTCATCGGAAACATCGGCAAGGATCCGGAAACCAAAGTTACCCCAAGTGGTCGAAAGCGCGTTTCCTTCTCCCTCGCTACCTCCCGCCGTTATCGCGACGCAAGCGGTGAAACCAGAGAGCAGACCGATTGGCATAATATCGTCGGCTGGGGCAAGATTGCCGACATTATCGAACAACTCGGCGTCCACAAGGGAATGACCCTTTATGTGGAAGGCACTCTCACCTACCGTTCCTGGGATGACCAGAATGGTCAAAAGCGCTACGCTACCGACGTGAACATGGACACCTTCCAGCTTCTTACCCCGAGGGGCGGTCAGGGCGGTTCTTCGTTCCAGGGGGGCGGTAACTTCAACCGTCCGCAGTCCGCAACCCCGAGCTACGGTCGCTCTCCTTCCATAAACCAGGGAATCGCCTCGGCACCGGTGGACGTCGGTCCGGACGTTGAAGACGATCTGCCGTTCTAATTTCAAACTAGGGTTCCATGCCTGCTTTTGATCTCATCAGCCTCGCAATTCTCTGGAGCATTGCGCTTCTCGCTTTGATCCAGACGTTAAATGCGACCGGCGCGATTAAAGCCGCGATTTCCGGAATTGTCACCGTCATCATCTTCTTGATGGCGATATTCTTCTCGTTCCTCAAAGTCGAAGGTTACGGGACTTTTCTCTCCCGCGAACTTTCGCCTTCGGCCATCATCGCCGCAAATATTGCTGCGAACGAAGCTATGGCAAAGGAGCGCGCAGCAGATAGTGCAAAGGTTTCCTTCGATGCGAAGCCTGCGACCATCGAACTTTCTTCCTCTGCAAAAAAAGAAGCTCTCAATTCCGTAGAACGTTACGTTTCGCATGCGGAAAAGATTGCAGACGAAGCGCTCGACCTCGCAGCCCAGATCGGCGACATCGATGCGCTTCCGAACGACATTTCCGAACCGAACCGCGAAAAGGCAGAAAGCAAGGCGCTTGCAATTCGCAATTCGACAGCCAAAGTCAATGGCAAGGCGACGACCCTTTTCCATCCGCGCAGCTTAAGTGAACTACACCAGCAGCTTATTCGCGCTACGGAAAGTTTAAGGCTCGCCGGTTATGCGCTTCACGCCTACACGACGCTTGAAAACGCAGAAGACCGCAAGACCCAGTTCGAACAAAGTAAGCGACAAGCTGTTTCCGCAGCCAAGGCAATCACCTTATACAAAACGGCACTCGGAAACGTCATCGTCAAATAGTTTTACCCTTCTCAACTCACAAAAACAAATCAAAGGCAAATTATGAGTCGTAATGTTGCAATAGTCGGTGCCACGGGCGCAGTAGGACAAGAACTCCTCTCCATCCTTGAAGAACGCAACTTCAAGCTGGATTCTTTGAAGCTTCTCGCATCCAAGCGTAGCGCTGGCCGTAAGGTCAAGTTCCGCGGTGAAGAATTGACTATTGAAGAACTCACTCACGATTCCTTCAAGGGTGTGGACATCGTGTTCTCCTCCGCAGGAGCCGCCATTTCCCAGGAATTCCTTCCGTCCGCAGTGAAGGCCGGTGCTGTCTGCATCGACAACACTAGCTTCTACCGCATGGATCCGAACGTTCCTCTCGTCGTTCCTGAAGTGAATCCGGAAGACATCAAGCTTTACAAACCGGAATTCGGCGGTAAGGGCATCATCGCAAACCCGAACTGCACGACCATCATGATGGTTGTCGTTTTGAATCCGATCAACAAGATTTCGAAGATCAAGAAGATCCACATTTCTTCTTACCAGAGCGCAAGCGGCGCCGGTGCCGTTGCCATGGAAGAGTTGAAGCAGCAGTACAAGGACATCATCGAAACGGGTACGACGACTCATATTGCCAAATTCCCGCATCAGCTCGCCTACAACGTCATTCCGCAGATCGACAAGATGACGGAAAATGATTACACGAAGGAAGAGATGAAGATGTTCAACGAAACCCGCAAGATTATGCACTCCGATGTTCGCACCAGTGCAACTTGTGTTCGCGTGAGTTCTCTTCGTTCCCACTCCGAATCCGTCTGGTTCGAAACCGAACAACCGGTTTCCGTGGAACAGATCCGCGAAGCTTTGAAGAACGCTCCGGGCGTGACCCTCAAGGACGATCCGCAGAACTACGTTTATCCGATGCCGCTCGAAAGCGCAGGCCACGACAACGTCTATGTGGGCCGTATCCGTAAAGACCTCGCCGATGAAAACAGCAACACGCTGTGGCTCACCGGTGACCAGATCCGTAAGGGCGCCGCTCTCAACGCAGTCCAAATTGGCGAACTTCTGTAATCGTCATCTTTTCAAAATTCAAAAGGCTCGCAGCAATGCGAGCCTTTTTAGTTCTAATCCTTCACACATCGGACGCTACAGGCATACTCTTTGTAAACGTCGCCCTGACTTGCATTCGAATATTTGTTCATGAGGATCATATCGCCAGCAAATACTCTGGGAAATTGTGCGTTCAGATATTCATTATCGTCGGATGAATTCCAGAACATCGCATCATATCCAAGAGAGTAATACTTTTCTGCGCGACTGCGCTCCCCGGCAGGAAGTGCGGAAAATCCATAGGCATCCGTTCCATTACCATCCTCGCCGTCATAACCTTCCCAACCGGAAGTCGATTTCAACAACGTCGCTGCGTTCTTTTTTCCGCCGACAGCTTGGAAAAGCGTATCGAATTCGGCACGGCTCGGCAAGTGGAAGCCTTTCGGGCAAACCTTCATGGCGGTTTCCCAAGTATAAAGCCGTCCGTAGATTTTGCAATTCGAGGCGTCATCTTCGTAACAGTAACTGCCATCGGTCTTATAATTCAGGTTCTCCGCCATCCAAACCTGTGAACCGATTTGAACCGTCTTATAGGTGCGACCGTCACGGGAATCCAGCAAGACATCATCATCCACATCTGCATTCGCCGTATTCGATCCGTCACTCCCACAAGCGACAAGAAGAAGCGCACAAAGCACCATCCCAAATTTTAGCATAAAACCGCTCCAAAACGAGTTCAGAAAAATAAACCTGTCCGGCTCAAAAAAAATAATATCTTTTCCATATAAAACGCAATCATCCGTTCGTTTTAGGCTTTTTTTGATAGATTTAGAGTATGGCTACGGAACAATTACAACTTGCACAAGAGCACATCATTCACGTGCTCATGAAAAAAAATCCTGCTCTTGACGAGCAGAAGCTCCGCAGTGCTGTCTCCTTTATCGCAGAAGCCCACAAGGGCCAATTCCGCAAAAGCGGCATGCCGTACACGGAACACCCTTACGAAGTCGCGAAAATCATCGCGGACATGAAGCTCGACACGTCTTCTGTCCTCGCTGGACTTCTGCATGATGTCGTTGAAGACACTCCGCATACGCTTGCAGAAATCAAGTCTCGTTTTGGTGAAGATACCGCTTTCATGGTCGATGCTGTAACCAAAATTTCCGCTGCACAAAAGCAGGGAAACAAGGTAGAACAGAAAGCCGAAACCTATCGAAAATTCATCAACGCGATGGCAAAGGATCCTCGCGTCATCATGACGAAAATCGCGGACCGTCTGCACAACATGCGCACGCTTCAATACATGAAGCCCGAAAAGCGAAAGATCATCGCGCAGGAAACGCTCGATATCTACACGCCGCTCACCCACCGTTTCGGTCTTTACCAGTTCAAATCCGAACTTGAAGACCTGGCGTTCAAATACCTGAATCCAGTCGAATACAAGCGTATCGTTGATCATTTGCTTTCTACCAAGGAAGAGCGTGAACGCTACATCAAGTCCGTCGTAAGACCGCTCCAGATTAAAATGGTCCTCGAAGATTTCGACTGTAAAATTTCCGGTCGAACAAAGAACATTTATAGCATCTATGGAAAGATGCTCAGCCGAGGCTGTTCGCTCGATGAAATTTTCGACATCTTCGCAATCCGCATCATTGTCGATACGATCCCGGAATGCTATCTCGCTCTTGGCTATGTGCACAACCTTTGGACTCCGATCCAGGGTCTTTTCAAAGACTACATCGCAACTCCGAAGCCGAACCTTTACCAGAGTATTCACACGACGGTCATCGGCCCCGAAAACAAGATGGTCGAAGTTCAGATCCGCACCAAGGACATGGACCTGACCGCCGAAAAGGGCTTTGCCGCACACTGGGCTTATAAGCTCGAAACGCAGCGCAGCGGTGAAGAACTCGAATGGCTCGACCGTTTGGCAAAGCTCCAGGCGGAAATTCCGGATTCGACGGAATACCTGAACTTCCTCCATGTGGACTTGAAAGACGAAGGCATCACCGTGTTTACGCCGAAGGGAGATTCCATTGAACTTCCGGAAGGCAGTACCGTTCTCGATTTCGCCTTTGCCGTACATACCCAGCTCGGCTTGCACTGTGTCGGCGCCCGCATCAACAACGATGTGATCAGCGCAACCCGCACCGTCAAGAACGGCGCCACGATCCAGGTGCTCACCAGCCACAATCAGAACCCGCTTCCGGAATGGCTCGAAATCGTCCGCACCGAAAAGGCGAAGCAGGAACTGCGCCGCTGGATGCGCACGAGCATCGTCAAAGAAGCTCAGATCCTCGGCAAGGAACTCTGGATGCGCGAACTGCGCATTTTCAAGATTACCAAGGCCGAAGAACAGCCGAAAACGGAAGAAATCTGCGAATTCTTCAACGTCAAAACGATTGAGGAATTTTACGAAAAGCTCGGTCAGGGCGAAATGGCCCTTTCGGAACTTGAAAAGTTTATCCAAAAAATCCATCCGGAAAAATTCAAGGAAGCCGACCCGACTTCCCCGGTGAAGCTCTTTGTGACGGACCAGGCGGACGAATCGCAGCTCCCCGTGGAAGTGGGCAATGAATCGAGTCTGCTTATCCATTTTGCAAACTGCTGTTCCCCGATTCCGGGCGAACCGATTGTCGGCGCCTTGATGCCGAAGCACGGTATTGAAATTCACCGCAAGGACTGTCCGCATCTGCCGATGATTCCGGAATCCCGTCGCATTTCGATGGAATGGAATCGCGATTCAAAGAAGGAATTCTTGGTCCATCTGAAGATCATCACCGATGACCGCAAGGGAATCACGACCGACATCATGGACGCGACAGCCCGTGCCAAGGTCTTTATCGAACGCATGAGTGTCGTTTCCGGCAAAAAGAACGGTCGCGTTCGACTGGTATTCCGCATTGCTCGCCGTGACATGCTCGATCACTTGATCGAAGAAATCCGCAAGATTTCCGGCGTCCACGAGGTGACCCGTCTATGATTACTTTAACCCACCCAGTCGAAGACCAGACGGTTCGAAACCGCGCCTTCAACTGCCGTATGCGCAACCGCCGTTACGAAGAAGTCTTCTATGCTTTCAGCGCCCTTTCCCCGATTATCACACAGGCAAATGTGACAGATCGACGGGAATGGTTTGCCGCCATCGGCGAAAAGATGAGCGTGTGCGAAACGTCTCTCGCCGCTTGTCTCGAATACGCGCAGGCATCCGTTTTCTTCGGAAAAATCGAAAAGATTGGGCGGTATTCCACGGAAAATCCGCGCGGCATTCTCCAGGAAGAACTCTTGCTCGTTTACTTCTTGAGCGAACTGCAGTCCACCACCCGTTACCTGATTTCCCGCATCGAAACGGACAAGGAACTGCAGAATATAGACTCCGAAATGGAAACGAAAAAGAGCGGTGCCTATGTTTCCGGTTTTATTTCGAACATGCACAAAAACTTGAATGCTTTGAACCTCGCCACCGAAAAAGAATTCCGCGATCTGCATACGCATATCAAGGCGCGCTTTGAAATCGGAAACGAACTGTTCGGGACACTGCAAGAAGTCCAGCACTTCTACTGATTTCTTTCAAAAGGAACCCGCCGGCCTAGCCGGCGGGTTTGAATACATACAAGAAAAGCTCCGCATCAATCGCGGAGCTTTTCTCATATTAACGTTAAAAAGATTCGTCCTTACTCGTATCGATCGGCGGGAACGGAAGTTCAAGATCGACGCTGATCGGGCAATGGTCCGAGCCTTGTACTTCCGGATAAATCGAAGCGTCCGTCACATAGCTCTTGAGGGCGGAATCCACAAAGGCGTAATCAATGCGCCAGCCGACGTTCCGTTCGCGGGAATTGGCTCGGTTGGACCACCAGGTGTAAGAATCTGCCAGATTCGGATGCATGAGGCGGAAGGAATCTTCAAAACCAGCGGCGATAAATTTGTCGATCCAGGCGCGTTCCACCGGCAAAAATCCGCTGATGCCGGAATTTTCCTTGGGGCGGGCAATGTCGATTTCCTGATGGCAGGTGTTGAAGTCGCCGAGAGTCACCACGTGGCGTCCGCGCTTGATCCAGTCCATGCAGTTGTCGAGGTAAGCGTCGTAAAAGCGGAGCTTGTAGTCCACACGATCTTCGCCCTGTCCACCGTTCGGGAAATAGATGGAGTTCAAAACCCAATCTGGGAAAATGAGCTGGACCACGCGGCCTTCTTCGTCAAATTCATCGATTCCAAAGCCATATTCCACAGCGTCCGGTTCTATCTGACTCAAGATCGCCGTTCCGCTGTAGCCCTTCTTTTTCTGGCAAGCGTTCCAATAGCAGAAATAGCCTTCCGGGGCCTGAATTTCTTCGGGGACCTGATTCAGTTCGGCACGAGTTTCCTGCAAACAGAGCAGTTCTGGCTGGGTCTTCTTGAACCAGTCATTGAACCCCTTCTTTTCTGCAGAGCGGATACCGTTCACATTCCAGCTATAGATACGCATGTTTAATTTCAATCTCCTAACAGATCGAGCCGTGCCAATTATAATAAACAGGGGCACAATTTTGCAGTCCAACCTGTAAAGAAAATAGAAACAAAGAGCCTTTTTTGCTATTTTGAAGTAAATTCGGTAAATTCATGCCTCATTTAATTCTTATCAGTCTTTTGTTTCTTCTCATATGCGCCTGTTCGGATTCTTCAAGCGGAAGCTCTAGCCATGAAGAAGATCCCAATGCAGACACACTCCATGTCGGCATGATTGCAATCCCCGCCAAATCCAACTCGACGACACTCGGAACCAATGAGGCAGGTTCCTCGTCGGAAACCCCAGCCATGCAGGTTTCCTTCGACTACGCCTTTTCCATTGGAAAGCACGAAGTCACCCGCAAAGAATATGCGGAATGGACCGGCAAGGACATCGAAAAAGCAGATTCCCTGCCGATGACAAACATCACCTACTACGACGCGATCCTCGCCGCCAACGCCCGCAGCAAAAAAGAAAAGCTCGACACCGCTTATTCTTACTCCAAAGCGACGTTCGTAGACGGAAACTGCACAAGTATCGAAGCGCTCAGCTTTTTCCCATCGTCCAATGGCTATCGACTTCCGACAGAAGCGGAATGGGTCTACGCAGCGGAATTCGGAGGCTTTACCCCCGACGGATCCTGGAATTCAAAAAATTCTAACGACTCCCTGCACCCGGTTTGCACCACGGAATCTTCCACAACTCTCTGCGACATGGCGGGCAACGCCATGGAATGGGTCAATGATTGGCTCGGCAATTTCAAGGATACGACCATTGCGAACTACATCGGATCCCCCAACGGAGGAGCCCTCGGAGAACGGATTCTCAAAGGCGGAAGCTACCAGAACAAACCAGAAAACATGAAGGTGTATTCCCGCGGTGATGTTTACACGGTCACATCTTCCACAAAAACCAATTACGTCGGATTCCGCCTCGCCGTCGGAGCCATTCCAAATGCCCAGTATTTCAACAGCGAAGGCACGACAAATTCAACCATCATCCCGGTCGCTTCCGCACAGGCTCTAAAATCCAAGATTGGCACGACCCATGCGAGACTCGCCTTCCGCGACGACGACCTGGGAAAAATCATCGTCATTGAATATGCCTGTGGAAACAATGCGGTTTTCGAACCGAAAAAACGCGGAGAACCTTACCATCTCACTATTTCACCGAACGGCCAATGGATCGCCTATTCGACGCAACCGGAAGGTATTTCTGGCTTTGATACTCTTTACATTCAAGCCTTCAACGCTGCAGACACGACCTTCTTCCGCTACAAGAAAGTCTCTGCCGCAGAGCCCCGCTGGCATGTCACCAATTACACGGACACAAGCCTAATCTTTGGAACTTCGGGCGGAAACAATGAAAGCGACGGAACCTTCTTCCAAGAAAAAACATATGAGCTTCAATTCAACAAAAAAGAATTCGGCAGCTTGACTCAGCTTTTTGACGGCTCTTATCACGGAGGGATTTCCTACGACAAGAATTTTGCCGTCACCGGATCCAAGCTTTTGCGCGTTCACTCGGACGACTCAGACACAATCTGGTACAACGGCGAGCAGGCTTGCAACGCATCGCTTTCCAAAGATTCTTCCAAGCGCACTCTCTTCTTAGATTTTGGCAGCGAAACCGGTCGCAAGTTCGCAGATGAAAATTATTCTGCCCACGAACGCATTCTCATCGCCGACAGTCTCGGCAAACTGATCCAAGCAATCCCCTCCCCGGACGGATACGCCTTTGACCACACCGAATGGACCACCAATCCGAACCTGATCCTTGCCACATTGACCGATTCCGAAGGCCGCCATTCCAAAATCGTTCTCGTCGATATCCGTGATTCCAGTGTTCTGACCCTCGTTGAAGGAAACGAGCTTTGGCATCCAGCCCTTTGGATCGAACAAGGAAGAAACATGTTCCCTGTTGATACGACCCTTTCTATCGACAGTCTTGGCGTGTACATGCTCGAAACGTCCAATCTCGCAAGCCGCATTCTTAAAGTCAAAATGGATCTGTTTTGGACAACGCGCTCCTATGCGGAAGTGATCATCACCGGATCTTCCCGTTCCTTCTCCGGCATCGACCCCACCCTGATTTCGGCGGGCTATGCGGTCAACCATTCTTATTCCGCACAAGACATGGCTGGCACGGAATTCTTTATCAGCCATTATTACCTGCCGCACGAGCCAAAGATCAAAACGATTGCGATTGCCCTGGATATCGACCGCTGGATCTTTACAGATGAAGATTTCTTAGAACTCTATCATAGCGTCCCAGGTTACCTCTACGATGCCCATCATGATTTCTGGAGCGACGGCGTGCCTGCCTTTATGCGAAAATATGTCGTGGACAACATTTCCCCAGATCCAAATGAATACGGGACTTACGCCTATAACCGCGGACTTTACAAGTCTCATTCCACCGGCTACAGCGAAAATCCCGAAGTGAATTTTTCGAAATACAACAAAACAAGCGCCGAGTACAATATTCAGAAGTTGTGCTCAATTATCGACGTCGCTAGGACCTATGGGGTCAACGTTGTCGGCATCGTCTTCCCGCAAAACCCGCTCTACATTTCCAAGGAAAACATCTGGGGACGTTACGGACCTTCGCTTTCGGACGCCAAAATGCTTTTGAACACACTCGATTCCATCGCAAAAGTCAAAGACAATTTCTACATCTTGGACGAATACAAGAATGGCAAAAACGATTACGAATCCGAAGATTTTGCAAATGATGACCATCTAGGTCTTTCAGGTGCAAAAAAGCTCACCGTCCGTTTGGATTCTCTGCTCTTAAAAATCCAATAAAATTCAACATTTTTAGATTTTTGCAAGCATTTTATAACTCTTGGAATTATATTAAAACTATGAATTTTAAAATTGCGTTGGGATTTTGCTGTTTGTTCTTATGCCTGCTGAATGCCTGCGGAGGAACATCCGACGGCAGTAACCTGGAAATGCCAGACAACATGCCACCCGTATGCCGCGAAATCGATTTCGTCGAACAACCGGACATGAAAGAACTCTGCGGTGTCCGCACCGTCCGCTTTAGGTCCTACCGCAACATTGCCAAAGAACGCTACCTGATTGCTCCGAAAGACGCGAAAATCGTCATGGCAGAAGACCGTCTAGAACTTCGCATTCCGGGAAACTTCCCCGTCGAACTTTCCGGACCTATCACCAAAGAATTGCGCTTTGACCAGGAATCCCGCTTAAAGAAAATTCGCAACCGCTACGAGTACCACGAAGGTTACCGCGGCACAAGCAAAAAACGCGAGAACCGAGTCCGCGCGTTCAAGCTCACAATTCCGACCGATGCCGGCAACGAATATGAATACTGCTTCCGCATCCCGGAAAAATTCGGCAACGCCCGTACCCGTAACCAGGCTATGGGTAACCGCCTCGAAGAACTCCAGTGTGCAGAATTTAATTCTTTGAAGTAATAAGCTCTTAAATCGGATTATCCAAATCAACGAACTTCGCCGGAATGTGTAGTTCGTTTTGAATTTTATCCGCCAAGGCTCGCACGCCAAAGATTTCCGTGCGATGATGTCCACAGTGGATCAGGTTGAATTTGAGCTCTTCACAGGTGATGGGAACCGCTTCCTTGATTTCACCGGTAATAAAAGCGTCACATCCCAAGTCCAGAGCTTCTTCAATGCCGCTTGCGCCCGAGCCGCTGCAGATAGCAACACGGTGAATTTGATTTGAACCGTACAACAGAGCATTCTGGACTCCATGCTCAAAAGCCTTTTCGGCACAAGCAAGAAATTCTTCCTTCGAAACACAAGTGTCAAATTCCGCAATGACGGCCACGGGCTTTTCGCCTTCGAACATAAAGCCGTCCACTACGCTCAAGCCCATCGCTTTCGCGATCAGGGCATTGTTGCCAATGTCCATGTGGCCGTCCAACGGCAAATGGTAACCGTAAAGAGAAATGCCATTCTGGAACATGCGGCGAAGACGCTCGCCGTAATGCCCCACCGGAATACGATCTTCGTTTTTCCAAAATCCATTCGGATGATGCACCAGAATGCAGTCCGCTTTTTCTTCTATCGCAGCATCGATCAAGCGATCGCGAAAGCTCACGCCTGTCACGACCTTCGTCACCTGATCATTCGCTTCAATGCAGAGCCCGTCCACGCAATAATCCTTAAAGGATTTCGGGTCGAGTAACTTATCCAGCCAATTTGAGAAATCTTTGAGTTTCATATCCTAAATTTAGGTCAAAAGTCACAAAGCCCTAGCGAAATACTCCAAAAAAACCGCTAAATCCATTGCCACACATTATGCGTTTTTATAAATTTACGCATAGATAAACAAAAACACACCTGTACAGGAACCTTTATGGCCCACTATCTTTTTACTTCCGAATCCGTGTCCAAAGGACACCCAGACAAAGTTTGCGACCAGATTTCGGACGCAATCCTCGACGCCTGCCTCGCTCAGGACCCGAATAGCCGCGTCGCTTGCGAAACCCTCGTCAATACAGGTCTCGTCGTCATTTCCGGCGAAATCACCACCAAGGCTGTCATTGACTACCAGCAGATCGCCCGCAAAACAATCAAGAGCATCGGCTATGTGAATCCGGAACTCGCCTTTGATTACAAGGGTTGCTCCGTTCTCGTCGCCATGGACAAGCAGTCTCCGGACATCGCCCAGGGGGTGGATGCCAAGGCAGCCGATGGCAAGGAAGACGACAAGCAGGGCGCCGGCGACCAGGGCATGATGTTCGGCTACGCCGTGAACGAAACCAAGGAATTGATGCCGCTCCCGATTTCTCTTGCCCACAAGCTTATGGAAGAAATCCAGAACCTTCGCGAATCGGGCAAGATCAAGTGGCTTCGTCCGGACGCCAAGTCGCAGGTCACCGTCGAATATGACGAAAACGACAATCCGGTCCGCGTTGACACGATCGTCATTAGCACCCAGCACGACGAATTCGTGAAGGGCAAGGAACTGAAGCATTCCCAGATCGAAAAGGAAATCGTCGAAAAGCTCATCAAGAAGGTGATCCCGGCGAAGCTCCTCGACAAAAAGACCCGTTACCTTGTGAATCCGACCGGCAAGTTTGTCGTCGGCGGTCCGCACGGCGACTGCGGCCTTACCGGTCGTAAAATCATCGTAGACACCTATGGTGGCATGGGCCGCCATGGAGGCGGCGCATTCAGCGGCAAGGACCCGAGCAAGGTCGACCGCAGTGCCGCTTACGCAGCCCGCTACGTGGCAAAGAACATCGTGGCAGCAGGGCTCGCACACCGTTGCGAAGTGCAACTCGCTTATGCCATCGGTTACTCGAAGCCGGTTTCCATTCTCGTGAACACCTTCGGCACCGGGAAGGTGGACGATCGCAAGATCGAAGAAGTCGTTTCCAAGACGTTCGACCTCTCCCCGGCCGGCATCGTGAAGATGCTCGACCTGAAGAAGCCGGGCTACCAGGCAACTGCCGCTCTCGGTCACTTCGGTCGCACCGGCGCACGCTTCACCTGGGAAAAGACCGACAAGGTTGCTGCTCTCAAGAAGACTCTCAAGGTCTAATTCAAATCAAACTTTTTACGAGAAAACCCGTCAGGCTTCTGACGGGTTTTCTTTTTAGTTCATCCAATTTTAAGCATGTACCGGATTTGTCGAAGCGTTTCTAGAACGGATAAAGTCCAAGAAGGACGGCGCGTCCAACGGCTTTGAGAAGTAGTAACCCTGAATCTTGTTTGCGCCTGCATTCAGAACAAGTTCGAGCTGTTCCTTGGTTTCGACGCCTTCCTGGATCACGTCCAAGCGGAATTTGCGAATCATGTTGATGGATTCCACCAGGAACTTGTGCGAGTTCGGATTCTTGGTATCCCAAAGGAGACCCTTGTCCTGCTTGATGTTCTTGAAATCGTTGCTAATCACCTGGATCAAATTCGAGTAGCCCGTACCGAAGTCGTCCAGGGAGAATGTAAATCCGAGGCGGCGCAACTTTTCATAGTGTTCCTTGACGATGCCATTTTCGTTCAAAGCCGACGATTCCGTGATTTCCAAATTGATCTGTTTCGAAGTCACCCCGTACTTTTCCATGATGTTGCGGAACATCACATCCGTATTTTCCACATACAGCTGGAAAATGCTCAAGTTCACTTCGATTTCTTTTAAACCATAGCGATTCGGCTCATTGTCGTGTAAGAACAGGCAAACCTTTTCAAAGACGATGCGTCCGATGTCATTGATCATGCCGTTCTGTTCCGCAATCGGAATGAATTCCATCGGAGGAATACTTCCAAAGACCGGATCGTGCAAGCGCACCAGTGCTTCTGCACAGTCAAATGAAGAAGTTTCCACGTTCCAAATCGGCTGGTAATTCACTTCAAAGCTTTTTTCCTGGATCGCCTTCTTCAGAATCTGTTCCAGTTCCACGCGACGCTTGACTTTTTCAACATCTTCTTCGCAGTGAACGATCAAGCCCGGCTTGATTGCATCATGCAGTTCTTCGCTGAGTTCTATCAAAAGTTCAGGCTTGGAAATTTCATCTGGAACGCATACGATGTCGATAGAAGCGGACAGCGAAAGCGAGACATTGTTGAGCATGTTCAGATGCACATCGCTGCTGTGCGTGCATTCCTTGAAGAACATGGCAAATTGGTTACATTCCATGCGACCCTGATTCGTGATGATACCGATCTTATTGCGCGCGATGCGATAAACGGTGCCTCGCGAATTCTTGATGACCCAATGGATGATGTTTCTTACCATCTCTTCCAAGTCTTCGTTCTTGAGCATACGCAGAAAGCTATTGTAGTTCAAAAGCGTAATCACCATTACCATGTACTTGC
The DNA here is from genome assembly GCF_002797675.1 of Hallerella succinigenes. NCBI lineage: Bacteria > Pseudomonadati > Fibrobacterota > Fibrobacteria > Fibrobacterales > Fibrobacteraceae > Hallerella > Hallerella succinigenes. The sequence goes on along the minus strand of NZ_PGEX01000001.1, from coordinate 2,896,946 downwards.
GATTGGAACGGATATAGCGATCGTTGTCCGCGATGAACATGTGGCGGTTGTAAACCCCTGTCATCGAATCGGTATGGAAATCGTCCATTTCGATCAAGAGCATTACGCCCATCAGGGAAATCGCTTCGCAGAAAAGTTCAAGTTTTAACCACGGAAACAGGAGCTGCACCACCATGCCGAAAAGACCGCACCCGATAAAAATCCAAAGGACAACAGCCGCTGTCTTCAAAAGAATCGAACGGTAGAGCCAAAGCTGCTGAATCATAAAAAGCAAATACCCCGCCGATTCCGCATAAATCAAAAGTTCCATCGGACCACGGGTAAAAAGAACATTGTCCTGATAATAGAAGATCAAACCCGTCAGCGGATTCGTCAGCACAAAGAGTTCAAGAAGGAGTGCCGGAGAAAGGAATAAAAAGATGCTTTTTGTAGAATGATTATCCCCCCAATTATTCACAAAAACGACATATAGGGCAAAAAGCGGAGCGAGTAGCACATGGAGGGCGAAATAGATGGTCTCTGCAAACTGTTGCACATAATTGTAAAAATTCATGTCAGTCGTCACCAGCGGCTCCATCGACGTAGCGATCAAAGAGGCAATCGACGTGAAAAGTATATTGAACATGATGAGTTCAAAAACCTTGCTACGATCTTTCTGCGGAGTTTTATGGCTATAGTAATAGATGCTACAGCTCAGCATGATCATCAATGAACAGATATAAAAGCACGAGTCTGTCAACAAAAATCTCATAAATAAATAACCACCAAATAAAACAGCGATCCAGGGTTTAATCTCCCCATCTACAGCAATACTAATAAAATATTTACATTCATCAACTATTTTAGCCTCTTTAATATGAAAAAAGGCCCAAATTTTATATTTTTGGGCAAAAGTGAACTACAAGAAAGGAATGCCGACATGAGAATTTCCGAACAGGAAGCTTTGGACCTATTCCTCAAAACTCCATTGGATGAACTCTGCGCCATGGCAAATGCAAAAAAAGAAGCGCGTCACGGCAAGAATGTTTTTTGGGTCAATAATCGGCAGATCAATTACACAAACGTCTGCGTTCTCAAATGTTCCTTCTGTTCCTTTTCCAAAATCAAAAAAACGGATTCCAACGCCTACGACTGGACTTTAGAAGAAATCATCGCCAAGGCAAGGGCCGCAGTCCAAAGCGGTGCGAAGGAACTCCATATCGTCGGCGGTCTGCATCCCGACCATCCTTTTGAATATTACCTGAACATGCTCGCCACGCTCCGCAAGATGTTCACCGGGGTAAACCTCAAAGCCTTTACCGCAGTCGAAATCTGCCACTTTGCAAAGCTCGCCGGGCGTCACGTGCGTGACGTTCTTCAAGACTTAAAAAACGCTGGTCTCGACGCTTTGCCGGGCGGAGGCGCGGAACTTCTCGGCGAAGAAATCCGCCACAAGATCTGCGGTAAAAAGGAAACCGGCGCAGAATGGCTCGAAGTGCACAAGGAAGCGCACCTGATGGGCATTCCGACCAATGCAACCATGCTTTTTGGCCATATCGAAAAGATCGAAGACCGCATCGAGCACATGTCGCTTTTACGAAAATTGCAGGATGAGGCGCCGGGATTCTTTGCCTTCATTCCGCTCGTTTTCCATCCGGAAAACAATCCGCTCGGTCACAAAGTCGGGCATAAGGCCTCCGAAGAAGACGTTCTGCGCACAATTGCCGTGTCCCGTTTGTTTATGGACAACTTCCCCCATATCAAAGCCTACTGGATCCAGACAGGCATTCCGACAGCGATGAAAGCGATCCATGCCGGTGCTTCGGACCTCGACGGTACGATTATGGAAGAGAAGATTACCCATGCCGCAGGAGCCGACACCTGGGTCGGCATGAGCCCCGAAAAAATGCGCGGACTCATCCAGAACGAAGGACTCATTCCCGTGGAACGCGACGCCCTATACGACGTCATCTCCGTTTCCCCGTAAATTCGCCCTAGCTTACCCCAAAAATTTGAAAACGTTTCGATATCGAGGCGTTTTTTTGCTTTAAAAACGAAAAACCGACCGCATTACATGTAACACGGTCGGTTTTCGTGAGCTAAGAAGGGCTCGAACCTTCGACCCACGCCTTAAAAGGGCGTTGCTCTACCAACTGAGCTATTAGCCCGACGGACATAATTTAGTAAAGATTCTCTTTTTTGTAAATTATAAGCATGTTTTTTTTGAAAAAAAATTTCATTTTCGTTCTAACGGTTCTTTTCACCATAACCGCTTCACAGGCGTACTTCAAAAAAAACGATACCGGTGAAGAAGCTTTTGCGTTCCTCGGGTCCTTCTACAGCGCACGCAGTGCAGCCATGGAAAATGCGAATGCCGCAAAGCCGTCCTCGAACCCAGGATCCGTTTTACAGAATCCTGCAGCAATCGTTTTAGACTCCAATCAAAAAAATGCGGTTTCCTTTTCTTGGCAAACGAGTGAACTCGCCGAAAACCAAGGATACATCGCTTACGCAAGGCGAGTCGGCGCGATGGTCGCGGAGCTGAGCTACGGTTGGATTCGCTATGGAGATGTCGACGGTTACGACGACCTGGGTAACGAGACCGGCAAAACCTACAGTCCGCAGAGTTCTGTCACCGCTCTATCCCTTTCCCTTCCGTTCCCCCATTTCCAATTCGGTTCCACAATCAAGTTTGCAACCGACCTTTTGGCAAACGATGGAACAGACCAAACAGCCATGGCTCTCGCTTTTGACTGGGGCGTTCTTTGGCAGTCCTCGTCCCGCAAATACGGTCTTGGTTTTGCTGCCCGCAACTTCGGTAAGATGATCCGCGCTTATGTGGACAAAGGCGATACCGATTACGGTCTTGAAGAAGTTTTTGCGCTTTCGGGCTTTTACATTCCAGGAGCTCTCCCGCGCCTTTCGCTTTATTCGGAGCTGACATTCCCCCGTTATGCAGAACCGGCAGTCGCACTCGGTGCGGAATACGTCATCGGATCGAACCTTTTTGTAAGAGCGGGCTTCTCCCGGACGTGGCTCGATCTCTCTCGCGACTTTAAAGAACTTTTCTCTTCTGCAGACCGTCCTAATGAAACGAACAACGCCCGTCTTTTCAGCCTCGGTCTCGGCTATGCGGGATCGAGCTTCTCCGTTGACTACGCCTTCTCTTACCTGCCACAGAATCTCGGTATGGAACATCGCGTAGGGCTTGGACTTCGTTTCTAATGCAAAAACAGTTTGATATCATCGTGCTTTCCAAGGAAAGGCTCTGTCCTTCAATCGAGGACCGTGCTCTTGGATGGTTTTTTGCCGAAAATTTTTCGGAAGTTCTACCGGAACTGGATGCGGAATGGACGATCCTCGTTTCCCCAGGCATTCGCATGACGCGCGATTTTCTGAATGCGGTCGCCGACATCTGCGTGGAGTTTCCTTACGCAGACGCCTTTGCTCCGCGCGTCCTTCATGCTGAATCGCACCAGGTATTTTCGTCAGGATTTTTAATCGATCAAAAGCGCGGACTCGAAGAAGAATTCCGCAGTAACAGAGACCGAGAAATCCGTCCGATTGCAAGCGTTTCTCCGGAATGCGGCATTTATTCTACACGCCTTCTCCACGCGTTACACGGCTTTGACCCCGAGTTCAAAACCGACATCCGTTTTTTTGATCTGGGACTTCGCGCTTTGCATTTGGGAGCGAACCTCTTTGCCACACCGCGCATCGAAATCGAATCCGTCGCCGCCAAGCAATATTCCAAGCCGGACCGCATCCGCGAACTCGGACGCGTCTATTACAAAGACCTGGACATCATCCAGTATTTGAAGTTCGCCCTGCGCCATCCCGCAGCGCTGAACGCCCTGTTTAAAAATCGAAAACAGCTCAATGCAAAATCCTTAGCGGTAACCGAGCTTTCTCGTTTTTCAAAAGAAATGTTTGAAAAGGTTTCGACGCGTTAAAACTCAGCGGTCGAGAATCGAATAGAAGAAGGCGCTTAATTTATCTGCAATCGTCTTGATGCTGTAACGCGCAAGCAGCTCAGAGACCTTTTCAGCATTATATTCATACTTGCCGTCCATCACCGACTGCAACACGTCCAAGTAACCCTGCACATCCGTCGCCGGAGAAACGGTCGGGCATACGTCCGAAAAGATTTCGGCCAAGGCGGTCGTCCTCGCGCAAACAACAGGAGTTCCACAGGCAATCGCTTCAAGCGGAGGCAGGCCGAAACCTTCCTGAAAGGACGGTTGCACAAACAGGTCCGCATGGCGATAGAATTCTCGCAGGTTCGTCACCGAAAGACTTGTGAAATGGAATACGTTTTTCAAGTGACGTTCTTCCAAAAGCATTTGAACGTAACGGTTCACCTTTCCAATACGCACAAAAGCGACATCCGGACGAGCCTTTGCCATGTCAAAGAAGGTCGCGATATTCTTGCGCTTTTCGGGCAGGCTCACGTTCAAGACCATCGCCTTAAAAGATTTGATGCCCAAATCTTCACGGAAAGATTTGCGCATGGAGCGGTAGAGCATCCGGTCGGAATTCTGATTGTAGTAAAGCGAATTCAGCGGAAGTCCCGTCACCGCATTCGGGCGGCCGGCGATACCGTAATATTTTTCCGCTTCCCTTTTGGAATAACGGGAGTTGTACACAAAGCCGTCCGCCTTGGCAGTCGGTTTCGCATAGAACATGGAAATCAGTTTGAACTTGACGCTGAACGGATAAAGCGTTTCCGCAAAGGTGTCATGGATCAGCACGACCGTTTTCGACTTCGGGCAAACCTTTTTGGCGACTGGCACCAAAAAGCCGAGTTCCGGGCGAATGAAAAAGACAATCGTCGGGTCAAGCTTTTGCAAATATTCCACAAACGGTTCGCGAAATTTGTAAAAACCCATGTGCAAAGACTTTGCCCAAATCGAAGAGCTCTTGGTTCCGCGTTCTTCCGGGAGCGCCTTGTCGTCGTCCGGAAAATACTTGGGAGTCTTCAACCAAAGAATCGAAACATCAAAATCCGCGAATAGCGTATGTTCCAAATCGAGCGTTAAACGCCCGAAACTGGTTCTCGAGTTCTTGTCACAGACAATAACGACTTTCTTCTTTGGTACCATATAGCCCTAATTTATACTATTTTATTAAAAATTATGTCTAAAATTTTCGTCGCACTCGCCACTTATAACGGAGAACGGTTCCTTGCTCCGATGCTCGATTCTCTGCTGACGCAGAATCGCCAAGCCGACCGTATCGTTGCTGTCGACGACGCCTCGAATGACAACACCCTTTCGATCCTCCAGGAATACGCTTCGAAACTTCCCATGCAAATTCTTGTACGCCCAAAAAACGGCGGGCATCGGCAAGCTTTTTCGGATGCGCTGAAAGAAATCCAAAAAGTCGCTGAAAAAAACGACCTCGTCGCCATCGCTGACCAGGACGATATTTGGCTTCCGCATAAATTTGAAGTTTTGGAAAAAGCCTTTCTTTTGAAAGACGCACCGATCTTTGTTTTTGGCGACGCCCACGTGATCAATGCCGAAGGGAAGCAAATCGCGCAATCCTGGAGAGACTTGGCGGGCATTCCTTTAGAGATTCCTGTCTGCGCACGACTTTCGGGAACGAACAACGCAAACGGTTGCCTTTCGCTTTTTAAGGCATCCCTTCTTTCCCGGATTTTGCCGATCCCGGAATGGATTCCGGTTTACGACGAATGGATTACCCTTTGCGCCGCTAAAAACGGAAGCGTCCAAGCGATTCCGGAAGCGGTTTTAAATTACCGAATCCACGATCAAAATTCCGTCGGAATCGCTCCTAAAATTTCCATGTCGGAATCGTTAAAGATCAATCAGGCTGTTGCAGAAGGTTTGCTGGCTGTAGCAGACCGTTTGGATCTTTCGACGCAAGAAATCCTTTTTGTGGAACGCTACCGGGAATTTTTGAAGACAAGCCTCGAACATTCTCCGAACTTTTCCGCTATTCCCTGGCTCTGGAAAAATCAAGAAGCGCTGTATCCGGGTTGTACACCTTGGAAGCGAGTGAAAAAGATTTTGGGAGCCTCGCTCGGATATCCGATTTGTAAGCACCTGTTGGGGAAATCCTGATGCGCATCGGTATTGACGTTAAATTGTTACGTTCGAATTCCGCAGGGCTCAAAGTCTATTTGGAAAGCCTGCTCGACGAATTGCAGAAGATCGATTACACGAACGAATACATTCTGTTTTCTCCGTCGCCGGTCGCTTACCGTCTTTTTGCGACGAACTTTTCGTACCATATTTCCAAGACGAAATTGCCGGGAATCCTGTGGCAACAGTTCGAACTGCCGAGCCTTGCCAAAGAACATAAGATCGATGTTTGCTGGGGACCGGAACAGACGCTTTTTTTGCGCAGACCGAAAGGCATTTGCAAAATTCTGACCGTTCACGATTTTGTCTATCGCCGATTCCCGAAAACGATGGAACGCAGTGTACGAACGATTACACAGTACTACGGCACACGTTCGCTTTCCAAATCCGACATTCTTCTCTGCATTTCGAACTTCACTGCACGGGAACTCAAAAAATTCTACCCGTCGATCCCGAAGCAAAAGCTCCGCATTATTCCGAACGGCATTTCCAGCCAAAACACGATCCAGGAACCCCTTCCTAAAGAAGACTTCTTGTTCTTCACGGGCAGCATGGAACCGCGTAAGAATCTCCCCCGCTTAATCCAAGCGCTTGAAATTCTACACGCCAAGGGAGTTTCGCCCAAGCTTAAAATCGCAGGTCCCGCAGGCTGGCACAACAAGGCGTTCCACGATTTGCTAGAGAATTCTCCCGTTCAAGATTCCATTGAGATTCTCGGTTTTGTCTGCTCTGAAGAATTGCAGAAACTGTACAGGACCTGCAAAGGCTTTGTCTTCCCCACGCTTTACGAAGGCTTTGGACTTCCTGCCCTCGAAGCTTTGCAAAACGGAGCCCGCGTTCTCGTTTCCAAGGATTCGCCGATGCAAGAATTTTTAGGGACGCTCGGCATCTATTTTGACCCGAACAATCCCGAAAGCATTGCCCAGGCGATTGAAGACCTTTACGCGCATCCCGAAAAAGTTTCCTATTCCGAAAAGGAAAATAAAAAGCGTCTGTCTGTCATCAAGCGATATTCCTGGGAACACGCCGCCAAAAAATTGAAAGCGATTTTCGAAAAGCTCCACGCGGAGGCCAAATGAAAACGCTGATTGTCCTTGTGACTTACAACGGATACGCGATGACAAAGGACTGCCTATCGGTTCTTTCCAAGCTCCCGTCCGAGCACTGGAGAATTGCGATTGCAGACAATGCGAGTTCCGATGGGTCGCCTCAAAAACTCGCAGTCGATTTTCCTCAGGCAAAAGTCTACGCGCTTTCCAAGAACAAAGGCTTTGGGTTTGCAAACAACGAAGCACTTTGCCGAAGTCTTAAAAATGAAAACTTTGACTTCGTCTGTTTTTTGAACAACGATACAATTGTGACCGTCGAAGCGATGGAAAAGCTTCGGGAAGACGCCGAAAAAGATTCTGGCAAAACGATTTTTGCCCCTCTCGTCAAAAATCGGGACGGAAGTCTACAACGGACGGATTACCGTTTTCTTTCGCACGCAGAGTTTTTTTTGAACGCCTTCCGCACGGTCCGTGGCGCAGACAAAAGGCTTCACGGCGAATTGAAGGCTGTAGCAGAAACGCATTTTCTTTCGAATGATTGGATCAATGCCGTCTGCTGGATGATGCCCGTTCAAACGTTTTTCGACGTGGGCATGTTTGATGAAAAAATTTTCATGTATTACGAGGATCAGGATTTTGCATATCGAGCGCGCAAGCTCGGTTACCGCTTTCTTTTGAATGCGGAAGCTCCGATTGTTCACTTGGGCGGTGGTTCAGCAAAGAACGTGCTTTCGCGGAGTCTGCAACACGACTCTTCCCAGCTATACTTTTACCGCAAGCATTTTGGATATGGTGGAGCGGTTCTCTCGCGTATCTTCCGATTTGTCCGCAGCCTTTTGCGCCTGGGAATGCTCGTTCCTTTTGCACTTTTCAAGAAATCGGCTCGGGATAACGCCAGAATCCATTGGAAACTTCTTCTCTTTTCTTTGAATGGGAAAGGAATTTTAAAATGAAACGTTCATTCTTATTTGCTTTTTTGAGTTTTGCCATTTGTGCGCTTTCAGCTTTTGCTGTGGAACCGGGACATATCGGTTTTGGAGATTCCTCCGCCTACTTCAGAATTCGCGGTACTCTCGGCGATTCCGTTTCCGTTTCGCGTTTTACAAATACCGATCAAGACGACAAGCATGTGGAAAACAGCCTGTTTGTGAATTTGTACATCAACGGAGCGATCACCCAGAATTTTACCTTCCACGCCAGTGCGAGCGTGATGAGCGACCGCACCACTCGCACTTACGAAGACAAGGCTTACAATCCATACAACGGCATTCCTTACAACGTACAAAGCCCCAGTTCCAGAACCTGGGACACCTTTACTGCAGCAAGCGAATACCGCTTTAACGAAAACATCCGCATGATGGGTGGCGTCGATTATCTTTCCTGGGGACCGGCGCGTCGTAACAAATTAACGCTCCGTGGCGCAGACCACAATTACCGTCCGTGGATGGATTCCACCGACCGTATTGCGATTCCTGCTCCAACGCCTTACTTTGGCTATGAATTCGAAATTGGACCGGTGACATACACGCAGTACGCAGGCAAGCTTTACCACGACAAACACAAGGGAAAATATTTCCATGCGCACCGTTTGAACTTGGAACTCCCCTGGAACATTGATTTCGGCTTAAGCGAAACAATCGTTTACGGTTCCACCGTGGAAGCCAAAGATTCCAATCCGAACGAAGATGCCGACAGTACGAACCGAGGCTTTGAATGGATCTATGCGGCTCCGTTTATTCCGTACCTCTTCTGCGAACATTACACCGGGGACTTGGAAAATACGAGCATTTCGTTTGATATAAGCGTCAAAACGATTCCGAACTGGGAAATCTACGGCGAACTTTTGTGGGACGACATGAAAACGCCCACCAGCATGTTCAACGATTCCTGGTGGGGCAACAAATGGGCGGCAAGTCTCGGCCTTGGAACGGACAACCGTCAAATCGGACCGATCCTGCTTTCGTACTACTCTGAATTTACCTGGATAGAGCCTTGGGTCTATACGCATCACAAGGGAGCCGGATACACGTACACGCATTACGGACAAAGCTTTGGATCGAATCTTGGACCGAACTCTCGCGAATTCTACACGGAAGTCCGCGCCGCGTACAAGGATCTGGAAATGAAGCTCTTTGCGTCAAACGTCGCAAAGGATACCGCATTCGGTGGAAACCTTTACGACATCCATACGCCGTACGATCCGACAGACAGAACCTATCTCGCCGACAAAACGACCCTCCACTACCGCGAACTCGGCTTCGGCATCAAATTCACCCCGCTTGAATGGCTCTGGGCGAATTACAGCCAAAGCTTTTACCTCGGCGATTACGAGGGATACCGCATGAGCGGCAACCTCGGCGTTACTTGGTAAAAGATTGGCCACCCATTTCTTCGCAAGTCTTGCCTCGCGTATTCAAAATGGTGATGGCATCCCCGCTAGCAACCGGGCGCACTATGGTAAGCGAGAAGGCGCCGAAGCGAATATTTTCATGGTAATTGGCGACGGCGTTTCCTCCTCTCTTACGCACCATTTTTTCAATCGCTGGGCGCAAGGATTTCGGATCGGCATAAAGCATCTTCGAAGCTTTAACGACGTGGACATATTTGAACGGGACATCTTTCGGGAAATCTTCGAAAGCGCAGAATTCGTTCGGAGCGACCTCTTCTTCCCCTTCGGCGAGAGGGATTTCCGTATAGGGTCTACGCGAATAATTGGAACAGCTTGTCAAAGCAAAAGCACCAAGAGAAGCTGCGAGCAACATCATTTTTTTCATATTTCCTCCACGATGGATTGCAATTTTCAATTTTTCGGCGAATTATAAAAAAAACACATACACTTTCCAATTGTCGTCCGAAAAAAAGGACATTCTTTTTTGAATAAAAACGCGGTGCTTAAAAATTGCTAATTTGACGATATGACTTCAGAAGAAATTCATGAATACGCTCTCGGACTTGCTAAAAAGGCAAGATCCGCATCTGCCCGTATCCGCACTGTCCGTGCGGATGTCCGTAACCAGGTCCTTCTCGAAGTGGCCAAGTCTTTGCGTGAAAACGAGAAACTCATTCTCAAAGAAAACGCAAAGGATCTCGCAGCTTTCAAAGACAAGATTTCCCCGGCCAAGTATGACCGTCTGACACTCAACCATGAACGTCTCGAAGGAATCGCGGCAGGCGTGGAGCAGATCGCCACTTTTGCCGATCCGCTCGGTAAGGTTTTGGAACAGCGCAAGCTTGATAACGGCGTGGACATTTCCCGTGTAAGTGTTCCGCTGGGATGCGTTTTCTTCATTTACGAAAGCCGTCCAAATGTGACGATTGACGGTGCCGCGCTCTGCTTTAAGGCTGGCAATGCGGTCATTCTCCGTGGCGGTAAGGAATCGCTTTACTCTTCGAAGATTTTGGCAAATATTTTCCGTGACGCTCTGCAAAAGTTCGGCGTCGATCCAGATGCGGTTCAGCTCGTAGAATATGCGGACCACTCCATCGTCGGTATGCTTCTCAAAATGCGCGACTACCTGGACCTCGTCATTCCTCGCGGAGGTGAAAACCTGATTCGCGCTGTGACCAATCAGAGTTCTATTCCGGTGATCAAGCACTTTAACGGCATTTGCCACATTTACGTGGACAAATCCGCAAACATCGACATGGCTGCAAAGATCGTCGAAAACGCGAAGACTCAGCGTTGCGGTACTTGCAACACCATGGAAACCCTTCTTTTGGACAGCGCCCTTTCCGACGCCGATGTCAAGAAAATTCTCGATCCGCTTCGCGCAAAGAATGTGGAATTCTTTGGTGACAAGGAAACTCAGACTCGTCTTTCCGACGTCAAGGACTTTGAAGAAGAAGACGGTTACCATCACGAATATCTCGCCTTCAAGCTCAGCATTCGCTTTGTGAAGAATGTGGAAGAAGCCTGCGACCACATCGAAAAGAATTCGAGCCGTCACACGGAATCCGTGATTGCCGAAGACAAGGCGGTGCAGGAATACTTCCTTGCGCACGTCGATTCTTCGAGCGTAATGGTGAACGCAAGCACCCGTCTTGCAGACGGTGGCGTTTACGGTCTCGGAGCAGAAGTCGGCATTTCAACAGACAAGATTCACGCCCGCGGCCCGATGGGCGTCGAAAGCCTTTGCACTTACAAATGGGTTTTGATTGGCGAAGGTCAGATCCGTTCCTAAGGAATTTGCATGAAGTTTGAAGATTTAATGAAAGACGTCAAGTTTGAAGTGGAATTCGGCGATAAGAAACTTGCCCCGGCAATCGTTCAGGATGCCGACAAGCACGACGTGCTGATGATGGCTTGGATGGACGAAGAAGCGCTTCGACGTACAAATGAATGCGGCGAAATGGTTTTTTGGAGCCGTAGCCGAAAGGAATACTGGCACAAAGGAGATACGAGCGGCAACGTGATGACCGTTGTGAACTGGTACGCGGACTGCGACAGTGATGCACTCCTTTTTGAAGTCCGCATGCAAGGGCCACAGGTCGCTTGCCATACCGGCGCCCGCTCCTGCTTCTTCAAAAAGTGCGACAAGTAAGCATTCTCAGACAACTTCAAAGGCGTGGCTGGAAACGACTGCTTCTTGCCGTTTCCGGAGGAGTCGATTCCGTCTGCCTTGCCCATTACTTTGTACAAAATCAAAAGGATTTGGGGCTCGACTGGATTGCATTTGCCCACGTTCACCACGGGCTTCGCAAAGAAACCGCAGACCGGGACGAAGCCTTCGTCAAGGAACTCGCCCGACTGCTGAACGTTCCGCTTTTTATTCACCATTTAGACGGTGAATCCTTAAAAGCATCCGGCTCTGTTGAAGAAAATGCGCGGAAAGCCCGTTACAAGGCATTCTTCGAAATCGCCGCACGTTCAAACTGCCGTGCAGACGCTATTCTGACCGCGCACCATGCAAACGATCAAGCAGAAACGCTTCTCATGCGCCTTCGCCGCGGCACGAGCCTCAAAGGGCTTCGCGGAATTCAATTTATTCGTAACGACGGCGTTTACCGCCCATTCTTAAACATTCCTCGATCCGAAATCGAAGCGTACGCAGTCAAGAATCATTTAAGCTGGTGTGAAGACGAAACCAATGCGGACAAAGCCTTTGAACGCAACTTTATCCGCCACGCAATCCTGCCTCGGATCGAAGCAGAAAATGTACAAGCGGTAAAACAGCTGTGCCGGATCGCCCAAGTCGGCTCTCGCATCTACGAGAAAATCCTTTGCCAAATCGAGCAAGAGTTCGAACCGCAAATCGTTCCCCCTTCCCTTTGGCCTTTCCCCGAAGAAATTGCGCCTTACGAGCACATTTTAGCTCTGCACGATTCCGCTTGGGACGCCTTGAGTCAAAAAAGCGAAAAGGGCGCCGCAGAACTTTTAAGAATCTGGCTACAGAACCTCGGATTCGAGTATCCCAATACAGTCGATTTCAAATCAAATTTTGCAAATCGGAATAAATCCCTGATTTTTGAAAAATCGCGCCATATCCTTTGGTTTTGCAGATCCTTGCAGGATTCCAAAGTCCACAATTTGTATCTTTTTGAAAAAAAACGAGCCCCTTTGGGCGAATGGCGCTTTCGTTTAGATGGAGATGTTTATACACCTCCGAGCGGAAGATCCAAATCGCTCAAAAAATGGTTCGAAGACAATGGAGTTCCGGCTTTTGTCAGAGATTGCTTCCCCGTTTTTTCCGACGGAAAGCAAATCCTGCAAATTTACGGAATTCCACCTCGAATAAAGGAAACCTATGAGTAATAAGCCTAAAGCTCCATCGGCATTCCACAACAGGAACTTTTTCCTGATTGCGACGATGCTCCTAATGGTGCTTTTCTTTATGCGCCTTTATAACGACGATACGTCCTTGGATTTGACAAGAACGGATTTCTTCGCCATGATGAACGACTCCACGACGGAGATCAAGAGTTTAAAACTCCAGCGCACCCTCGACGGCATTATGGTCGAAGGCACCCGTGCGATGAATGCCGAAGAAATGGCGGAAGAAGCACAGCAGCAAGGTCTGCTTTCGAAGCTCGCCCGCAGATCGACAAATTCGAACCATACGGTCGCCTTCACAAGCCATGTTCTGGACCTTACCAGCGATCAGATCGACGCGTGGGAACAGAACAAGGGCATCAAAGTTCGTGTGCAGCACGAAACCACCAGCTGGATTGACCGCATTTTCGCCTTCCTCCCGGCCATCCTTTTAATCGCCTTCTTCTGGTATATGATGGCGCGTCAGACCGGCGGAAGCAAGGGCGGAATGGGAATGTTCTCGTTTGGCAAGAGCAAGGCTCGCCAGCTGAACGAAAGCGGAAAGACGAAGACCACCTTCAAGGATGTCGCCGGTTGCGATGAAGCAAAAGCTGATCTCGAAGAAATCGTCCAGTTCTTGAAGGATCCAAAGAAGTTCTCGAATCTCGGTGGACGCATTCCGAAGGGCGCTTTGCTCGTCGGTCCTCCGGGTACAGGTAAAACCCTTCTCGCCCGTGCGGTTGCAGGTGAAGCAGGCGTTCCGTTCTTCAGCATGTCCGGTTCGGACTTTGTGGAAATGTTCGTCGGTGTCGGTGCGGCTCGTGTCCGCGACTTGTTCGAAATGGGCAAGAAGAACGCACCTTGCATTTTGTTCATCGATGAAATCGATGCAGTCGGTCGTCAGCGTGGTGCAGGTCTCGGTGGCGGTCATGATGAACGCGAACAGACTTTGAACCAGCTGCTCGTCGAAATGGACGGCTTCAATGCAAACGAAGGCGTCATTTTGATTGCGGCGACAAACCGTCCGGACGTTCTCGACAAGGCTTTGCTCCGTCCGGGACGTTTTGACCGTCAGATCACCGTGGGTCTTCCGGACTTGAAGGGCCGTGAAGAAATTCTCCGCGTGCATTTGAAGAAGCGCAAGGTTCCTCTCGCAGACGACGTGAACGTAAAGGACATCGCCCGTGGAACTCCAGGACTTGCCGGTGCAGACCTTGAAAACCTGATCAACGAAGCTGCCCTCCTCGCCGCTCGTTTCGACAACAAGAAGGTGACGAAGGAAGACTTTGAAGAAGCACGCGACAAGCTCGCCATGGGTGCAGAACGACGTACACTTCTCATGTCCGACGAAGAAAAGCGTCACACCGCCTTCCACGAAGCCGGTCACGCTTTGATGACCCTTCTTTGCAAGCACGCAGATCCGCTCCACAAGATTACGATTATTCCGCGTGGCCGCGCCCTCGGTGTGACCATGTCGCTCCCGGAAATGGACCGCGTTTCCATGTCCAAGGAAGCGGCGGAAGAAAACATCATGATTTTGATGTCGGGCCGTCTTGCCGAACTCATTTGCTTCAACCATCTGAGCACGGGAGCCTCGAACGATATTGCCCGTGCCACGGAACTCGCCCGTCGCATGGTTACCGAATGGGGCTTCGACGAAACGATTGGACCACTCTGCTACACGCGTAACGACGGCGAAATCTTCCTCGGTCGTGAAATCAGCAAACCGAAGGAAATGTCCGAAAAGATGGCAGAAGCGATTGATGGAGCCATCAACAGCTTGGTCAAAAGTCTTTCCGAAAAGGCAAAGGCGCTCTTGATCGAAAACCGCGAAAAGCTCGACCTTCTCGGCACAGCGCTTTTTGAAAACGAAGTGCTCGACCGCGAAGAAATTGACCGAGTCATCGCCGGCGAAAAGCTCGAAAGCACCAAAAAGAGCCGTACTTACCTGTTCCAAGAAATGATGGCAAAGAAGCGCGAAGAAGAAAAGAAGGCAGAAGAGCCGCCTCCTGATCCGGGCCGTCCGACTCCTGTTCCGACACAAGTGGTTCCAGAAACTCCCGTCGCTAATAAGGCCGAAGGAGAAAAGGCGTAAAGTATGTTCCGCGATTACTTGGCAAAATCCCACGCGAATCCGTGGACGGTAAAAGACTCTATCATTGCAGGATCGCCTGTCGCGGCGGTCATGGGCATTGTCAACGTAACACCGGACAGTTTTTTTGACGGCGGAAAGCACAACACGCTCGACGCCGCTTACGAACACGCCTTAAAGCTCCTCGACGAAGGCGCCGAAATCTTGGACATCGGAGGCGAAAGTTCTCGCCCCGGAGCCGCTGCGGTTTCAGCTGAAGAAGAAATCGACCGCGTCGTGCCGCTGGTGAAAAAACTCGTTCCGCTCCTTTCCTCCCGAAAATTCTGGATTTCGATCGACACGATTAAATCCGAAGTCGCCTTGGAAAGCATGAAGGCAGGTGCGCACATCATCAACGACATCAGCGCCCTTTCGCACGATCCAAACATGGCAAAGACCATTGCGGATACCGAAGCCGCAAGCGTGCTCAACCACATGCGTGGCAACTTTGGAACGATGCAGCAGGACTATGCTCCGTATCAGGATGTTGTCGCTGACGTGGAACGTGAACTTCTTTTTGCCGCTCAGAAATTAATCGACCTGGGCGTCGATGAAAAAACAATCTGCCTCGATCCGGGCATCGGTTTTGGAAAAGACCTGCAGAACAATCTCGATTTGATCGCAAGCGTGGAAACGTTTGTACAAACGGGCTTCCCCGTTCTCTACGGGATGTCCCGCAAATCCTATATCGGAAAAATCTCGGGGCTTGAAAAAAGCGACCGTCTGATTCCGACAGTCATCTCTGGAATTTTCACGGCCCTGAGCGGTGCCACGGTAATCCGCGTTCACGATGTCAAGGAAGCTGTGGAATCCCTTCAACTCTTAAAGGCATTCCGCAAATGAATCTGTTTAAGCTGTTTGGAGTCATCGATGTCCGTTTTGCCGACATTCTCGACATTTTCCTTGTGTCGATTGTCGCCTATTACGTGTTTTTGCTCTTCCGCGGAACACGCGCCGTGCAGATGTTTGTCGGCGGTGGCCTGCTGCTGATCGGCTGGATCCTTGCGCAGTGGTGGGATCTGCATACGGTCGTTTGGCTGTTGAGCAATCTTGCTACCCTCGGCATTATCGCGATCGTGATTCTTTTCCAGCCGGAAATCCGCGGAGCCTTGACGCGTATCGGTCAATCGGTGGGAAAGATGAACCTGAAGAATCTTTTCTTTCACCAGAGCGGTCTTGAACTGATCGCAGAAGAAATCGGCGCGGCTGTGCAGGACTTGGCGAAGAACCAATTCGGTGCGCTGATCGTTTTGGAAAACCGTGTGGGTCTTCGCAATTATGCGGATACCGGTGAACTTTTGAACGCCCGCATCAGTTCGCGCCTTTTGCGTGCGCTGTTCTTTCCGAATTCTGCTTTGCACGATGGCGCCGTGATTTTGAACAGCCATAGCATTGTGGCGGCAGGTTGTATTCTTCCGCTCCCGGCAATTACCTCGGAGCAGGATTCCGGCTACGGCATGCGTCACCGCGCAGCAAAAGCCCTTGCCGCCGAATGCGACGCCATGGTGATTGTCGTTTCCGAAGAAACCGGTTACATCTCGATTGCATATCGAGCTTCCCTTCGCCGAAAGCTCAGCGTCAAGGAAGTCGAAGAAGAAATCAAGCGCCATTGGCACGACCTTTTTGAAGGCGATTCCAGTAAAAAGTAAGTGAGACATCATGACCGAAAACGAAAAGAAAGTATCCGATCGCATCCGTCAAAGAAAACGCCGATACCATTTGACCATCTTGATTTTGATGGTTCTGCTTTTGTTAACGCTCTTTGTGGTGCAGTGCGAGCTTTCCAAAATGCAATCCGACATGCTCGCCGAACGAGAAGCCATGCTCGACAGCATCTCGACTTATGACAATCTCCGTTTGGACAGCTTAAAGCGTTACAACGACAGCCTTGAAGCAGCCCGTGCAGACAGCATCGCGCGTTACAACGATAGCCTTGCGATCCAACAGCCCAAGGAACTTTCACCAGAAGAAAAGGCGCACCAGGACAGCATCGCCAAGCGTCGCAAAGAAATCCGCGACAGCCTCGAACGCGAAAAGAAGGCATTGGAAGACAGCCTCAAGCAGGCACGTGCAGCCGTTGCCGATAGCATAGCCCGTGCTGACAGCATCCGCAAAGCCGACTGCATCGCCTACGCGAACCGCGACTCGATTCCGCCAGAAGCGACGATCGTCCCGCCGGAAGGCCGTTACTACGACCCGATTCAGCTGAAAGTCAAGTGCGACGAATACAAGTGCAAAACCTATTACTCGATCGGCGACACAAACCACATCCAGGAACTCACGAAAGCTGTGGAATACAACAAAACGGGTGACGTCTATTATCTTGCAGAAGACTCTGCAGGCAACAGAACCGCATGGCAAAAAGTCCATTACGATATGGCAAGCGATAACGTCTGTGGCAAGAACGCCTATCCAGTTCCCGTCAACGGCAAGACCGTTTGCGTGGACGCTTATGAATATCCGAACCAGCCTGACGCTGTTGTTAAAGATATGGTTTCCCATGAACAGGCAAAGACCCTTTGCGCAAATGCCGGAAAGCGCCTTTGTCAATTCGACGAATGGTCTGCCGCCTGCAAGGGCAAGGACAATTTACGCTACTCTTACGGATCTTCTTACAAGCCTGCCAAGTGCAATACGAATTCTTCCAAGGCTCGCCGAGCCGGTCGCAAGGAACAATGCCGCAGCTGGTACGGCATGTACGACATGAACGGAAACCTCTGGGAATGGACAGATTCTCCGGCCGAAGGGGCAGCAAACCGTTACATCGTCGCCGGTGGCGCTTGGGATACGCAGAATCAGAGTAAGTGCACAGATACCAAGTACAGCTTCTATCCGCAGAACCAGTACAACTTCGTCGGATTCCGTTGCTGCGCCGACGCAAAGCCGTAATTAGGGTTCACCGAGAAACTCGACATGCAAGTGTTCATTTGAACGACCCACATCTTCCCACAAGACGAAAAAGCGCTTCTCCAGCGCTTTTTTGATAGCGGAAACCAATCCCGAACGTTTGTGCTTGGGAACATCGGAAATGCGAAAATCCAGAGCGAGATTCAGATAATGCTTGGAAAATCGGGCGTGCCAGCTGAAATCGTTCGCACTGGTGATCGTCGGTCGGTAATGATCTCCCATCACCTTATGAAATTCCGCCACGACAATTAATCCAGCGGTGTCCATCACCGATTCGAGTTTTCCAGTATAAACCCCAGGTTTCTGATTCGTCCGTTGGATGAGCAGACGGTGAACATCTTTCGGCCCCCATTCCGCACAAGCAAAAGTGCAAAGAGAGAGCAGAAAGAGAAGAGTCTTTCGCATACACGCAAAAGATAATTTTTTTTGCACGACTTTTTATTATTTTAAAGAAAGTCATGGAGAACCTTATGAAAAAACTTTTTTGGATTGGCGCCCTTGCGGCTCTTGCAACTCTCTCTTCCTGCTCCAAAGAAAAGCCGGTTTTTACCGGACATTGGCAGGGCGAAGACGATATGATTTTTGAAGTTTTCCAAACGAAGGCTGGCGAAAACAATTATACGATCCGCAACATCAACGGCGATCTCTTTGCAAGCATCGAAGGCGATTCCGTTCTCACGGGCAAGAATTCCCTCGACATGCCTTTCTATATGCGCGTCAAAGGCGACTCCGCCTTCTACCAGTTCGGTACAATTATTTCTAAGTACAAGAGAATCAACGCGAGCACTTACGAAAGCATTTACAAGAAGCTTCAGCCGGCTGTACCCAATAATTAAAGCATCGAAACCAAAGTTCCTGCAACGACGACCGAAAGCATCAAGTTCAGAAACAGCATCGTTCGACGCAAGATCTTTAAAAAGGATTCCTGAAGCAGGGGTCCTTTTTTTCCTGTATACTCCTTGATGCCGAGCACAACTGTAATCATCCCCGTCACCACGAGCATCAACGCTCCGAGATAATAGCCTTCCAGCCACACGAGAATGCTGATCCACGTCCCGAGAATCATGGCAATGAAGCCGATTGCAATTTCCACAAGGTAACGTTTCTGATGCATAGATCCTCTCTAAAGGGAAAGTAGTGCGACAAGGCTGAACCTAGGAGTTTTACTGACCAACGGTCCATTCAAAGGCCAGCTGAGATTGATATGATTCACGAGACCCGAAACGGATTTCGTCATGACGAATCTGACGCCAAAGCCTGCGATATAAGTCAAGTCTCTCGGTTCAAATTCGTGTATGCTAGCGGAAGTTTCCCCCGCTTTAAAGAATACGGCAAAGACAGGCGCAACCGTACCGAGTTCAAAGTGCGGAAAGAAGCGCTCTTCCAGCTGACCGTAGAAACGGGCCTGGCCCGTGTAGAGGTAAGTCGGAAAACCGTAGAATTCCTGCCCCGCTAAACCGCCGAGCGAAAGCTGTCGACCGTAAGCGGCACGCTTGTAAGTATCCATGTACCCGGCGAGCTGCGTCGAAAACCATTCATTCGAACGCCAGATGTATTCGAGCGAAGCGAATTCGTAAATGTCCCTGCGTGTGTCCGAGTTAAAGTAAAAATACGACTTGGCGTTCAGCATCAAATGATGCATACGCGATCCCAAAGCGAGATAAATCTTATAATCTAAACGAGCATCGTTGTCCATCGCTCCGAGCGCTTTCCAGTTCTTGGAAATGCCCACTTTAAGGCTATAACCCTTTTCTATGTCTTCTGTCCACTTCGCATGCTTAAAGTTCGTTAAACGGTCGTAGCGAATGCGCGAAAGGGTGATGTTCAATCCCAAGCGGGAATCGAGCTGTTCCGGAACCCAATCTTCTACAGCCGCGGAATTCAAGGCGTAAACCCGATCGTCGTCTTCATCGATAAAGCGGTATCGCGACACAGACTTGTAAGAGCGTCCCAGGCGATGGTAGTCATAGCTTGCGCCGAGGTAAATTTTAAATTCTTCTCCGCCAAAAGAATGTCCGAGTCGAAACGAAGCAGAATCCTCTTCCATTTCGTTCACACGCAAGACCGCATTGCCGTGCTCGCGGTTATAAATCGGAAGCTGATCCTTGACCGAGTCCGCAACAGACAGAGAAACTCTTTTCGACGGAAGCTCCCCTGTCCAATAGTACTTCGTATCCTGCTTATCTACAAAGCCCGCAATGGTATAAGCCCATTCATTCTTTTTGCGGGAAAGATACGGGAGGTACATCGTCGCGTAGTGGGTGTAGCCATCCGTATTTTCCGAAATGGAAAATTCAAAACGGTTGTTGCGGAAGAGGAAGTTGCTGTTGTTATACAGGCCCATGAACTTGTCACGGAACGGGTCGTGCGAATAATAAACACCGATCGTTTGACCGAATCCAAGGAAGTTGTTTTCCCAGATGCCGATGCCGTAACTAAAACCGCCATCATCAGGACGGTCTAAAGAGGCGGCAGGAGACAACGTCCAGTTATCGCTCGTTTGCACATAAAGAATATTCTTGCCGTCGGGCGTCACCTTGCGATGAATATGCGCATCGGCGATATACGCTTGGCTTCGCAAGTTCTTTTCGCTTTCGATAAGTTCATACAAATTCACCTTGTCGCCCTTGTCAAAGAGCAAGAGCTTTTTCACCACGGACTTGCGCGTTTCAATGTGAATCGTATTTCCGATATCGTAAAGCGTGCGGTCAGCCCACGAGTAAGCCTTGGAATCGTCAAAGGCATCCCCGTTGATGACCACAATGGAATCCACACTAAAATATTTGAGAGAGTCCGCACTCGGACGGGTAAACGCCGGTTCGGGCAAAATATCCGCAACAGCAAATGCGGCAAGAAACAAGACAAAGAAAAGGATCACGGAAGTTCCACCGACATACGGAATTCAGATTTTTTACCAATCGAGCCTCGTTCAGCTGGCGTTGCCAAACGCACCTTCAAATTCTTAGCGGTCACACCGGGCTGTGCGCTCAGCGCCTTCAAAAGCGTTGCGTTGCGATCTTCGGCAAGGGCGTTCAACTGAGCCATCAAAGCTTCATCACTGGGGCGCTTCCATGTAGCGGCAAACTGTTTAAAACCTTCATCTTCTGCGGTTTCAAGTGCGGCCTTCATATCGACCGGGGTCAAACTCGTTTTGCCTGTATGAGACTTGTAATAGGCTATCTTCTGCTGGCCAAGCGCAAAGGCTTCGATCTGTTTCTTCGGATTGTAAACCTGAAGAACCGTCAGCTTGGCTCCCGGCTTTTTCGACAAGACCTTTGTCCATTCCGAAGCTACACCGTACTGTTCACTTGTAAAGTCGTCTGCAGCGATGTCAAAGGCAAAATCACTCGGAACGGAAGATCCTAAAAGAAGCTTCGCCGGAGAAAGAGCCACCTTGATCATCAAATTCATCACGGTCTGCCAAATAATTTTACCGTAAGAGAATTCTGGATCCTGCAAGTTCCCCTTCACCGGAACGTCGAACGAAATTTTTCCATCTTTATCCTTCAAAATGTAAAGGCCTATCTTCATCGGAACCATGTATTCCGGCTCTGCATCCGAAGGCTTATCGCCCACCGTCAAATTGTAGATATCGATCATGTTCTTGCTGTCGATATTGTAATTCTGAATGACGTTATCCGACGCAAAGCCAAAGGATCCTGCGGTCAGCGGATAACCTGTATAATGTTCGGAATACTTGGAGAAATCCACCATGTTCACATTCTTCACGGCGATGTTTGCTTTCAAAGAAGTCTGGTCTGCCGGCATGAGCTTTGCCGAAACTTTTGCAGAACCTCCATGCGGAAGGGTGGCGCTTACATTCACGCTCGCCTGCCTGTCGAATGCCACATTCGAAGCGTTCACAGAAATGCCCGAAACCGTGTAGCTAAAGCCTCCCTTGATCGTGTTATCGTTGAACGTAAACTTGGTGTCCGAAACGGAAAGAAGTTTCAGCAGAGCATCGAGCTTTTTCGCCGGAGCATCCGCAGAATCTTCTTTTGCAGAAACGGCGGTCTGAACCGTATCCGGAAGAGCCATCAAAACCGAATCGGCAACGGCGGCAGAATCCTTCGACGGGGTCTTCGCCTTTGCGGAGAGCAGCACTTTGATGTTGTTCGAATTTTGATTCAGGTCAAAGTGGGCGTATGCGCCTTTCACCATGACCGAGTCGATGACAAAACGGTTTTCGTTCAGATTCGCCTCGGCGATTCCCACGCCCATATGCGCAACGCCGATCGTCTTGCCTGAATTTTCAGTCAGCACGACATCGTCCACGACGACCGTACCCTTCGCCGTCGAAGCCATTACATTGGAGAGATTGCCTGCAACGGAAATATCCGCACAGACGACACCCGAAAGATCCTTAAAGTTCAAGACACTTTCAAGATAAGGCTTGACCATTCCGATGGCAAACTGGTTCAGCTTTACGTTCACCGCAAAGTCGCCCTTCTCCATATTCAAGTCTGCATTCACACCGAGCGATCCGCCGCTTACAAATTCCAGGTTCACGCCTGCCGATGTATTCTGATTCGAGAAATAAACTTCAGGAATCTTGACCGAGAAGTCTCGAATCGAAATATTCGAATTCACTTCCTGATCGATAAAGATCACGTCACCCGAAAGGATTGCGATTTTCTGGATCGAAATGCCGAACGGTAGCGCATTCACCTGTTCCGCCACATTCACCTTTGCCGAATCTGCCGCAAGAGTATCCACCGGAACGGCAGGGACAGCCTCTGCCTTCGCAGAATCCGCCGAAGCGGCAAACTTGTTCAAAATATCGGTAAAGTTAAAGATTCCGCCATTTTTCATCACTCTCGCATAAGGAGAATCGATCTTCACTTCCGAAAGACAGATGTCCCCGATCAAGAGGCAAGACGGGTCGATGTTCACATAGAACTGTTTGAAGGCGACGAACTTTGCTGAATCGTCCTTTTCGAAAAGCGTAAAGTCGTCGACGGAAATCGTAAAGCGCAACGGGTTAAAAGAAATGTCCCCGATCTGCAGTCGACGGCCTACGAGTTCCTTGGAGTGGTCCTCTATATAGCCCTTGGCGATCTTGGGAGCGGTAAAACAGGCCGCTATCACTAAAACAACCAGGATCGCAGCCACAATTCCGACGAGACGAAGCGCTTTTTTCATATTTAAAAGGATAGAAAATTATGCTACATTTGAAGTGGGACGACGGATGGCCGCTCTCGTGAAAACGAGGGAGGAAAGTCCGGGCACCGCAAGGCAGGATGCTGGATAACGTCCAGGCGTAGAAATACGACGGATAGCGCAGCAGAAAACATACCGCCTCGCAAGAGGTAAGGGTGAAAAGGCGAGGTAAGAGCTCACCGCGTTTCTGGTGACAGGAACGGCACGGCAAGCCCCATCCGGTGCAAGACCAAGCAGAGTTCCGTACTCTTCGGAGTGCCTGGGTAGCCTTTTCCAGCTGGAATTCGGGTAGGTTGCTTGAGGCCGCTAGTAATAGCGGATCCAGATAGATGGTCATCGCCGACCTTTGGCCGGCACAAAACCCGGCTTATAGTCGTCCCTTTTATGAGAGCCTCTTCGAAATGGAGAGGCTCTCGCCTTAAAAAAAGCTATCGTTGCGCCCGAACCCAAACAAGACACGGTCGAAACAAAATGAAACGCTTATTTGTGATCGCCACAGGCAATCCGGGCAAGATCCGCGACTTCGCCTTCATTCTCGGAACGGAACACAACGAGTTCAAAACTTTAAAAGATATCGGTTTTGACGGAGATATCGACGAGAACGGAGATTCCTTTGCCGCAAACGCGATTATCAAATCCAATACCACAGCCGAATGGCTCGCGAAAAAAGGGATCGAAGCGACCGTCCTCGCCGACGATTCCGGCTTAGAAGTCTTTTCCCTGAACGGAGAACCGGGAATCTACAGCGCTCGCTACTGCGGTCACCATGATGACGACGCAGCGAACAACGTCAAGCTTATGAAAAAGCTCGAAGGCGTAACCGACCGCAGCGCCCGTTACTTCTGCGTCCTTTCGTACCAGACCGTTTCGCAAAATGCAGATGGAAAATTCGAAATTTCCAAACCTAAAATCTATGAAGGCGAATGCCGTGGACAAATCAACTTCGCCCCGATCGGCGATAAGGGTTTCGGATACGATCCGCTCTTTGTTCCAAATGGAGAAACCCGTACATTCGCCCAGATGGAACTCGCAGAAAAAAAGCCCATCAGCCACCGCGGAAATGCGATTCGAGCCTTGCAGGCGGATTTAACTTAATCGCCCACCGTTCGCCCACCCCATTCTTCGGAGTGGGCTTTTTCATGCGCAATCGTCTTGTCGAAATCGGCTAGAGGAGAACAGTTCCTTTCCACAGCGAGCTGTGTTTGATACAAACGGTTCAAACATTCCATTTTATCGCGGTCGCCCAACTTTGCCTTTTCAATGGAATCCCCGAGAACGCGGATCGATTCGTCGTAAACCCGGGTCGGTACGGGGAACGGATGACCGTCCTTTCCGCCGTGCGCAAAGGAGAACCTGGCCGGGTCATGAAAGCGGGAAGGAGTGCCGTTGATTACTTCGCTCACAAGCGTCAGCGACTGTAAGGTACGCGGTCCAAGACCCGGCGTGAGCAGTAAACTTTCAAAGTCCTTCGGTTCAGATTCGTAAGCAGTCGCAAGGACACCGCCCAAGCGTTTTAAGTCCACATCTTCCGGGCGAACCTCATGGTGTGCAGGCATTCGGCAGTCACGGTTCGTGCTCACGATAATCGGATCGGGTGTAGGTAAGAACAGGTCGGTCTGAGCCGGAACGATGATGGATGCGTTCGGCTGTACAATCTGCACTATTTCGCGCATCATACGCCCGGGATCTTCGTGGGAAAAATCTAAAATCGAAGACCGGGTGCGCCGAGCCTTCTCTGCCGTCAAATTCAAAATTTGTCCGCGATTTTCGCCAATCACGGCGGTATGCGGATCCTCTACAAAGGATCTTAAATTTGAAGAACACCAGTGGTAACGTCTGGCAGATTTCGCTCCGGAGTTCATGCCCTGCTGCACTACGGCCCAGTCTCCTTCATCGGTTACGATGAAGTTATGCTGGTAAAGTTGAAAGCCGTCCTGGACGGCGGTATTGTCCACTTTGGCACAAAGTTTACTCGTGCGTTCCAAAGCGTACCCGTCTAGGCCTGTGGCGTTTGCGACTTCCCAAAGTTCTTGCGGCGTTTCCCGAGAATACTTGCCACGGCCACCGCAAACGCGAATACCGAGTTCCTTTGCTATCGGATTCAAGCCTCTCTTGAGCGCATACATCACACTTGTCGTAATTCCCGACGAATGCCAGTCCATGCCAAGGACAGCGCCAAACGACTGAAACCACAGCGGATCGCTTAAGCGTACCAAGAATTCTTTTTTCCCGTAATTTTCAACGATTGATTCTGCGATCAACCGCCCCATGTCACGCATGCGATCGGCAAGCCACCGGGGAACTGTCCCCGAATGCAAAGGCAAATCCGCAACACCCGTTCTTCTCGGCATCTTTCTACTTCAAAAAGAAATGGACCAGTTTCTTTTTCGCATCCGTAAACGGCGGATAGCGGAAATCCAAATCCAGCCAGGTCCCCCGTTCTAGAACGCTTTCCTCGTGCGAAAAGGTTTTAAATCCCGCTTCCCCATGGTAACGCCCCATTCCACTGTTCCCGACTCCGCCAAAAGGAAGTTCCGGAGAACCGATTTGCATCAGCGTATCGTTCACGCACATACCGCCAAAGTGCAATTCCCGTTGAATGTTTTGAACGCGCTTTTTATTCGACGTGAAAACGTAAAACGCCAGCGGATGCGGAAGCGTTTGGAGTTTCGCAAGCATTTCCGCTTCGGATTCAAATGAAAGGATCGGGAGTATCGGACCAAAAATTTCCTGTTGCATCACCGGAGAATCCCAGGCGACATCCGAAAGAAGGGTCGGGGCAAACTTTTTACCGGAAGCTTTTCCGCCGAGGAGCACCTTTTCATTCTGCACTAAATTTTGCAAACGCTGTAAATGCGGAAAGTCGATTATATTGGCAAGCGTTTCCGTGTTCGCGCCTTGCGGGGCAAACGCTTTGAAGGCTTTCACGAGCAGAGCTTCCAACTTTTGCTTCATCGATTTTTGCACATAAAGAAAATCCGGTGCAATGCAGGTTTGCCCTGCATTCGTGAGTTTTCCAAAAGTAATTCTTTGAGCGGCGAGTTCAAGATTTGCCGATTCATCGACAACGCAAGGACTTTTGCCACCCAGTTCCAACACGACCGGAGTCAAATTCCGAGAAGCGAGTTCCATCACGTGGCGTCCCACATTTGGACTTCCCGTAAAGAAAATCAACCGGAAAGGTTCCGACAAAAGCGTATCGGCTAGCGCGTGATTTCCCAAAGCAACTTGCACATCCCCATTCGGAAACACTTCTTCCGCAAGCTTCAAAAGCAAATTCGACACATGAGGCGTTTTAAAAGAAGGTTTTACGACCGCCGAATTCCCTGCCGAAATCGCCGATATCAAAGGTTCCACAGCGAGTAAAAATGGATAATTCCACGGCGAAAGAATGAGCACCGGACCGTAAGGCCTATAAAGCTTGTAACTCTTCGCCGGAAAAAGCGAAAGCGGCGTTTTCACAGGCTGTTGGCGAGCCCACTTTTTCAAATGTTTTTTCACATAGGAAATTTCCGAAAGGGCTATCCCTATTTCCGTCATGAACGCTTCGTGATTCGACTTTGCAAGATCAGCAAAAAGAGCTTTTTCTATTTCCGATTCCTGTTCTTGAATCCAAGCGTAAAGCGCTTTCAAATTCTGAATGCGATATTCGACATCGAAAAGTTTTCCCGATTCAAAAACCGCCAAAGCCTTTTCCAAAAAAGGAGTCATTTTTAACGCCGGCGAATGGTAAGAATAAAGGAGCCATGGGCGTTCGAGAGCATTTCAACCGTATCGCCGTCCGCGAGTTTATCAAAGAAGATTCGGACAAATTTTCCCTGATCCGGCGAAGCGAGAATCGAAGCGATTTCCCTGTCCGAAATTTGAGACTGTTCCGTCCAATCCGAGTTGTACCAATGCCAAATCTGCCAGTTGAAAAGTCCACGAGTGCTCGCGATAAACGCTTGAATCATCAGGGAATATTCGTAGGCGTAAAAAGCGCGGCGACTCTGGATTTCCGCCTGCTTCTGATGTTCCGGAAGACTTGTAAAATTATAGACCGTCGACAGCGCCTGGTTGTCGGGTTTCAAGTACGAAAATTGAATTTCGTTGTCGCGGACGGTCACCTGTAAATTCGTATCGTCCAGGTGGACGAAATGCCCGCGGATCGTTTCGCGGTAATCGCGGAATACCTTCTTCGGGTCAAGCGGTTCGGAGATTTCGAGCGGAACCTTTTTCGTGGTGAACTTTGCCACGTCGTAGAACGTCAGAGATTCGCCTTCGCTTTTTTTGCGGAGCACAGCGAATTTGGAATTGCCCGGAACGTTCAGGTACCAGCCGTGTTCCACATCGGCACGGATATTTCCCTTCTTGTCGGCCACCAAGGCCTGAATTTCGGGGTCGAGAATTCCGTCCGTATCCCATTCCATCCAGGTCGCGCCTTTTCCAATGGAGTCGAGTTTTCCAAACAGCGCCTCCGACGAAAAAGCTTTCGAAGAGGCAAATTCCACCGGTTTAGCTGCCCAAGCAGGAACGAGAACGGCAACAGCCAAAATCCTAAAAGAAAGCAAAATGTTTTTACGGAAATTCATCTTGCATAAAATAGAAAAGGAAATCTCGAAATGTTATTTTTTGAGCATGGCACAAGAAAATTCCGCAGATTTTTCCCGGTATCGTGAACTTCAAAAACAATTAAAAGAAGCGAGCGACGCCTATTACAAAAACGGTTACTCCCCGATGAGCGACCAGGACTTCGACTTGGGCATCAAAGAGCTCGAAGCTTTGGAAATTGCCCACCCGGAATGGAAAAATCCGGATTCGCTCACAAGCAAAGTCGGCAGCGACCTTCTAAACGACTTCGCCAAAGTCACCCATGCAATTCCCATGCTCTCGATTTCGAACGCCTACAGCAAGGAAGAAGTCGCAGACTTCGTCCGCCAGGCGATGGACCGTGTTCCGAGCGCAAAGGAATGGGTGTGTGAACGAAAAATCGATGGCATCAGCATGGCACTGACCTATCGAAACGGCATTCTTGTCCGCGCAGCGACCCGTGGAAACGGTGCTATCGGCGATGACGTGACCGCAAACGTCAAAACCATTGAAGATGTACCGCATAAGCTCTTAGGCGCGCCCGATGGAGACTTGGAAGTCCGCGGCGAAGTCTACATGGAATTCAAGACTTTCGAATTTTTGAACGACGAACTCGAATCCCGCGGTCAGAAAGGCTTCCAAAACCCGCGCAACACCGCATCAGGAACCCTCAAGCTCAAAGACCCCAAGGAATGCGCCAAGCGCAAGCTCCGCTTTATCGCTTACCACATTCCCGAAAGCGTCGGCAACAAAAAGCACTCCGACAATTTAAAGCTTCTCGAATACTACGGCTTCCACACGAACGATTTTTGGATCGCTCACAGCGTCGAAGAAATCATGCAGATTTCAGACCAGATTCTCGCCGGCAGAGATTCTCTCGCCTACCCGATCGACGGCATGGTCATTAAACTGAACGACCTCGATCTGCAGCAGGAACTCGGTTCCACCGCCAAAAGTCCGCGTTGGGCGCTCGCTTACAAATTCAAAGCGGAACGCGCTTACACGCCTGTCCGTTCAATTGATTTCCAGGTCGGTCGCACGGGACGCATCACGCCGGTCGCAAACTTTGACCCGGTTTGGCTCGCCGGTACAACGGTCAAACGTGCGACTCTCCACAACTTTGATGAAGTCGAACGTTTGGGCATCCGTGTCGGCGATACCGTCGGCGTTGAAAAGGGCGGCGATATCATTCCGAAAATCATTGAAGTGGATCTTTCCAAACGCCCTGAAGGCACTAGTCCGATCGAGCCGCCCGAGTGCTGCCCGGTCTGCGGAATGCCCATTGCAAAGAAAGAAGGCCTTGTAGATTTGCACTGTGAAAATCTGCACTGTCCCGCGACTAAACAATGTCTTTTTGAACACTTCGTTTCCCGCGAAGCGATGAATATCGAAAATCTCGGACCAGCCCTCATCGCAGAACTCATCGAAGCGAAAAAGATTTCCCAGATTTCCGATCTTTACAGACTTCAAAAAGAGGACCTTGTCAGCCTTGAACGCGTCGGTGAAAAGAGCGCACAGAATGTAATCGACGCTATCCAAAAGAGCAAATCCCTAAGCCTTGAAAACTTCCTCTTTGGCATCGGAATCCGCTTTGTAGGTCGCACCAAGGCTCGCATTTTCGCCCGCCGCTTCCGCACCCTCGAAAAGCTCGAAGCAGCAACCCTCGAAGAGCTCACCGACATTCCGGACATCGGCGCCCGCATCGCTCAAAGCGTTTATGACTTTTTCCGCGACCCGAATTTTAAAGCGGAAATCGACGCCCTTGTCTCCCTTGGACTTCCCACAGAATTCAAAGGCGAAGTCAAGGACCATTTCGCCGGTCAAACCGCCGTTCTCACGGGAACGCTTCCAACTCTCGACCGGAGCACCGCCCGCAAAATGATCGAAGACAATGGCGGAAAGGTCTCCGGCTCGGTCAGCAAAAAAACAACCTGGGTGCTCGCCGGCGAAGAAGCGGGCTCCAAGCTCACCAAAGCGCAGGAACTCGGCATCCCTATCCACGACGAAGCCTGGCTCTTACAAGAATTATCTAATTTGGAAGCATGATGAAAAGATCCTTTGTTCCTGCTGATTTTAAGGCAGATAATACCAAGCAAGTTACCGAATATTACGAAAAGCTTCTGATCGAAAAGATCCCGGAAAATGCAGAAGCGCTTCGCGCCTGGCTTCTCAAGTGGAACGAACTCACCACGGTTCTTTCCGAAGTCAGCTGCCGTCGCTATGTGGACATGACGTCCCATACGCAAGACGAAGCCATCGCCAAAGCCTACATGGACTTTGTCGAAAACATCGACCCGATCTGTGAAGATTACAACAACAAACTCGAACACAAACTGATCGAACATCCAAGCGTCCCAGAACTCGAACACGAATTCGGCGTGTACCTGCGTGATGTGCGCACGAGCCTCGAACTTTTCCGCAAAGAGAACATTCCTCTTTCGACAAAAGAAACGACCGCGATCCAGGACTACCAAAAGATCACGAGCACGATGAGCGTCGAACACAACGGTGAAACCAAAACGCTCCAGCAGATGGCAACGTTCCTCACTTCCACGGACCGCGTTGTCCGTGAAGACGCATGGAAAAAAATCGCCCGCCGTCGTCTCCAAGACAAGGAACGCTTGGATGAAGCCTTCGACAAGCTCTTCAAGCTCCGCATCCAAATTGCCAAGAACTCGGGATACGAAGATTACCTCGATTACATTTTCAAGGCAAAGTCCCGCTTCGACTATTCTCCGGCAGACTGCAGCACCTTCCACGAAAGCATCGAAAAGATCATCCTTCCGTACCTCAAGGACATTTACAAGTCCAAGGCTCAAAAGATGAATCTTCAAAAGCTTCGTCCATGGGATACCAAGGTCGACGCGCTTTCTCGCCCGCCGCTCAAACCTTTCAAGACAGGTGCCGAACTCATCGAAAAAGTCGGTCAGATTTTTGACAAACTTTCCCCGAAAACTTCCGCCTGGTTCCGCACCATGCAACGCGAACACCTGATCGATCCGGACTGCCGTATGGGCAAGGCTCCGGGCGGATACCAGATCGGCTTTGAAGAAAGCGAACGTCCGTTCATCTTTATGAATGCGGCCGGAACGGATGGAGATATTTACACACTGCTCCACGAAAGTGGTCACTCATTCCAACAGTTTGGCGTTTCGAGCCTTCCGCTTACCGCTTACCACAATGTGCCTTCGGAATTCGCCGAAGTCTCAAGCATGAGCATGGAACTCATCGGTTCCACAGATCTTTCTCCGTTCTATCCGAACCCCGAAGACGCAAACCGCAGCCGTGCCGATGAACTCGAAGAAATCATCTGGCTCTTCCCGTGGGTCGCTTCGATCGATTCCTTCCAGCATTTGATGTATTCCCACCCGAACCACACCGCCGCAGACCGAAAGGAAATGTGGCTCTCGGTGATGGACCGTTACGAAGCAGGAGTGGATTACACAGGTCTCGACGACGAACGCGCCTATCTGTGGCAAAAGCAGTTGCACATCTTCGAAGTCCCGTTCTACTATATCGAATACGGAATAGCCCAGCTCGGTGCCCTACAGGTCTGGGAAAACTTCAAGAAGAACCCGCAGAAGGGTCTTGAAGACCTTTTTGCGGCTGAAGCTCTCGGTGCAAGCCGTCCGCTCCCGGAACTTTTTGCAAAGGCGAATATCCGTTTTGACTTCTCTGCAGCAACGATTGAACCGCTGATTCGCGATCTTTCCGACGAACTACACCGTTTGGAACACTGATTTCACTTTTTTTTGGATTTTTCAAAAAAAATTCACTTTTTTGGGCATTTCGTCTTGACGAAGCGCCCATTTTAGTTATATTTGACACGCATCCTTTGGAGGGATGGCCGAGTGGTTGAAGGCGCACGCTTGGAAAGCGTGTTTACTTAATTGTAACGAGGGTTCGAATCCCTCTCCCTCTTCTAAAAACCTAACAAGGTGGCTTATGTCTAATCATCGTGTTTACCTTGACGATATCTACGCTAGCGAAGCTTGCAAAGGCTCCACGTTTCGTGCTGTTGTCATGATGGCTCATGAAGCACGCTTCATCAACGAACAGGCCAGATCTGGCTATTTGACGCTTGAAATGAAGCCGACGACGATTGCAATGGACAAATTCAAGGACAACAAGCTTACGATCCTTTCCAAGGAAGAAGCTGAAGCCCGCGAAAATGCTAAGGTTGCCGAAATTCAGCAGGCAAATGCAAAAGCTCCGGCTCAAGACAGCGCAAGCACTCTTGATGCAGCAAACGACGCTTTCGGCATCTAATCCTGAAAAATTCAGTTTATCAAAAAAGGCGACTCTTTCGAGTTGCCTTTTTGTTTGAGAGGTTCTTATGAGTCGAGACATTCTAGCAGAAATCGTAGCCAAGCGCAAAGCGGATATCGAACGTCTGGGAATCTGTTTTGGATTCGAACGTCCCAAACGCACTCGCCCACTGCACCCGTTTATCGCAAAGCCGGGAACCATTCTTGAAGTCAAGCGTTCCTCTCCGTCCAAAGGAAACATTGCCATGGGACTCGACCCGGTCGAAACCGCTCGCAAGTATGCCGAAGCCGGTACCAGCGCGATTTCCGTTCTCACAGAAGGCAATTACTTTAACGGATCCCTCGCCGATATTTTGAAAGTCGCCGCTGCGGCTCCGAACTGTGCCATTCTGCGCAAGGATTTTCTCCTTTCCCCAGAAGAAATCGACGTCGCCTACGACTTTGGTGCTGATGCAGTCCTTTTGATCGCCCGCATTCTCGACGATTCTACCTTGTGCGCCATGGCGAACCGCGCACGAGAACTCGGCATGACTCCATTTGTCGAAGTCCGCACCGAAGACGATCTTCGCAAGTTAAAGCTTGTACAAAAAGACGGTGAATGCGTCGCCGGCGTGAACGCCCGCGACCTGCGCAACTTCCACATCGATCCGCTGATCCCAGCCGCATTCCGCAAAGAACTCGGACCTCGCGCCGTTTTCGAAAGCGGCGTCAAGGAACCCAGCGATGCCGCTTTCGCCCGCCGTCTGGGCTTTGAAGGCATTCTCATCGGAGAAGCAGCGGCAAAGTCGCCAGACTCCGCCAAGAATCTCGTCAGCGCCTTCCTCGGCGCAGAACCAAACGGCTACGGAAAATTTTGGAAAGCATACGCCGAAAAGCGTGAAGAAATCCGCAAGAACTTCCCCGGCAAGCCTCTCGCTAAAATCTGCGGCATTACGAACGTCGAAGACGCGCTTCTCGCAGCGGAACTCGGAGCAAACATGCTCGGCTTTATGTTCTACAGCAAAAGCCCGCGCAACACAAACGAAGCCGACACGCGAAAGATCGTCCAGAGCTTGAAAGAAAAATTCAAAGGGCAGGCGCCTCTCTGCGTGGGCGTCGTTGCAGACCACGGCACCGCCGAAGAAAAGACCGCGATTGCACTTGCATCCGAAGGCGTTTTGGACGCGGTCCAGTTCCACGGCGTAGCGATTCCTGCAGAAGCAGAAAGTGCAAACATCGGCTACTACTCCACAGTCCGTCTGCAGTCCATGTCCGAAGTCGAAGCTCTGATTGCAGCTTCCAAGCACAGCCTTCCGCGTACTCTGATCGACGCTTACGTGCCCGATGTTGTCGGCGGAACGGGAAAACGCATCGATGACGCTCTTGTGGACGCCGTGCGTGCCCAGGAAGCTCTCTGGATGGCCGGAGGCATTTCCCCGGAAAACATCGCAGAAATCGTTAAGCGCTTTGAACCGGAACTCGTCGATCTTTCGACATCCCTCGAAGCTACCCACGGAAAGAAGGATGCAGACAAGCTCCGCGCCTTCTTTAAGGCAATCCGTTAAAGATTATACAGAATCTTTAAAATGCAAAAGCGGTCGCTCCTAGAGCGACCGCTTTTCGAAGATGGAGGTGAGGAGAGTCGAACTCCTGTCCAAAACCACGTCCCCGTTCATTCCTACGTGCGTTCCCTTCGTATTTAAGGTCTCACCGGTCTCTACGCCCAAGAAGGTCGGCGCAGGTTCCAGCCAGCTCTGTAAATTTTGGAAGTCGCCCCAGAGCATGACGCCATCCTATCCCACATTGCGACTGGAGGTCTGAATCCCGTGGGAGGGGCTCCAGTTCCAGCGTTGCTATAAATTAAGCAGCGAGTGCGTAATCTTCGTTAGCACTTATTGTTTTCCGGCTTTTTTACGAGGCCAGCCAGACCCTCGGCACGCAACTCACGCTTCAGCAGCCCTGTCGAAACCAGAGCACCCCCGCAGAATCACATTTCCAATTTACGAAATTTTCGGAAAGGCTTCAAGTCCTCTCCCTTATTCCAACATGGAACTTCAGAAAAATCCCGTTTTTACCTTGTAAAGCGGACATTATGGAGTCCCTCGGACGATTTCACCATCAAGATGTAATTTCCCTTCGCAAAATCTCGAATTTCCACATTCACCGAACGAGAATCCACCTTTTGGCTTTTCAGAACTTTACCGCGAAAATCCGTTACATAAAGCATCTTGGAGCCTGTCGGGAGCTTCACCACTAGAGTTTCTCCGATTTTCACCGCCGAAAGCTTTTCCGCCACAGGGGTCCGATCCTTGACCGAAGTCTTGTCGTCTTCAATTTCATACCAAGCCGCATTTTCAATACTTGCCGTCACTTCGGGAACCGCTTCCGTACGGTTCGCTCCGTAATTGTCCAAGGTCAGCATACCATCATCGACCACGCCATAAAACACGCCTTTCGAAATCGTCGACGTAAAATTATTTTCCAAATCACCACGAAGCTGAGCCGTTCCGTTCACCGTCTTATCGGCAACAGCCCACATCACGCCGTAGATTTCTGCACTCCCTCCAATAGTACTGTTGACGATCATCGACAAGGCGCCGACTTTCGCATTTTCGGATATTTTTCCACTGATAAGCCAAGCGTCATCTTCTAGGATTACATTATCGGAAATCGTTCCTCCGGTAACCAAAGCACGTCCACGAAGGACCGCACTTCCGCTAATCGTTCCACCATTCACCACGGCAAAGTCTTCTATCCGCACATTGCCGCTGATATTTCCGCCGTTTACCACGGCATTCGGGCCCACATAAACCGTCGAAGCCACGCTTGCGCTATTGCTAACCCAGCCACCTCCATTGGAATGTCTGGAATAATTCGCAGTACTACTCGGAACCCAGGCGTTCTCCTGGAATCCTTCCGGTTTACCGTTTTCCACTTCAATCATATAAGGGTATCGATAAATGCTGTAATAGAACTGGTCCCAAAGGATCGTATGCATTTTCGAAGGAGCCGCGGTTACGGAAAGCCAAAGCGCCTTATCAGAATTCTGCACCTCAATCGAAATATTTCCCGCCGTATCGAGCTTCATTTCGCTGTAACGCGGCGATCCGTCCGAGCCTTCGGCAACAAGTCCAAAAGCCCACTGGCTCGCCGCTTCGGGAATCGTATCCGGCGAATAATTGCACCAATGATAAACTTTGTCGTAGTAATCCGTATTATCGCCAAAGCAGGTATAGCCGCTGACCACTTTTTCATGCTGTACAATGCCACGGAATTTTACCGTCACCTTTCCTGTTGAATCCGGATAAATGCGCACCAAATTGTATCCCAAACGCTGCGGAGCCCAATAACTTGGGGAGATATAGCGATTATTTGCCGAATCCAAGCGATTCATCATGGTCACACGGGGATGTCTGCGATAAATGTCCCCCCAACCTGTCGCACGGCGTGTTTCGAATTCATAATCGCCCCAAGTTTTTTGATAAAGAGCCTTCTTTGCCGGCGCATATTCAAGGGTCGCATTTTTCATGGCAAACTTTCCAAACTGTTTGTTTAGAGAATCGAGGCTCCAGCCATACACCATCATCATTGCGGTGAACGGAGTCTGCAACATACGCGCTTCCGTTCCGTCGTCCCCCACCGATTCCATCCAGATCCGATTGAATTCCATGGCGCCAGCATAGCCACCCCCGAATTCTTCCTTCAAATGCTCCATAAATTGCCAGTTGCAGTAGCGGTCTCGGGTAGAACCGTAATACAGGTACGGAAAATTGATCAGAGCCTCGGAACAGTAATGCGCATCTGTCGGGTAAACCTGATGCGCCATCCAGTTTGCATGGGATTCCGCAATCCAGCCCGTGTGGGAATTATTCCCCATCCATCCTGCCACGCCCTGCATGCCATGCGCATATTCATGCGCAAGCCCCCAGGTATCCGATAAGGCGCCGTTTCCAAGCCAAAGCCCCGGGGAGCATTCTCCATTCAGGCAGGCTTCCGAATTCGACCCACCATATAAAGCTCCCATTTTTGAATTTTCAAAAATATAAGCAACGCTCTTGCACTTCAGATTGGCAGAGCTTGGCTGCGGAAGCATCCATTTTAAGGAATCATGGTAAACGGAAAAAATATATTCAAGCGTTTTCAAGGCGGTCTCTGCATCGCTTAATGATACGCTTACATTGTTCGCAGTCCCGTCGTCAAAAGTCGCCTTTTTGCAAATTTCAAAATGATCCGACGAAGCGATCAGCGTATGCCCTTTCGCTTCACAAACCGGACTCCAAGTTTGCGAAAACGCAGAACCGAATCCTAACACGACCATCGCCGTAGAAATCAAGACCTTTTTCACAGCCCATCTCCTTTTTAGAATTAAAATATTCTGAGATGGAAAAAGAAAGCCTTTTTATGGGCAAAAAACGTGTTAAAGTCGTGTTAAAAAGAGAAAAGTTCCAAAAAGCCCAAAGGATTCCCTCTGGACTTTTAGAATACGAATAAGCTTGATTACTTGAAAAAATTCGAAACCGCGTTCGCAGCCTTGGTCAAACCTTTTTCGGTGCCTTCTGCCGCCTTCGTGATTCCCTTTTCGGCTCCGGCAGCCCCTTTTTTGACACCTTTTTCAGCACCGGCGGCACCTTTCTTGACACCTTTTTCAGTTCCGGCAGCACCCTTTTTAATGCCTTTTTCGGTTCCGGCGGCAGCCTTGTCAACGGTTTCGCTTGCCGTTGCCGCATAGCTCACACTTCCCATCGCGAGAAGGACCGAGATACCCAAAAGAATTTTGCGCAATTTCATTTTCGCCTCACAGGATTTTGAATTACACGCTTAGAATAACGCTCATTTCCTTCATAAACCCACTTTTTCAAAAAATCTCTGTTAAATATAAACTAAATTTAAAGCAGAACCCATTAAACAAATCGAAACAGATGATCCGGAACACACTTCTATTCCTTACAAGTTTGTTTATCTCGCTCGCCATCACCGCCTGCGAAAATTCCCAAAACGCCCTCCAGAACCGCGTTTTTTCCATCCAAGACCTAGGCCACAAAAAAGTAGGCGTCCAGATCGGCAACACCGCCGACATCTATGCATCGGACTTCGGAGGAGACACTGCCAAGATCGATGTGGAACGCTATACCAAACTCGCCGATGCGATCCAGGCTCTCCGTCAAGGAAAAATCGATGCCGTTATGAGCGACGACGAACCGGCAAAGGCTTTTGTCAAGCAAAACCCATCGCTTCGCATCCTCGACGAAGTTTTTGTCGAAGAATTCTACGCCGGAGTCATCGCCAAGGAAAATAAAAGCCTTCTCGACAGCGTCAACCTCGCCATCCGAGAGATGAAGGCGAACGGAATTTACGATTCCCTATTCAACCGATACATCAACCGCACAAGCGAATTCCGTTACACGCCAAAAGTCCAGAACGGTCCGAAGCTCGTTCTCGCGACCAACGCGCAATTTCCTCCATACGAATATCACGCAGGCAACCAAATCATCGGTTTAGACATCGACATCTGCTATTATATCGCCGATTTCCTCGGGCGCACCCTTGAAATCCAGGATATTGAATTCGACGCGATCATCAACGCCGTTTCCTCAGGCAAGGCCGACATGGGTTTTGCCGGATTCTCCGTGACCGAAGAACGCAAAAAATCCATCCATTTTACAGACAATTACACGCTTTCCAAAATCGTCGTCATCGTCCGCGGAGAAAAAAACGACGAGCTTGAAGAAAGTTTCTCCGAACACTTTTACAAGAATTTCATCAAGGATGCCCGTTGGAAATTTATCGTCCAAGGCCTCGGAAACACGCTCCTCATTTCCTTCTTCGCAGCCCTTCTTGGCATTGTCATCGGCTTCCTCATCGCCATGTTCCGCGTGAACAACGAATACAACGGACGTTACAAAATTCCTAACGCCATCGGCAAAGTTTATCTCGCCGTCATTCGCGGAACCCCGATGATGGTCCAACTTTTGATCATTTACTATGTCGTATTTTCATCCGTCAACATCAACAAGATTCTTGTCGCCATCATCGCATTCGGCTTGAATTCCGGAGCCTACGTTTCCGAAATTATCCGCAGCGGCATCAAGGGTGTGGATCCTGGGCAAATCGAAGCGGGTCGCAGCCTCGGTCTCCGATTCCGCACAGTCCTCTTCTACATCGTCTATCCGCAAGCCTTTAAAAATTCCATGCCCGCCCTGACAAACGAATTCGTTTCCCTCATCAAGGAAACTTCGATTGTCGGCTACATTGGTCTCACCGACCTAACCCGTGGCGGAGACATTATCCGCAGCATGACATACGAAGCCATGCTCCCGCTTCTTGCCGTCGCCGCAATTTATTTTGTACTCGTTGCGGGCCTTTCTACCGTCGTCTCTAAGCTTGAAAAGAGGATGAAGAAAAATGAACGCTAATAGTGAAATTTTGATTCAGGTCAAGAATCTCTGCAAAGCTTATGGCGAAAAGCAGATTCTCAAGAACGTCTCCTTGGATGTTCACAAAGGCGATGTCATTGCAATCATCGGGCCTTCAGGTTGTGGAAAATCCACTTTTTTACGCCAGCTGAATCTTCTCGAAAATCCGACAAGTGGCGACATTCTCCTTGACGGAGAAAGCATTCTTCAAAAAAAGACTTCTAAGCCGGACATCCGAAAGCGCGTAGGAATGGTCTTCCAACAGTTCAACCTGTTCAAGAACATGACCGCCCTCAAAAACATCCAGTTTGCCCCGGCAAAGCTCGGTCTCCTCTCCAAAGCCGAAGCCGAAACAAAAGCTCGCGAACTTTTAGCGCGCGTAGGACTTTCCGACAGGGCCGATCATTATCCGGCACAACTTTCCGGTGGACAGCAGCAGCGCATCGCAATCGCACGCGCTCTTGCCATGAATCCAGAAGTGCTCCTGTTCGACGAGCCCACAAGCGCGCTCGATCCGGAAATGGTCGGAGAAGTTCTCAAAATCATGAAGGAACTCGCCCTATCCGGCATGACCATGCTCGTCGTAACCCACGAAATGAATTTCGCCAAAGAAGTCGCCAATCGCGTGCTCTTCTTCTCGGATGGAATCATCAAGGAAGACGGTTCTCCGGAAGAAATTTTCGACCACCCCAAGGATGCCCGCCTTCAGGAATTTCTTTCAGCGTTAAAAAAGTAAATTAACCCTTTCCCTGCTCCACCTGCTTGATGTCCTTCTAGGACGCCTTGTTCAGGGAGTAAGTTTCTTTCAAAAGTAAAGGCTTTTTGATTCATCCCGAGCAGCTCTTTCAGTTCCACGTGCTGGGTTCTTAGACCGTTTTCCGAACGGGCATCCACCTTTTCAAAGAAACAGTCGATTCGCACAATGTGCATGCTGTTCAGACCAAAGCCTTTCAACCATCCAACCGATGCAAAAGGCACTCCCGTCGAAACGATCATTTCCCCATCCAGATTTTCAAAAGTACCAAGGCCCGTATCGCCATGCGCCAAAAGGTCCGCAACGGTAACGACCTTTCGGGTATAACCCAGCGGTAATGCGTTCAACGTGGAAATCTGATACACGCATTCTCCCCTAAAGTCTTTGTTTTTCATTCAAATAGAAAACCCGAAAGTCGTCACCAACTTTCGGGCATCTTCAAAAGGCGCGTTTAGCCGTGTTCACTAAAAGGCTTAGCCTAGCTTGTTCACAATCAAAGTCTTCGCGGCGAACGTGTCGCGGTCAATCCACTTCACAAGCAAAGAAACCTTATTGTCTGCGTCGAGAGCCTTCCAATAAGCATCCAGAGTCTTTTCTGCGGTGTCAAAAATCGGCATCCACTGCGGAACGCCTGCGAAAGACGGAATCGGGCTGCCATTCGTCACATAGGTCGAGACGAAGTGGCCAAGGCCCGGAAGAGCCTTTTCATAGCTGAACGTTTCGCGAATGCAGCCTGCATCTTCGGAATTGTCTTCGGACTTGAGGACCGAAAGCTGGTACACATACGGACTTGCGGAACGGTACGTGACGCCGGAAATGCGCGGGGTGAAGTTCGGAGCATCATCTTCGTATTCACGGGTGGCGAGAGCGCTTTCGAAAGAACCGCCCAAGCGGATGCCGTCAAAAATCGTGTCCGTCTGGTCGCCGTTCGTGATGATGTGGGAATTCGGCAGGTGGCGAGCCGGATAGTAAATGATGAGATGCGGGTCGGTGAGCTTGCTTTCATCAAAAGCTTTGGTCTTCACAAAGCCCGTATCTTCCAGTTCGAAAACACGGTTGCGGCTATTGACGCTGCGGCCCATGATCCAGTAGACCTGAACAAAGGACTTTCCATCCGGAGACGTGCCGAGAACGATTCCGCGACCCGGATACGGATTCTTGGAAAGATTCTGGAAATTTTCTTCTGCTTTAGACTGATAGCTCATCATGACCTCGTTGTTTTGCGGCAAATATAGAAAAGGAACGCCGTTTTCGTTTCATTTTTCGCCATTTTGCTTTTTGTTTCATTTTGAAACATTCCGTGAAACACTTTTCCCAAAATATCCCCAAAAAGCCCTAAAAAATCCCGTTTTATGCTTTGGCACGATTCTTGCATAGTCCTTGACTGAACAAAGGCAGCGAAAGCTGAGAAACATTTCAACAAAGAGGTACACCCACTATGATTAAGCCACTTGCAGACAGAGTTCTCATTGAACCGGCTCCGGCAGAAGATAAGACCGTCAGCGGACTTTACATTCCTGATAACGCTAAAGAAAAGCCGATGCAGGGCACCGTTATCGCCGCTGGTCCGGGCAAGAAGGACGAAAATGGCAAGGCTATCGCCATGGACGTCAAGGTCGGCGATAAGGTTCTTTATGGCAAGTACAGCGGTACGGAAGTGACCGTCGATGGCAAAGAATATCTGATCGTTCGTGAAAGCGATATTTTCGCAATCCTCTAATACACGGACAGACCTCAAAATATTTCAAGAATTAGGAGATTTACAAAATGGCTAAGCAATTGAAGTTTGATGTTGCAGCACGTGAAAAGTTGATGAAGGGCGTAGACCAGCTCGCAAATGCTGTGAAGGTCACTCTCGGCCCCAAGGGTCGCAATGTGATGGTCGGCAAGGCATACGGCGCTCCGACCGTGACGAAGGACGGCGTTTCCGTTGCCAAGGAAATCGAACTCGAAGACGCGTTTGAAAACCTCGGCGCTCAGATGGCGAAGGAAGTCGCCAGCAAGACGAACGACGCCGCTGGTGACGGTACGACCACCGCAACCGTTCTCGCCCAGGCTATCACCCGTGAAGGCCTCAAGAACGTCGCAGCCGGCGCAAACCCGATGGACATCAAGCGCGGCATGGACAAGGCAGTTGACGCTGTGATCGAAAAGCTCGCCAAGATGGCTGTGAAGATCAACGGCAAGGAACACATCGCCCAGGTCGCTACGATTTCCGCTAACAACGACGCAGAAATCGGCGAACTTCTCGCTAACGCGATGGAAAAGGTCGGCAAGGACGGCGTGATTACTCTCGAAGAATCCAAGACCGCCGAAACCACCCTCGACGTCGTCGAAGGTATGCAGTTCGACCGCGGCTACCTCTCTCCGTACTTCGCAACGAACACGGACACGATGGAAGTCAACCTCGAAGATCCGTTCATCTTGCTCTACGACAAGAAGATCAGCTCCATGAAAGACTTGCTCCCGATCCTTGAACAGGTCGCTAAGCAGGGCAAGGCTCTCCTCATCGTCGCCGAAGACGTCGATGGCGAAGCTCTCGCAACCCTCGTTGTGAACAAGATCCGTGGCACCTTGAAGGTCGCTGCCGTGAAGGCTCCGGGTTTCGGTGACCGTCGTAAGGCAATGCTCCAGGATATCGCAATCCTCACCGGCGGCGCACTCGTTTCCGAAGAAACCGGTGCAAAGCTTGAAGATGCTCCGATTACCGTCCTCGGCCGTGCAAAGTCTGTCACCATTACGAAGGACAACACGACGATCGTCGAAGGTGCTGGCAACGCCGACGCTATCAAGGCTCGCGTGAACCAGATTAAGAAACAGATCGAAACGACGACGAGCGACTACGACCGTGAAAAACTCCAGGAACGCTTGGCAAAGCTCGCTGGCGGCGTGGCTGTGATCAAGGTCGGTGCTGCTACCGAAGTTGAAATGAAGGAAAAGAAGGACCGAGTCGACGACGCTATGCACGCAACCCGTGCTGCTGTCGAAGAAGGCATTGTTCCGGGTGGCGGCGTTGCCTTCATTCGCGCTGCAAGCGCTATCGACGAACTCAAGTTCGAAAACACAGACGAAGCAACTGGCGCAAAGATTATCCGTCGCGCTATCGAAGAACCGCTCCGTCAGATTGTGAAGAACGCTGGTCTCGAAGACTCCGTGATCGTGAACAAGGTCAAGGAAGGCAAGGACGGCTACGGCTACAACGCCAAGACCGACGCTTATGAAGACCTGATCAAGGCTGGCGTCATTGACCCGGCGAAGGTCACGAAGACCGCTTTGAAGAACGCTTCTTCCATCGCTTCCATGCTCCTCTCTACGGACTGCGTGATCGTGGAAAAGAAGGAAGACAAGCCGATTGCCGCACCGCAGATGGGTGCAGGCATGGGCGGCATGATGTAATCGTTCCAAAGCTCAAGACTTTGAAAGACCGTGCTAACGCACGGTCTTTTTCGTTTCAAAACGAAACACCTAAAGATTCAAAACGCTTCAAATCCCCCATTTTTCGCTTTGGCATGGATTTTGCATTTAGAAATGCGAACTTTTACAAAACGATTTTTAACATAAAGGCTTAAATAAAATCATGGCAGAAGAACAGGAAAAGAACCCACAGGAATCCGCAGCAAACGACGACATTCTGAAGCAGGCAGAAGAGATTGCCGGCATTAAGCCGGAAGAAGCTCCGGCAGCAGAAGAAAAAGCCGCCGAAGAAGCAAAGGCAGAAGAAGCTCAGCCAATCGATCCAAAGGACGCAGAACTTCAGAAGCTCCAGGCAGAAAATGCCGCGCTGAAGGAACAGGCAAATGCTGCAGCAGATAAGTTCGTCCGTTTGATGGCGGAATTCGACAATTTCCGCCGCCGCACCGCCAAGGAACAGCTCGATTTGATCGAAACCGCAAACGGAAAACTCCTCGAAAAGCTTTCCGAAGTACTCGACAACTTCGAACGCGCCGCGGCTCCGGAAAACAACCAACAGAAAGACTTTGACGCATTCTCCAAGGGCATCCAGATGATCCACGACCAGTTCTATAAAATCCTCACGGACGCTGGCCTCGTGCAAATCGACCCGGTCGGCCAGGAATTTGACCCGAACGAACAAGAAGCCCTGATGAACCAGCCATCGGATACCGTTCCGGAATCCCACGTGGTGCAGGTTTTCCAGAAAGGTTACAAGCTCAAGAACAAGCTTTTGAAGACCGCCAAGGTAATCGTTTCGTCCGGTTCTGCTTCAAAATGAAACACAGGGTGTGAGAAGCCCGCGAAATTCAACAAATTTAAGCATCTGACGAGTTTGGCACGCATTTTGCTAAAACTAGGTCGGAAATAAAAAAGTTTAAGGAGATTACAGTTATGAGCAAGATTATCGGTATTGACCTCGGTACAACGAACAGTTGCGTCGCCGTGATGGAAGGCGGTAAGCCGGTCGTGATCGCAAACCCGGAAGGTTTCCGCACCACCCCGTCTATCGTTGCATTCGGCAAGAACGGCGAACGCCTCGTCGGCCACGTCGCAAAGCGTCAGGCAATTACCAATCCTGAAAACACGATTTACTCCATCAAGCGTTTCATGGGCCGTCATGCCGGCGAATGCTCCGATGCAGAAAAGCACATGCCGTACAAACTCATCGGTTCGGGCAACGATCTTGTCCGCGTGAAGATCGGCGACAAGGAATTCGCACCTCCGGAAATTTCCGCCATGGTTC
Source organism: Hallerella succinigenes (assembly GCF_002797675.1). Taxonomy (NCBI): domain Bacteria; kingdom Pseudomonadati; phylum Fibrobacterota; class Fibrobacteria; order Fibrobacterales; family Fibrobacteraceae; genus Hallerella; species Hallerella succinigenes. Next base: position 2,853,185 of record NZ_PGEX01000001.1, on the reverse strand, counting down.
TTCAGTCCATGAAAAAGACCGCTGAAGATTACCTCGGCCAGCCGGTGACACAGGCTGTGATTACGGTTCCGGCTTACTTCAGCGACTCCCAGCGTCAGGCAACGAAGGATGCAGGCAAGATCGCCGGTCTCGACGTTCTCCGCATTGTGAACGAACCGACGGCTGCTGCCCTCGCCTACGGCCTTGACTCCAAGAAGAGCGAAAAGGTTGCCGTGTATGATCTCGGCGGTGGTACATTCGATATCTCGATCCTCGAAATCGACGACGGTATGTTCTCCGTGAAGGCTACGAACGGTGATACCATGCTCGGCGGTGACAACTTCGACGAAGTCATCATCGACTGGATCAACGACGAATTCAAGAAGGAAAATCCCTCCATCGACCTGAAGAGCGACAAGATGGCTCTCCAACGTTTGAAGGATGCGGCAGAAAAGGCGAAGATCGACCTTTCCGCCACCACTTCCACGAACATTAACCTTCCGTTCATTACGGCAGACGCTACCGGTCCGAAGCATTTGGACCTGACCCTCAGCCGCGCCAAGTTCGACCAGCTCACCGCTGAACTTGTCGAACGTACGATTGAACCGTGCAAGAAGTGCTTGGCAGACTCTGGCCTTAGCCTTTCCGACATCGACGAAGTTCTCCTCGTCGGCGGTTCTACCCGTATCCCGGCAGTCCAGGCGAAGGTGAAGGAATTCTTCGGCAAGGAACCGAACAAGGGCGTGAACCCGGACGAAGTTGTCGCGATCGGCGCAGCTGTCCAAGGTGCAGTTCTTTCCGGTGACTCTTCCGTGAAGGACGTCCTTCTCCTCGACGTGACCCCGCTTTCCCTCGGTATCGAAACCCTCGGCGGCGTGATGACGAAGCTCATCGACCGCAACACGACGATTCCGACCAAGAAGAGCCAGGTGTTCTCGACCGCAGAAGATAACCAGTCCGCTGTGACGATTCACGTTCTTCAGGGTGAACGTACTTACGCTCGCGACAACCGCACCCTCGGCCACTTCGACTTGACGGGTATCAGCCCGAAGCCGCGTGGCGTGCCACAGATCGAAGTCACCTTCGACATCGACGCAAACGGCATTGTGCACGTGAGCGCTAAGGACAAGGAAACCGGCAAGGAACAGTCCATCAAGATTACGACCTCCAGTGGCCTTTCCGAAGACGAAATCGAACGTATGAAGAAGGACGCCGAAGCAAACGCAGAAAAGGATAAGGCTGACCGCGAACGCGAAGAAGCCAAGAACAAGGCTGAACAGGTTGTCTATCAGGCCGAAAAGATGATGAAGGATAATGGCGACAAGATTCCGGCTGACACGAAGAGTCAGCTCCAGGCCGCCATCGACGAAATCAAGTCCAAGAAGGACAACGGCTCGAAGGAAGAAATTGACGCCGCCGTGAACAAGCTCCAGAGCATGATCAGCTCCATGGCTGGTGCTGCCCAGGGCGCTCCGAACGCTGGTGCTTCTGCAGAACCGCACGCCGAACCGAAACAGGACAACGGCAAGGACGGTCCAATCGACGCTGACTACACCGTAGTCGACGACGACAAGAAGTAATCCGGTATTCTCCTTGGTTAGATAACCTATAGGATTTTCCCCTCCTCGGGGGGGGAATCCTTTTTTTTGTAATTTTGAACACGAAATTTTAATCTGACTTTTTAAGAGAGATTTGGATCATGGCAGAGAAAAGAGATTACTACGAAGTCCTAGGCGTTTCCAAAGATGCAAGCGCCGACGACATCAAGCACGCGTACAAAAAACTCGCCATTAAATATCACCCGGACAAGAACCCGGGCAACAAGGAAGCAGAAGAAAAGTTCAAGGAAGCTGCTGAAGCTTACGAAGTGCTCTCCGATTCAAAGAAGCGCGCCCAATACGACCAGTTCGGCTTTAACATGCCGGGCGCAGGCGGTCCAGGCGCAGGCGGCTTCAGCGGCGGTTTCAGCAACTTCGAAGATATCTTCAGCCAGTTCGGCGACATCTTCGGCGGTGGCTTCGGCGGATTCCATTCGTCTTCCCGTGGTCGTCAAGGTCCTCCGCGTGGACAGGATCTGCAAATCAAGATCGCTCTCTCGTATAAAGAAATTCTCACCGGTACGACGAAGAAGGTCCGCCTAAAGCGTTATGCGCCTTGTACGGAATGTAACGGCAAGGGCGGTTCTAATGTGAAGGAATGCCCTACTTGCCACGGTACAGGCCGTGTACGCCGCGTGACGCGTTCGTTCTTCCAAATGGTGAGCGAAACGACTTGCCCGGACTGTAACGGTCTCGGCGAAGTGATCGGCAAGCCGTGTTCTATTTGCCACGGCGAAGGTCGCGTTCTCGAAGAAGAAACGATTTCGATCAAGATTCCGGTCGGCGTTTCGGAAGGCCAGTATTTGAACTTGCGCGGCGAAGGCCATTGCGGTCCTCGCGGCGGCGCTGCGGGCGATTTGCTCGTCGTCATCGCCGAAAAGAAGAACGACTTTTACACGCGTGAAGGCGATGACCTGCACTGCACCATCGACGTTCCTGTTTACAAGCTCGTCTTGGGCGGAAACCTTCGCATTCCGACTCTCGACGGTGGCGAAGTTTCGATCAAGGTTTCAGCCGGTACGCAGCCGGGAGCCGTGTTCCGTCTGAAGGAACAGGGACTTCCTCCGCTGAACGGACGTGGTGCGCGTGGAAACCTCTTCGTCGAAGTGAATGCGGCCATTCCGACCGATCTTTCTTCGAAGGAAAAGGACCTTTACAAGCAGCTAGCGGAACTTCGCAAAGACAAGGACAATGCGAAGGACGAAAGCCTGATTGAAAAGATCAAAGGTTTCTTCTCGTAAAAAAGAATTCAAAATCCGGGTGAATCATGAATGTCAAGATTCTTCCACAACCGGATGACGTGACGTGCGGGCCTACAAGCCTGCACGCGATCTACCATCACTACGGTTACCAGATTTCCCTCCATCGGCTGATCAGCGAGATTGAGATGCTCGAAGGAGGCGGAACCCTAGGAGTCTTTCTCGGCCTCGACGCCTTAAAGCGCGGATTCGATGCAACCATCCATTCTGTCAACCTAGAGATCTTTGATCCCACGTGGGTTAATTTATCTATGGAAGCGCTTGCCGACAAGCTGCGGCAGGAATATGCGGCCAAGCATCGTGCCAAGCTCCGCGTCGCCATCAAGGCGTATCTCCGATTTATTGAATTGGGCGGAATCGTAAGCCTCAAAGACTTCAAACCGGGGCTTTTCGACCGCTATTTCAAAAAGAACGTTCCCCTGATTGCGGGCGTTTCTACTACTTTTCTGTATCAGAGCAAACGGGAATATACGAACTCGGACAACATGTCCGTTTTTGATGATATCCACGGCGACCCGATGGGTCACTTTGTTGTCGTCTACGGTGAAAACGAAGAGAAGAAATTCTTAATTGCTGATCCGGACTGTACAAATCCAATTGCCCATGATCACTATTACGCAGTTGAACGTAATCGACTCGTACATAGTATTCTCTTAGGTATTCTCACTTACGACAGCTTAATACTTGCCGTACAACCAAAAAAGAAATGAAAAAACTCATCGTTGTCAACAATCCGAAGAACTGGAAGTTTCACGTTTCTGAAGTGCAGGTCGTATCTGCCAAGGATTACTTGACAAATACAGAATTCACGAAGATGCGAAACGTGCGCGTCTTCAACCTGTGCAAAGACTACAGCTACCAAAGCAAAGGCTACTACGTATCCCTGCTCGCCGAAGCCCGTGGTCACAAAGTCATTCCGAACGTCAAAAGCATTCGTGATTTCAAAGCACCTGCTGTTGTCAAGAACATCTCAGAAGAAATCGACGACTTGATCCAGAAAAGTCTGCACAAGCTTACCGGCTCGGAATTCACCCTGTCGATTTACTTCGGTCAGAACGTGAGCCCGCAATATCTAGAACTTTCACAGGAGCTTTACCGACAGTTCCAGGCTCCGCTTCTGCGTGCGCACTTTGTGTTTAAACAGAAATGGTTTATTCAGAGTATCCGCCCGATCTGCGTGAACGAAATTCCGGATTCCCATTTGGAAATGGTGGACCAGTTCGCTAAGGAATACTTCGACAAGAACCGCTTTTCATCGGCTCACACGGACGACTATCTCTACGACCTCGCAATCCTCGTCAACCCGGAAGAAAAGGAACCGCCGTCCAATGCGAAAGCGATTCAAAAGTTTATCGCCGCCGCCGAAAAAACGGGTTTCCGCGTCGAGCTCATCACCAAAAAAGATTACCACCGCGTCGGCGAATTCGATGCACTCTTTATCCGCGAAACGACCAATGTGAACCATCACACGTACGCATTCGCACGCCGTGCACAGTCCCAGGGAATCGCCGTAATCGACGACCCGGACAGCATTCTCCGCTGTTCGAACAAGGTTTACCTGCAGGAACTGATGACGGTCGGAAAGATTCCCGCGCCACATACGATTATCGCCCATTCCGAAAACCGCCACGAGCTTTCCAAGCAAATCGGTTTTCCGATGATTTTGAAAGCTCCGGATTCGAGTTTCTCCATGGGCGTCGTCAAAGTCAAGGATGAAAAGGAACTACAGGCGAATCTCGACAAGATGTTCGAAAGCAGCGACCTGATCATTGCCCAGGAATTCACCCCGACGAAATTCGACTGGAGAATCGGCATTCTCGACGGCAGACCGTTCTACGCTTGCCGTTATTACATGGCCAAGGACCATTGGCAGATTTACAACTGGAACTCCAAAAACGAAGACGACATCTGCGGCCTCTTTGACTGCGTGCCTCTTGACGAAGTTCCCCACGGCATCATCAAGGCGGCCCTTCGCGTTGCCTCCCTCATTGGCAACGGTCTGTATGGCGTCGACCTCAAAGAAGTCAACGGCAAACCGATGGTGATTGAAGTCAATGACAACCCGAGCATCGATGACAACATCGAAGACCAAATCGGCGGAGAAAAGGTCTATCTCACGATCATGCACTCCCTGCGCCGCCGCATCGAAGAACGCATGAACTCGGCACAGCAACGTTTGCTGCAACATCACGGAATCGATTCTTACATCTTATGAGCAATTCTCCTTGGCATCTCTTCGATCGGTTCGGGCTTGAACTCGAATATATGATCGTTTCTAAAGAAACCGGCAAAGTTCTGCCCCGCGTCGATGCGGTTCTCGGCAAAGACGAAAACGGCGAAAACCGTTCGGACTTGCAACACGGTGACGTCGGGCTTTCGAACGAACTCGTTTCCCACGTTCTTGAATTCAAGTGTGCAGAACCGGCGAACAGTTTTGCCGGTTGGAGCGATCGATTCCACCAGGAAATCCTTGCGGCGAACGAAACGCTTTCAAAGATCGACGCAGAGCTTTTGCCGACCGCAGCGCATCCGTTTATGGATCCGATGACAGAAACAACGCTTTGGCCGTATGACTGCAACGAGATCTACGAAGCGTACGATCGCATCTTTGACTGCCGCGGTCACGGCTGGGCCAATTTGCAGTCCACGCATTTGAATATTTCGTTCTGCGGCGATGAAGAATTCGGGAAGCTTCACGCGGCGATTCGACTGCTCTTGCCGCTGATTCCGGCATTTGCCGCGTCGAGTCCTTATCTCGATAGCCGTTACACAGGCTACAAGGATGCTCGCATTGAAACGTACCGTCACAATCAGGAAAAAATTCCTAGCATTACCGGCAAGGTGATTCCGGAAGCGATCTTTACCGAAGCGGATTACAACGAAAAAATCTTTGAAGTCGTCAAACGTGATATTGCGCCGTACGATACGGATCATCTGCTGAATCATTTCTTCTTGAACAGCCGCGGAGCTATTGCACGCTTTGACCGTGGAGCGGTGGAAATTCGACTGGTGGACATTCAGGAATGCCCCAAGGCGGACGTCGCCCTTGCGGAATTTGAAATGGCTATTCTCAAGGGATTTGCGAAGGGAACGTTTGCCTCTCTCGAAGTGCAAAAAGCATTCGACACGGACAAGCTCGTCAAGATTCTTTTTGCGACCGTCAAGGATGCGGAAGAAGCTCTGATTCAGGATGCCGATTATCTGAAAATCTTTGGAATGGAAACTTCCGAAATGCAGGCGAAGGACCTTTTAAAAGCCATCCTTCAAAAAGTGCATTCGGATATTTCCGCAGAATCCCAGACGGTCCTTGAAAAGATTCTGAACCGCGGAACGCTCGCGACTGTGCTCGTGAAAAAGCTCGGCGAAAAGCCGAGCCAAAAAGCCTTTGTGCAGGAGTATGCGAAACTCGCCCACTCGCTTGCGACAAATACGCTTTACATGTAATTACAACGCAAGGAACGCAGCCTTGAGTTCTCGAGCAGCCACCTCCGGGTCGGCTGCTTTTTGTATGGCAGAGACAGCGCAGATGCCCGAAATTCCGGTTCCCTGCAACACCTGGATATTTTCCTTGTTCAGTCCGCCGATTGCATTCACATGGATCGGAACCGCTTTTACAATTTCCTTCAACGTATCGACGCTCGTGAGAATCGTCACGACTTTAGTCGTCGTCGGGTAAATCGCTCCGACTCCGAGGTAATCCGCTCCAGCCTGGTAAGCTTCCAAAGCCTGCGGAACCGTTTTGGTCGTTGCCCCGACAATTTTATCCGGTCCCATCAGTTTACGGGCGATTGCAACCGGCATATCCGACTGCCCCACATGAACGCCTTCTGCATCGATGGCAAGCGCGACATCGACACGGTCATCAATAATCAGCGGAATTTGAAAGCGTTTGGTAATCGCGTGGACCTTTTCCGCCAACTGCAAATACTCTCGAGTGGAAGATTTTTTTTCGCGGAGCTGGATCATGGAAACTCCGCCCTTGCAAGCCGCCTCCACAGAAGGCAAAAAAAGTTCTTCCGGCACCACCGTGCTGTCGGTCACAAAATAAAGAGTCGTATCCAGATTTTTCATAGTGCAAAACTAACAATTTTAGTCTTTTCCAAGCAAAATTTCTCGAGCGTTTTCCATCACGCTAAAAAAATCTTTTTCAATATTGCAACTCAATGGTTCCAAATTCAACTTGAACACTACACATAAAGGTAATCGTTGAGAACCGGCTGCAAGCCTTCGTTACTGATATCCTTATACATCGTTCCGAAGCTGCGAGAATCGTTGATTTCAAACTGTTCATCGCCTTCCCCATCATTAGCCGATTCTGTTGGAACGGCTTCGCCTTTTTGGGCAGCCGCCTTCGCGGCGTTTTCTTCGGTTGTACGCGGATTGCAGGAATCCATCTTGTACTTGCTTTCGTGATCGCCGATGCCCGTGGAGACGCCTGCGGAAATCTTCGTGGCACAGATTTTGACGATGCCATTGCGGAATTCCTTGCTTTCGCGACTCGAAACGGTGATGCCGACAAACGGCAAAAAGATACGGTATGCACAGAGGATCTGGCAAAGTTCACGTTCGTGAACATCTAACGGATTGATCTTGTCGTTGTTCACAATCGGGCGAAGTCTTGGGCAGGAAAGGCTCATTTCCGCATGCGGATACTTCTTTTGCAAATAGTAAACGTGCAAAGCGCTCGCCAAGGCGTCCTTTCTGAAATCGGAAAGGCCGAGCAAAGCGGAGAATCCGCAACCGCGCATTCCACCCATGAGGGCGCGTTCCTGAGAGTCAAAGCGGTACGGGTACACGCGCTTGTGGCCAAGCAAGTGAAGCTGTTCGTAGCGGACCTTGTCGTAAGTTTCCTGGAAAACGGTAACGTAGTCAACGCCGCATTCATGCAGGTACTTGTACTCGTCCGTGTTCATCGGATAGACTTCAACGCCAACCATGCGGAAGTACTTGTGAGCAATCTTGCAGGCATCGCCGATGTATTCCACGCTGCTCTTGGCACGGCTTTCGCCGGTAAGGATCAGCACTTCTTCCATGCCGCTGTCGGCGATGATTTTCATTTCGCGCTCGATCTGCTCCATGGAAAGCTGGACGCGTTTGATTTTGTTGTAGCAGTTGAAGCCGCAATAGACGCAGTAGTTTTCGCAGTAGTTGGCGATGTAGAGCGGCGTAAAGAAATAGACCGTATTGCCAAAGTGCTTGCTCGTTTCGAGTTTTGCCTTCTGCGCCATTTTTTCCAAATACGGAGCCGCTGCCGGAGAAAGAAGAGCCTTAAAGTCTTCGATCGAGCAAGTGTCATGTTCCAAGGCTCGGCGCACATCGGCAGCCGTGTACTTGGAATAATCATAAGTATCAACATGGCCCATCACACGTCCGTAAATATCGGACTTGAGAACTTCCATTCCCTTCATGTATTCCATAAAATTGGTTCGGGAATTCGGGTCCTTTTCCAAACGATGTTTGCGTTCGAGCACAGCTGGAGACAGGGCTTCGGAATCTATCAAAAAACGTTCGTCGTGATATTCTTTTTCAGACATAAAAATTCAACCACTTAAAAGATAACGTGATAAGGTACGCGTTTGTTCTGCTTACGACCTTTAAGATCTCGCATAAACATTTTACTAGGTGTAGGATTTACAATGGCGCGACGTCCAACATGAGTTACGCCCTCATTTTCAGGAACTTTACCATTCACATAACGCATAAAATCTTTTCTTAAATACCCATCGTGTAATCGCGTAGAAACAACAACAAATCCACCTTCATCATCAATGACTTCTATTTTTGTGTGTTCGTAGAATTCCCTATCTTCATCATCATAATACCACTCAGAACATTTTAAGGAATCTTGAGAATCTAGAATCACAATTTCATGCTGTGTTGTGTCCAAATAGCCATCTTCATAAGATTGAACCACAATATCATACAAAGTGTCGTTGCTTATATACGTGTAAACATTAAGCTCCGAATAGCAAGACCCTTCTTCACAATACTTTTCCCTATACTCTTTGGAATAGCTGATACTACCCGAAGTAAAATATTTTCCCAGGTCGTAAACGATTTCCTTTCCATCTTCAAATATTTTGAATAAAACCGAAATCGTATCCCCGTTGATACTTTTCTGATAGTAGAATTCTTCTCCGGTTCCGCTTAACTTTGAATCATCATTAAAAATATTGATTTGTTGAGCAACTTCTTTACCTGAATCATTCCTGGTAATCTTAGATATTGCTCCATTCTCGTACTCATATTTTGACATTACGAAGTCATCATCGGCCCAATATTGATACGAGCTATCTACATACGCATCGTACACTTGAATGTAACTATGAACACCCATATCAGCGTAGCGATATGCATCGAGACAAGTAGTCGCATAAGCCGCAGCCGCGACGGTAAGAACGAAAATAGCGGAAGCAAAACGATTCATATAAAAGTCCTTAGTCGCGGAGGAATCCTGTGAGCGGGTCGCTGGAACTTGCTCCACGGGAAAGCACGCGGCCAAGGCCAGCAAGGTAAGCGTTTCTACCAGCTTCGATTGCAGACTTAAAGGCAGCGGCCATACGAGGCAAATCGCCCGCTGTGGCAAGAGCCGTATTCGCCATAATGGCGGCTGCGCCCATTTCCATGGCGGCGCATGCTTCAGACGGCTTACCGATGCCAGCATCCACAATAATCGGGAGTTCAATTTCGTCAATCAAAATCTGGATGAAATCCTTCGTCGCAAGACCCCGGTTCGAACCGATCGGCGACGCAAGCGGCATCACAGCAGCAGCGCCTGCATTCACCAGATCACGCGCCACATTCAGATCCGGATACATGTACGGCATTACGACAAAGCCTTCCTTCGCAAGGACTTCCGTAGCCTTCACCGTTTCATAGTTATCCGGCAAAAGATATTTGGAGTCGCGCATGATTTCGATTTTTACAAAATCACCGCAGCCGAGTTCACGGGCAAGGCGTGCAATACGCACCGCTTCTTCCGCATTTCGCGCACCCGAAGTATTCGGCAAAAGAGTTGCACTCTTCGGAATGTAATCGAGGATATTTTCATGTTCCTTGGTATTTGCGCGACGCACCGCACACGTGATGATTTCTGCACCCGCATACTGCACCGCCGCTTCGATAAGCTTCAAAGAATATTTGCCGGAACCTAGAATAAAGCGGGATCCGAATGCATGACCGCCAATCACCAGTTTATCATTTTCCATTTTCACATTCCTTCTTTGCGATTTTATTTTCCATTCCGCAAAGAATGCGGATAATTGTCAAAGCCTCATGCGCTGCACAAGCCATCACGCGCGGGGCTATCAGTCCAATGCCCTGATTCACGTCGCTTGTGCCGTCTCCGCACAGGTAAAAGTTTTTCATGACCTTTCGGGTCAAGATGGTATTCGCCGAATCAAAGCCCGCCATTCCCGATGCGGCAACCAGAACCTGTCCAGGATTTTTTTCGAGGACCGTGTTCACAAGCATCGCCTTCGCTTCGGCTTTGTCAAAGGCTTCGCAGACAACATCTGCACGGTCGACCAGGGCGAGCGTGCTTTCTTCGGTCATGCGGACAAAATGCGTTTCTATTTGAATGTAAGGCGCGATCTCTTTCAGATTCTGGGAAAGAGCGTCCGTTTTGGGCATCCCCACCTGGCACGCCTTATACTGCTGACGGTGCAAATTCGTGACATCCACCGTATCGCAGTCGACCAAAATGAGCTTCCCCACTCCAGCGCGAGCAAGCGCAATCGCCACATTCGAACCTAGACCGCCAAGGCCGCAAACCGCCACCGTCGCCGCCTGCAACTTTTGCACATTTTCTAAGCCCTGTCGTTCGACTAGAGCCCGGAACATTTCTTCTTTAGAAGGGAGGTTCGACATCAGCCGCCTCCTACAAAGCTGACCACTTCCAAGGTGTCGCCATCCGCGAGGAGCGTTTCTGCGTACTTTGCCTTAGGAACGATTTCACCGTTTTTTTCAACGGCAATCCGTTTCGAATCAAAATTTGTGGTTGAAAGATATTCGGCGATGGATTTTCCCGCAAAGGATTTTCCATCCGTATCGATATCGACACCGTTTACTTTTATCATAGTACCTCCGTTGGCATTATCCAAATCAGGTGCGGTCGAAGTTAAAAACTTCCTCTCAGCCGGTACACACCAGCTCCCGTATGATCTAGCTAAAAAATAAATATTATTTCGCTGGAGTGAAGCGTACGAATTTCTATAATATAGGCTATGCAGAAAAAATCCGTCCTTTTCTTGAGTAGTGAACACGCTTCGAACGCCGTTCCAGAATTTTTGAAGGCTCACTTCAAAAGCAAGGAAGCAAAAGCTGTCTTAAAAACGCACCGCGGTTACGACATCGGTGCCGGAGACGTTTTTTGGGAACTCGCAAAAATCCTCCGTACCTCGTACGCAATCCAGGGCGCCTATACCCGCCTTGCGATCGACCTGAACCGCAACAGCAACAAGAACCACCGTTACTCGGAATTCACCGAACAGGCGACCGATGTGGAAAAGCAACGCATGGAAGGCTACTGGGACGGTTTCCGCGACGCTTTTCTCGGTGCGGTCAAGGCGGAGCTTTCCAAAAAGAATCCTTCCCAAATCATTCACCTTTCCATCCATAGCTTTACCCCGGAACTCGATGGTAAGGTGCGCAATGCGGACATCGGCATTCTGTACGACCCTTCCCGCAAAAAGGAAGCCGCCTACGCCAAGGCTCTCAAGAAAAACCTGGAAACCTACTTCCCGGAACTGCGCGTCCGTTTTAACTACCCGTACCTTGGCAAGACCGACGGACACGCGACCGCACTTCGCAAGCAGTACAAGGATTCGGAGTATCTGGGTTTCGAAATCGAATTCAACCAGGGGATGCTCACCCATTCGAATCCAGCAGACGTGGCGCAGCTCCTCGCCGAATCCCTGCCGGAATAGTTTTTTCGAAATTCCAAAGAAAAGACTCGTCCATGGGCGAGCCTTTCTTTTTGGTTTTAAGCTTTTACTTGGAACGCAGCACGAGTCTTGCGTAACCCTGCGAATTGAATTCCGGAGCGTCCTTGCCGAACGGAGCCTTGGATTCTTTTTTGAATTCGAATTCACGATCTTCGTCCTTCCACTTTTCGCCCGAACCGTATTCTGCGCCATCTTCAAAAATCGAAGCGGCAGCAGCCATCAAAACGGCGCGGCATTCATCTACAGACAAAGGGTCCTTTACCGCCGTGCAAAGGTCCGGCAAATTGAAAGGTTCAAGTCCAAGAGTGAAAAGAGAATCCGAAGTTTGGATCACATTCACAAAAGCTTCCATCGGCACTTCGCCCGATGTAAGGTCCGCAAAAGCCTTGGCGCTCCAGGCGCAACCCGAATTTTCCACGTAAACACCGAGAGCACCCGCGTCCAAAATCTTCTTGGCCGCAAACAGGAACGACTTGAATTCATCTGGATTCTTCACAAAGAATTCCACAAAGAAAAGGCTCTTGTGCGCGGCGAGAGCCTTGGATTCTTCATCCGAAAGCGGTGCGTGTTCTGCAAAGATCGTTTCAAGGCCTTCCGCAGCACCTTGCAGAATCGGCGCATAGAAGATCGAAGAGCCCGGAATCATCACCTGCTTTTTCGACGTGTCGAGGTTCAGCTTTTCAAGCAGGAACTTCGGAGCGTCTTCAAGCGTACACGGGAGCGGGAATGCAACGGTAAAGGGTTTCATTGAATCCTCTTAAACAGTGGAAGAAAGTTTCGATTCCAAGCGGTCAATCGCCTGGGAGAGCTGGTTTCCGGACGCGTTAAAGTCCCACGATCTGTGCTTTTCACGCATCGCCGCAGTCAAGGTCTTGGCAGAGATTTCATCCTGCTTCAAAAGTCCCGCCTTTCGAGCGCTGTGCAAAGTCTTTCCCAAGTAAAGCTGTTCCGTCTGGCCGGGCGTCGGCACAAAAATACAGTTTGCGCCCAGGTAAATCATGTCCATCACGGTGCTGTAGCCCGGACGGGAAATGCAATATTCCGCGCTCTGCACGGTCCTTGCAAATTCTACAGTTTCTAGATGATTGAAGAGTTTGACATTCGACGGAGCCTTCGGCAACGCGGCGTCGCCCGGAAATCCTCGAATGATGACATGTTCGCCAGGGATTTTTTCGAAGGCTTTGAGAAGCGCCTTTTCAAATGAAGAGCGCATGGGTTCTGGGCCTGAGAGGATCGCGACGAAGCGATACTTCTTTTCCCAATGCATATTCAAAAAGTCCATATCCGCAAAGCGTGAAAGCGCTCCGACGTATTCCGCCTTCGCCTTTGGCACGTGCGAAAGCTTTCCCGCCATTCCAGGATATTCCGAAAAATCCGGAACCCAGATGGTATCAAAGCGGGACATTTCCCGTTTGTGCCAAGCTACACCGATTTTTTCCAAGGCCTTAAACGGTCCCGGAAAAGCGATACTCAGCTGATGCGTCATGTAAATATTGTAAGCGCCTTCGGCGTGGAATCCAAAACGGTTGTCCGAAAAGATTACGTCATAACCGCGTTCCCGCACCAGTTTTTGTGCTACCTTCTGCTCTTGAAGAATCACGCTCATCAAACGTGTGGAATTTTTCAAAAGCCAAAGCGGCATTTCAAAACCGCGCCTCGGATATTCAATCCGATATCCCGGAACCGGAATCTGTTCCAAATTCGGAAACTGGCCTTTGTACAAGGCGGCAACACGACCAGACACCGCCAGATTGACCTTCCAACCGCGCGAAAGAAACTGATAGATTATCGGAATCGTACGCGTCGCATGTCCAAGGCCCCAATCAAGCGGCGCCACCAAGATCTTCATGCTAACGGTCTCCGATATTCGAAATCCAGGCGTTAGCCCAGTCGCCGTGGTCACAATCCATGTTGTCGCCCTTGATCACTCGAAGTTCCAAAAGCGAAGCCTTTTCCAATGGGATCTGGAGCTTCATCGCATCTCCCGAATACAAACGCTTCGAATGCCAGATTTCACGGTCTCCAACGTGAACGGCAAATTCCGCACCGTCACCGCAAGCGCTTTCTTCATCAAGACCGACGACCGCATGCAGCGTCCCGCTAAGAGAACCGTCAACGCACTTACCGTCTGCGCAAAGATCCAGCACAATGCGAGAATTTGCATGGGAACCGAAACCGTAACGGTAGAATTCACCGCCGACGTGAAGCGTGTGATGTTCCACGCTCTGATCGCGCTGGGCGTCCCCCCAGTCCTGCGAAACGCTTTCAAACGGGAGCGTCGAAAGAAGCTGCACCGCATCGCCTGCAACAAAAGCATCTCTCGAAAGGCGAATCGTATCTTCTGGAACGTAGAAGTTGAAGTTGTATCTGGAAAGCCCCGGAGCCTGTTCCGCGATTATCAAAGAATCCGTTGCGGAATCCAAGACTCCATGTGCGAGCAAGGAATCGCCCACAAAAACATCATAGGCAACGGATTCCGGGAAATTCTTCGTGATCGTAAAACGGTTGCTGTCGAATTCGCTCACCGAAAGTCCCTGTGCGTAAATCGAAAGTCCGTGCTTCGCAAGGATTTTGTGGATCGTGAGCGGATAACCGAACAGACGGTTTTCCGCAAGGACTTTTTCCACTTTATAGCCTTCGAGAATCGTGTTAATCTGGTCCGTGGTTTTAAAGCCTACGACACGGGATTCGCGGTTCACCTTGCCATAGCCATCCTGACCGCGGACAAGGTAAATGTTTCCACCGCTCATCGCCTGGTATTTCGCAAAATCATCTGCAGACCACCCCATAAAGGAGCGTTCACTAAAGCTCGAATGTCCCGAAGCGAGCATCTGCCACGGACGGGAATAGATGTAGATCGATTTTTTCGGAAGCTGCTTCAAATAGGTATTCAGATAATTCTCTTCGCCCAAAAGCTTGTTCTTGTAATAGAGCATGTTCGCATCAAAGCTAGGCGCATGTACAAGAGCAAGCCCGACCGAAAGCACGATGGCCGCAAGAACCGTCACAATCGCAGAACGCTTTTCATCTAGGAAACAGGTGGATACAAAATCCCCGATACCGAGCGCCATGATCAGCGCAAACAGCGGAAGGGCAACCAGCACGTAACGCTGGTTGATGTCGATTTCAAAGGTTCCCGACACGTTCAAAAGAATCACAAAAATTTGAATGCAGAAGAAGATTCCAAGTACAAAACCACGGCGGTAACGCTTCTTGAAAATCATGCGATACAGGAGCCAGGCCGTAGCCAAAAGCAGGATTATCGTAAAGGTCGTATAGAACGGATTCTGGAGAATTCCCCCGTGCGAAGGATCGCCTTCGAAGTTCATCATCTTCACAATGTCCGTCTTGAGGTTGAACCAGAAGTTCGAAAGCGAATGCGCAGCATGAGTCCCGCCCTGGAAATCATAACCGCGGTACGCAGCCATCGTATTCACCGCAGGCCAGCTCACCGCAATCGTTGAAAGCACAAACAGCGGAAGTCTGTAAAATTCCCCACGGAAATAGCGCACGTAATACAGCGCAAACGGCACAAAGGCAAAGACCGTTTCCTGACGCGTTCCCGAAAAAAGGCCGAGCAGCGGAACCGTCAGCAAAAAATGCTTCCACTTCACCTCTTTCGGCGGCACAAGTGCATACCAAGCCATCAAAAGCGAAAGGATTGCAATATAAAGGACTTCCGTCGAAGCGGACCGTGACTGCAACAGGTAAATCGGCATGCCACCGAGAAAAACCGTCGCCGCAAGCGCAAGCCAGTCATTCTTAAACCAGATAGACAGCGCAAGGAAAAATGCCACAAGGCTTAGCAGGTAGAACGGGAAATTGACAAGCAAAGCCGTATCGCGGTTCGGATCGGCGAACCGGAATACGAGGGAATAGACAAAAGCCAGGGTCTTGCCTTTGAAGTTGTTCACCTCGACTTTACAGTCTAAGGTTCCGTCGTTCCAAATGCCTTCATTGCAAACGCCCCCCGAATGCTCAAAGTACATCTGCAAGCCCATCGATTCCCAGCTCGTTTCATCCGAAAGGACTCGGTGTGAATTCTCGATGTGATTCACCGAAAAAAGCGTAAAGAACACAAGAAGGAATGCGAGAACGATTAAACTTTTGGTAGAGGGCACATGGCTCTTGACACGGCCAAAGATTTCTTTTGCGTTCACCACGAGTCCCGAAACAAGGATAAGGAAGGTACCGAGAGTCGCATAATAGCCCCATTCGATATCCCAGGATCTGGCATACGGAACCGAAAGATGGTTAAAAACAAGGAAGGCCGCGACCAGGACGAAAAGCGTCAAAACAATGATCCAACCTTCTTTACGCGTAATCGAAAACGGAACTTGATCTTGCTTCATAACTCCCCGAGGATAAAAAGAAACCCGCAAGCCATGCCCGCGGGTTTCAAGATTTAAATCTGAATTACTTCACTTCCACGTAGTAAGACTGGAGAGTCTTGCCGTTGGAAGAAAACACGATGAACTGCTTGCCCTTCGGAAGGTTGCCCTTCACCGAGAAAAGGCCTTCAGCCTTATATTCGACAGCGAGTTCGGTCTTCTTCGAGACGTCCGGGAAAATACCCTTCTTGTCATTGTCGAAGCCCTGGCAGTCTGCGTGAGCAGAAACAGCAGCCGCCACAGCCGGATAAGCCGCCGCTTCGACAGCAACCGTCACAGAACCCGGGTTGCAGTAGAGAACGTCAAGGGAAGCGTCCATCACCTTCGGTTCTGGGAGCTTGTTCACCTTGATATCCTTCTTGGATGCCTTCTTGCCCTTCTGGGACGGAGCGGAAGCGCTCATATCCTGTTCAAAGCTCGTGCGGAGACCTGCGACGGATTCCTTGCAAGTCGTGGAGAAGATAGCCCAGTTGTTCGTAATCTTCGTGCCGCCTTCTGCTCCAGCGATGTACATACCCGGGGACACAGTGTCCGGATATTCGTAAAGGGTGATTTCAAGGTTCGGGTTATCGTTCGTGGTCGTGAACTTTTGCTGACCGAGAATGTACTTGCTACGGCGGGCCTTGATTAAATAGGAACCGACAGACACGCCTTCGAACTTGAACTTACCTTCCTTGAGCATATCCTTATATGCGTAGTTCTGGCTCTGCGTACCGTAGATCGTGGAATCCATCCACACGGTCGGCATTTCAATCGGCTTGCCGGTGAAAGCATCCAAAACCTGGCCAGAAACCGTACCGGACTTATCGCAACCAAAAAGGGAAAGTGCAATAGCCGCAGTCGCAATAGGGAGCAAAACTTTTTTCATATCGAAACTACCTCTAAATGTTTTTAGTGGTCCAAAAATAAAAAAAAAAGGGAAGCCGTCCACCGGAATCTTAAATCGTCTTGGAAAAAACGCCTTCCCGCTGCACTTTCTGCATCAGCGGATCGAGCTGCATCGCCAGATAACGGATGACCAAAGTCCCTAGTTCAGTCGCTTCTACCTCAAAATCGGACTTTTTGACCAAAAGCTTGTCATCTTCGAGAGCGAGAAGCCGATCCCAGCCCGCACCGAGGACGCGTTTTTCTTCTTCTAAGACTTTCAATTTGCGGTTGCACATCAAATGTTCGATGGCGTCGCGAATGATCCGTTCTTCGTATGAAATTTCCTCGCAGCGAATTTCCGTCATCTGGTGCGCTTCCTGCAGTTCCACGTACTTTCTGCTTTCGTGGATGTTCTGCGAGTAAGCGTTATCGAGCTGCGAAATGGCGCTCGAACCAAAAGCGTAAACTTCACCGGTCGTCGCACGTGTGCAGTAGCCTTGGAAGTTACGGTGCAAAAGGCCTTCGGAAAGCGCTATCGACAAGGAATCCTTCGGGTCGCAGAAATGGTCCATTCCCACGTCCACAAAGCCCGCCTTCTTGAACATATCGCGCGCTTCGAGGAAAAAGCCGAGCTTTTCGTGCGGAGTCGGCAGCGGGAACTTTTCGAGCGCCTTCTGCGCCTTTTTGACCCAAGGGACGTGCGCATAACTGAAAAGCGCGATGCGGTCCGGATGAGCCTCAGCGGCGAGTTCGACGCTCTTATAGAAAGCGGCTTCGGTCTGTGAAGGCAAACCGTAAATCAGGTCCAGATTGATGCCTGTAAAGTTCAGTTCGCGGGAAAGGGTCAAGAGTTCCTTCACCGGCAAGATCGAAGGATCGCGTCCGACGTTCTTTAAAACCTGCGGGTCGAAATCCTGGATTCCGTAGCTCACGCGGTTAAAGCCCATCTGGGCGAGTTCCCGCAGGCGCGGCTCGTCGATTAACGACGGATTGCATTCGATCGCAATTTCTGCATGCGGGGCGAACGTAAAGCGCTCCCTTAATTTGTTCAGAATCTTTTCAAGGAAGGAATACGGAACAGCAGAAGGCGTTCCCCCTCCAAAGTGCACCTGCGTCACCGGACGTGAAGCATCGATCCACGGGAGCTTTTCGTCCATTTCCGCAAAAAGAGCGTTAAAGTAGCGGACGAGTTCATCCTGTTTGCCCGGAAGGAGTTCCGCCGTACAGCCACAAAAGAGGCAGCGTTTTTTACAGAATGGAATGTGAAAGTAGAAACTCACATTCTGAGGCTTGAGAACGTTGGAATCACGCCATATGCGTTCCACCTGAGCCTTACTTTCTGCGGCATGAAAAAGATTCGCCGGAGGATAACTCGTATAACGGGGAGCATTCGTATTATACTTCAAAAGGAAGTCGATCATTCCATTGTCCATGACCCTAATATAACAAACAGACCGGCTTTTTTTTAGATTTTACGCCAATGAAACTTTCTTGTACCATTTTATGCGCTTCGCTCGTGTGCTTTTTTACAGCCTGCACGATGCCGCTTCGTCCAAGCTATGATCGAACCACCGGTTCCTACAGGCTTTCCAAGGGCGAACAGCATACAAACCAGGTGATGGCAAACGCCTCCGGGACGACCGCCGACTGGATGACCATCATCAAGCCGTGGATCGGGACCCCGTACAAATACGGCAAGGCATCCCGAAACGGAACCGACTGTTCGGGCTACGTCATGAATATCTACAAGGAAAAAACAGGCGTCTCCCTTCCCCACAGTTCATCCCAAATGTACCAGATGGGAAAAAAAATCGCTAAGGACGACCTCAAGACCGGAGACCTGGTCTTCTTCGGCGGTGGCGCAGGCGTTGACCACGTCGGCGTGTACCTAGAAGAAGGAAGCTTTACCCACGCCAGTACATCCAAGGGCGTTATGATCAGCCCGATGTCCGACCCTTACTGGCAGCCCCGTTACAAGGGCGCGCGGAGAATTCAATGAAAAAGAAAATCGCATTCCAAGGACGCCGAGGCGCATACAGCGAATCCGCCGCCCGTTACCTTTTCGGTGAAGACATCGACGTTCTTCCGATGGACACCTTCGAAGAAATCTACCAGGCGATCGAAACCGGCAAGGCAGACGGCGGAGCGATTCCTATCGAAAACTCCACCGCAGGATCAATCTACGAAAACTACGACCTGCTCGCCAAGTGGCGTCATCCGATTATCGGAGAAGTCCAGCTCCAGATCGAACATTGCCTTTGCGCCAACAAAGGCGCTTCTATCGAATCGCTGAAGCACGTGATGAGCCATCCGCAGGCACTCGCCCAGTGTAGCCACTTCTTTGAAGAAAATCCTTCGATTGAAAAGGTCATTTTCTTCGACACGGCAGGCTCCGCTGAAGAAGTCGCCAAACGCAAAAATCTGACCGATGGCGGCATTGCAAGCACCTATGCAGCCAAGCTCTACGGCTTAGACGTTCTCCGCACGAACCTCGAAAACATCAAGGGCGTGAACTTCACCCGTTTTTACGCGATTCAAAAGGCTCCAGTCGATGTTTCCGCTTCCGAAAACATCAAAACGGTCATCCTCTTTGAACTGGCGAACGACGACAAACCGGGCGCCCTGTACGGCGCCCTCGGAGCCTTCGCAAAGCGTGGCATCAACATGACCCGTATCGAAAGCCGCCCGAATCCAGATAAACCCTGGGGATACATCTTCTACGCGTCGATTCTCGCAAACCCCAAAGATCCGAAGGTAATCGAAGCTTTTGAAGAACTGAACCGGTACACGAATTTCACCTACCGCTTGGGTTCTTTTGTCCGCGGAAAAACAGAACGCTTAAAGTACGAGGCTTAACATGGAACGCATCGACAGTCGAAAGTTCAACGAAACTCGCCCGGTCAAAATGACCACCGGCTTTATTTCTTCTGCAGACGGTTCTGTTTTAATCGAAATGGGAAACACGCGTGTCATCTGCAATGCGACGCTCCTCCCGGAAGTCCCCGCATGGCTTGCCGGAAAAGGCCGTGGCTGGATTACCGCCGAATATTCCCTGCTCCCGCAGAGTACGGGCAAGCGCGTCGAACGCGAACGCAAAGGCGCATCGGGCCGCACCCAGGAAATCCAACGCCTGATCGGGCGCTCTCTCCGCGGAGCCGCCGACCTGAACGCTCTCGGAGAAAATGCGATCGTCGTCGACTGTGACGTAATCCAGGCAGACGGAGGAACGCGAACGGCAAGCATCATCGGCGGATTTGTCGCCCTTGCGCTCGCACTCAAAAAAATCAAGAAGAACCTCGGTATCGAAACTCAAATTTTGAAGCATGCGGTCACCGCGATTTCTGTCGGCGTCGTCAAGGGCGAACCTCTGCTCGACCTGTGCTACGTCGAAGATTCTGCAGCAGACGTAGACATGAACATCGTCATGCGCGACGCAAAATCCTTTATCGAAGTCCAAGGAACCGGCGAACATTCGGATTTTGACCGTGCCACCTTGAACACGCTCATCGATCTCGGAGAAAAAGCCTGCAAGGAAATTTACCCGCTCCAGATGCAGGCTATCGGAAGCGACGAACTTCCGTAACAGGAATTTTAAAACAATAAAGCCCGCCCCGAGCGAGGCAGGCTTTATAGAAACCGGGAGCCACGGAAGGAAACATCTACGAGTCCCGAAGGCATTGCCTTCTGCGAACCTTTCGCCGAAGCTCTTTTCCAGTCACATCTATAAAGTACACCCATATTCTCGAGATTGCAACAAAAATCCTTCTCAAGCATCTTCCAAAACAACATATTCCAATTTGGAATTTCTTCTTGCCTATAAATTTCTACCTTTGGAATAGAGGTTATTATGCATATTGGTCAGTTTGAATACGCCCGCGTTGAAGAAATCAAACCGCAAGGTTTCTATCTGGAAGTAGAAAGCGGTGGACGCGTCCTTTTGCCGGGATCCAAGGCTCCGAACGATTTATGCGAAGGCGACGAACTGGAAGTGTTCATTTACGTCGACAACGAAGGCCGTCCGATTGCGACGACCCAGAAGCCTTACGCAACTGTCGGCGAATTTGCCGTCCTCGAAGTCAAAGATGTGAATGACATCGGCGCGTTCCTCGACTGGGGTCTCGATAAAGATCTTTTCCTCCCTTACAAGCAGCAGCTCGGTGTTTTGGAACCGGGCGACCGTTGCGTCGTGTACATCCTGGAAGATGAACGTACCGCACGGATTGTAGCGACGGAAAAAATCAAAGCCTTTATCGACCGCAACACGCGCGACCTGCACATTTCACAGAAGGTCGATCTCGTCGTGTACGACGTCGCAGAAGATTACGTGGACTTCCTCGTCAACTACCGCTACTCGGGACGTTTGCATCTGGATTCCACGATTACCGATACGTTTGAAATCGGCGACTGTGGCGAAGGCTACATTCAGAACATCCGCGAAGACGGACGTATCTCTCTGAGCTTAAAACCGGTCGGCTACCATGCGACGATGGATGCCGCAGACGGCATCATGAAAAAGCTCGAAGCGGCCGGTGGACGTCTCCCGTTCTCCGACAGCAGTTCGCCGGAAGAAATCCAGCAGGAATTCGGTCTTTCCAAAAAAGCTTTCAAGAAGGTCATCGGCGGACTCTTCCGTCAGGGACGCATCTTGATCCTCAACGACGGCATTCGACTCGCTCCGAAAAAGGAACCGCGTCGTTACCCGCGCCGCATTTCCAAAAAGAACTTCCGTTCCCGCTAACCCAAAGGTTTCCCATGTTGACACTCAAAAAAGGAATCAATCTCGGTGGATGGCTTTCGCAGTGCAATTACACGCTCGAACGCTATGAAACTTTCATCACGGAAAAAGACTTTCAGCAGATCGCAAACTGGAAGTTTGACCATGTGCGCATTCCCTTCGATTACAACCTCATCGAAAAGGATAACGGCGAACTTCTCGAAGAAAATTACAAGTATCTCGACAACGCCGTCGCCTGGGGAAAAAAGCACGGTCTGAACGTCATTCTTGACTTGCACAAGACGGCGGGCTACGACTTTAACGACTTCGGAAATCAAGAGAAGAACAATCTTTTCAACAACGCCAAGGCTCAGGAACGCTTCCTCGGCATTTGGGACCGCGTTTCCAAACGTTATTCGCAAGATGAAAACGTCGTCTTTGAACTTTTGAACGAAGTGACGAACCTAGAATTTATCGATCCGTGGAACAAGCTGATAGTGAAAGCGGTCGAAACTATTCGCAAGAACGCTCCTGAAACTCCGATTATTTACGGCGGCGTCTGCTGGAATAGCGCCTCTTTTGTAAAGGACCTTGTTCCCCCTCCGTCAAAGAACATCATCTACACCTTCCACCTGTACGAGCCTCTGCTCTTTACGCACCAAAAGGCTTACTGGGTCGAAGCGTTGAACAACGATAGAGATATCCCTTATACCGATGACATGGATTTTTTCCGCAAGGAGTCCCTGGCCCTCGGTTACATGGGCGAAAACATTTTCCGTGCAAAGTGCAAAAAAATGGGACCGGAATTCTTCGAAGAATTTTTGAAGGAAGCGGTCGAAACGGCCACGGCACACGGCGTTCCGCTGTACTGTGGCGAATACGGAGTCATTGAACTGGCGAACGCTTTTGAAACGGTCAAATGGTTCCGCGATGTCCATCAGGTCTTTGATAAATACGGCATCGGTCACGCTCTGTGGAGCTATAAGGAAATGGACTTCGGCTTTACCGGAGAACATTACAAGCCGCTCCGCGATTTTATGTTGAAGTAAAAAGTTTTAGAGAAGGTAAAAGCCGAATCGAAAACTGAAAGAACCGATCTAGAAAAAAGAAGTCAAGATCCATCAATTTTAAAGCAAAAAAATCCCAGGCGTTCACCTGGGACTTTTCATTTCTACGAAATGGGATTAAGCTTGCGGCTGTTCAGCAACAGGAGCTTCGCCCTGAGCCTGTTCAGCTGCCGGCTGATCCTTGTGCTGCAAAGCCTTAATCGAAAGCTTCACCTTGCCCTTCGGATCGACGCCCAAGCAGAGGACGGTGACTTCGTCACCGACATGCACGATGTCTTCGACCTTTTCGACACGGTAGTCGGCGAGTTCGGAGATGTGCACGAGACCGTCACGGCCCGGGAGGATTTCGACGAATGCGCCAAACGGCTGAATCGTCTTGACCTTGCCCTTATAAATGCGGCCCGGTTCCGGTTCTGCAGTGAGTTCTTCGATCATGCGACGGCAGACTGCACCAGCCTTAGCGTTCGGAGCAGCGATGTCGATCATGCCGGATTCATCGATGTTGATCTGGCAGCCGGTCTGAGCCTGCATGCCCTTGATCACAGCGCCACCGGAGCCGATCACGTCACGGATCTTGGAGGTCGGGATGCGCATCTTGAGCATCGTCGGAGCCTTCGGAGACAAGTGGTCGCGCGGAGCCGGGATAGCTTCCTTGATCTTGCTCAAGATATGTAGACGGCCTTCACGAGCCTGATCCAAAGCCTTGCGCATGAGTTCCGGAGTGATACCCTTGATCTTGATGTCCATCTGGAACGCGGTGATACCTTCCTCGGTACCCGTGACCTTGAAGTCCATATCGCCAAGGTGATCTTCCGTACCCGTAATGTCGGTCAAGATCTTGATTTTTTCGTCGTCAGCGTGGCCGGTTTCAGAAATGAGACCCATAGCAACGCCAGCCACCGGTGCCTTGATAGGAACACCAGCGTCCATCAAGGAAAGCGTACCGCCACAGACGGAAGCCATCGAAGAGGAGCCGTTGGATTCAAGAATTTCAGACACGATGCGGATCGTGTACGGGAAGTCTTCCGTCACCGGAAGCACAGCCTTGAGGGAACGTTCAGCCAGGTGACCGTGACCGATTTCGCGGCGGGACATACCGAGCTTCTTGCATTCACCCACGCAGAACGGCGGGAAGTTGTAATGGAGCATGTAGCTCTTGGAGCCTTCGCCCTGGAGCGTTTCGTAACGCTGTTCGTCGGCCTTGGTGCCGAGAGTGCAGGTCACGAGAGCCTGGGTTTCGCCACGCTGGAACACGCCCGAACCGTGAGCACTCGGAAGAACGCCGAGCTGAATTTCAATCGGACGGACTTCGGTGGTCTTACGGCCATCGATACGACGACCTTCGTTCAAGATCATTGTACGCATCGTGGAGCGTTCGAGTTCCGAGAAGATAGCCTTTGCGTCTGCGAGGAGAGCCGGATCCTGTTCGTCGCCTTCGCCGATGATCGCGAGAATCTTCGGGTCTGCGCAAACCTTGTCCGAGAGTTCCGCCATCTTCGGATAGAGCTGAGTCTTCACCATGTTGGCATGGAGAGCTTCGTTCAATTCGTCGAAAATGACTTCCTTGACTGTCGCTTCGAGCTTTTCGTAAACTTCACCCTTGTTCTTCGGGGTGAGGACCATCTTCTGCTTGGCGAACTGAGCGACGAGTTCAGCCTGAGCCTTGCAAAGAACCTTGATCGCTTCATGACCTGTCGTGATGGCCTTGATCATCGTGTCTTCAGAAACTTCGTAAGCTCCGCCTTCCACCATGCAGACCGAATTTTCGGTACCGGCGACCACGAGGTCCAGATCGGCGACAGAAACCTGTTCATAAGACGGATTGACGATATATTCATCACCGATCACGGCGACGCGGACAGCTGCAACCTGTTCTTCGAACGGGAGTTCGGAGAGGCCGATCGCGAGAGAAGCTGCGGAAACGCCGAAGACGTCCGGAGCAAACTTCTTGTCAGCGGAAAGAACGTTAACGATCACCTGCACTTCGCGGGTGAAGTTGTCCGGGAACATCGGGCGAATCGGACGGTCGATGATACGAGCGGAGAGAATTTCATCGTCGCTCGGACGACCGGCTTCACGCTTGTTGTAACCGCCCGGGAGGCGACCAGCAGCGTAGGCCTTTTCGCGATATTCGACGGTCAGAGGGAAGAAATCCCCTTCCTTTTCAGGGCCAAAGCAGACCGTAGCGAGCAAGAACGCGTCGCCGATCTTGACGACGGCAGAGCCCGAAGCCTGCTTGGCGAGGCGGCCGGTTTCGAAGACGACTTCAGTCCCATCCGGGAGCTGCGTCTTCATTTCCTTAGCCGCGAGCATCTTATATTCCATAAGCTTTCCTTAAAGATTAACCGCGGAGTCCGAGATCCTTGATCAACTGACGAGCGGCGTTGATGTCCTTGTTGGAGAGGTACTTAACAAGGGTCTTACGCTGAGCAACCATCTGGGAAAGACCGCGAAGAGAGTGATGATCCTTCTTGTGGGTCTTAGCATGTTCGGTCAAATTCTTGATGCGTTCGGTGAGAATTGCAATCTGAACGCGGACGTTACCAGTGTCGTTTTCATTTGCACCAAACTTGGAGGTGAGTTCCTTGATCTTTTCTTGCGTAATGGTAGCCATTGTAGTCCATTCCTTTTGTTTTGATTGTGAATGCACGTAACTATTACATGTTTATATCCGAGTTCCCTGCAAGCACCCAGTGGAATTGGCGACAACTGGTGCAGGACCAAGATAAAATGCAAGTACGTGAAGTCAAACATAGTAAAAAACATTTTTGTGAGCACTCCGAAATGGCGAACCGGGGCCAAAAAAGGGTAAAAAAAGACTTTTTTCCTGTATTTGCTACATTTGAGCTCAAAATGCTCGAATCCTTGAACTTCCACTTCGCCTTTTATGATTGGCTGCTCGTGATTATCGTCTCGGCCCTCGGCACGATCAGCGCCTATTTGAAGGACCCGCAACTGAAAGCGGTAACGGCGACGATTCCCATTCCCTGCGGATTCGCCTATATCGCAGTCGGACTTCCGATGGGAGCGTCCAATGCTATCTCGGGCTTCATGTGCCTTTTGTATGTGCACATCGTGCGGATCCTGCATTACAAGGCCAAGGTTCCAATCGTTTTAAGCATTATCGCAGGGCTCGCCTTTTTCGTTTGCCTCGGCACCTTTTTAATGCCGCGCGTTCCCGACAGCGAAGCCTTCTTTATCGGTGTATGCATTTTCGACTGTATTCTCGGCATCATACTTTTCCAGACGCAGACGTACAAGCCGGGCGTCCGTTACAAGACGCCGCTCCCGGTTTACATCAAAGCGCCGGCAATCGCCTTTGTCGTGAGCGGACTGATGCTGATTAAAAATTGGATGGGAGGATTCTGCACAAGCTTCCCCATGATGAATTCCATCGTAAGCTACGAGAGCCGTCATTCCTTAGGCGATCAGTGCAGACAGCTTCCGCTTTTTTTGATCGCGGCTCCGTTCATGTTCGTCGAAATGCATTTCATCGAAACGCGTCTCGGCTGGAACCATTGGATTGTATTGCTTTGCGGATACGTTCTTTTTGCCGCTATCTACTGGCCTCTGAATCAAGAGTTGAAGCGTCGGGTAAGGGCTGCGGGAGGCGTTGAATTACAGCCTCCATCTCCGAAGTAAATTTGTGTGAAATAAACCAGTGAGGTTCCTTTCCCGGAATCCGGATCTGTGCACGGTACGCAAAGAGCATCTGCGTTTTTGCCCCGAGCTTTTGAAAATCTTCTTCCGTCAAAGGTCCATTTCCGCTGACGAGCTTCTTGTAATAATCCCCGTCAAAGGAATAGAGTTTATCGCCGACGACGGGATAGCCTAAATGCGAAAGATGCGCCCGGATCTGATGCTTGCGTCCGGTAAAGAGTTCCGCTTCGACAAGCGAAAACGGCGCTTCGATATCGCCGATCTTTTCATGGAAAACGGCAACCCTGTGAAATACGGTCTTGCAAGGCTTGCCGTTTGCAAACGGAAACATCTTAATACGGATGAAATGGTTCGGGTCTTCACGAAGAGGTTCTTCACAAAGGATTTCGCCTTCCGGGAATTCCCCGCGGACAACCGCCAGGTAAACCTTGCGAAGAAGAATCAAGTCGAGGGATTTTTCAAAGCGTTTCGCCGTATCCTTGTCCTTCGCAAAAATCATAATGCCGCCCGTATCTCGGTCTAGACGATGCATTGGGGAAAGCTCTTCATTCTTGAACGCGCGGCGGATCACGCCGGTGAACGTGTTGTAAAAAATGTGCCCCGTGTGATGCACCGGGATTCCCGCAGGCTTGGAAACGATCAAAAAATCATCGTCTTCGTAAAGCGTTTCAAAATCTGTCGGCACTTCCGGTTCTGTGTAATTGTCGACACGGTAAACGACCTTGTCTTTGGGCATCACAATCATTTCGGGAGTCGCCACGACTCCGTTCAATGTCACAAGGCCCTGTTCGATCTTCGACAGCCATTCCTCTTTAGAATGGTACGTGAAGCGGACAGAAAGTTCATCGGCAAGAGTCATGCCCCGCTGTTCGTTTCGAACAACGCTTTCAAAGTACATCGTCTGCGGGACGCTGCTCATAAGCGGTAAAGATGGTTCTTTCGAATGTATTCAAAGACTTTCGAATCGAGGCCTTCGGGGTTCTTTCCCGAGCCGAAGAAAAGTTCCTTGCGGATGTCGCTGCTTGCAAACTTGCCGTCAAAGCCCTGTTCCTTTCCGACAAGAAAGATATCGGCATAGCCTTTCGCCTTGTGTTCCTGCGGATCGGGCATAGGGATTCCGCGGCGCTCGAAGACGATCAGTTCGAATTCTTTCAAGAGCCGCGGACCGTTGAATTCGGTGCCGTAAAAATGCAGCGGGTCGCGCCAATGCGGAATGCCGACGTAGCTGTCAGCACCGACGAGAAGTCTAAAATTCAAGTCCGGGTATTTTTCTCGGAGCGTGCTCATGGTGACGTAAGAGCCGCGGTAATCCTCCATCTGCAATTCCATTTCGGAAACCGCAATCCGGGAATCGTCCCCGATCACCAGATCCAGCATGTTCAAGCGGTCTTCCGCCGACGCAAAAAGTTTCTTATCCCAGCGGTCCGGGCTCGGAATAAACCAGAGTTCATCACAAAGTCGAATATCGAGACAAAGCTTCGCGAGGCGAACATGATCCTGATGAATCGGATCAAAGGCACCACCGAAAATCGCAACCGTTTTAGTAGACATAGACAACAAAACCAACATTGAATTGGAGCCGGGTACCGCCCACACGCAGTTCCTTTACCGGATCGTAATGCGAACGGATCCAACGATACTCGAGTTCGGTGACAATCGCCGCCGTCGGTAACATTTGGAAGGTCGCACCTCCACCAACGCCCCATTCATTCCAAGTCACATCCCCTATATTGGCAAGCTGTTTCGCTCTTGAAAACGAACCTATCAAATAAGGTCTGCCTGGCCCGCCGAGAGAAGCTCCAAGAGTCACATTAAACGCGCGAGACTTGACCGAAAGATGTTCCCCGTCCGCATCCGTCCGCGAATAATTGTACAAGCCATAACCCAAACGGCAATAACCGATTTCGTTGATCCACGCCCCGATAAAAGGCGTCATCCGGTTTAGGCCCGCCCCATCCGTACCGTCGCTCAAAATGCCATAGCCCGTTTCTGCCACAGCACCGACCACAAACGGCAACTTCTGCGCAAATGCGGAAGTCACAAACAAAAGGGCGAGGATGCAGAAAATCTGTTTCATAGGACCATCGCAAGGAGCATAAAGAAACAGATCAAAACATTCGACAAAGCGTCCAACTTGTGCCACCGGTAAATGCTTTTAGAAACCGTTTTCTGGTTATTCAAAATCAAGCAGTGGAATCGATCGGAAAGCAGGCACGACAGGGTGAACTTGAGTGTAACCAACGAAAGTACCCAATACGCAAAACCGGCAAAGTAAGCCGCCGAAACATAACCGAGCAAAAGGGAGACGTTCTGAATGGAATTCACCCACCGCGTATTGCCGAGCGGTTCATCGAATTCCGAAAGCATTTCCCGATAATCCGCGACCTTCTTTTGCATCGCTCCAAAGTTATCGAGCAACAGCGAAAGGCTGTATCCGAAAACGATAACAGACGCAACGATTAGAATATAGGAACAAGCGGTAACCATCAGAGCTCAATATAGAAAGCTTCTTTGACGTTATGGATTCTTTTTGGACTTTTGAGCGCCTAAGGAATTGCGTTCCCAGAAGACTCCGTCGGTATAGCCTTGAATCGAAGCGTCATCGCCCGCGATTTCAAGCCTTTTTTCGCAAAGGCATGCGTATTCAAGATTCTGTTCGATGCCAAAAAACTGACGTCCGAGCTTTTTGGCAACAACACTCGTGGTGCCGCTGCCGAGGAACGGGTCAAAGACAATACTTTCCGGCCTGGAAGAGGCGAGAATGAGCTTTGCTATGAGCTTTTCCGGTTTCTGCGTCGGATGGTCCGTGTTTTCGGGCATGCTCCAGAACGGGATGCTGATATCGTCCCAAAAATTCGACGGAGCGGTATCGCGGAACTTGCCCGATTCGGAATCGTTCCAATCCTTGGGTTCACCGTTTAATTTGTACGGAGCGATGACACGGCGACGCAAACGAACCGCGTCCAAGTTAAAGCAGTAATTTTGCGGATCCTTGACGGCAAACCAGATGTCCTCCATGCCATTTTTCCAGTTTGCTGAAGCGCCACGTCCCTTTTCACGGCCCCACGTAATGCGGTTCAAGACGCAGAGCTTGCTTTGCAGGGAGCGTTGAATGGCACAGGAAGACCTCCAATCGCCGCAGACGTACAGCGAACCGTCCGGCTTGAGCACACGAACAAGTTCCCCCATCCAGGAATCCAGATAGGCTTCATATTCCGCATCGGACATTGCCGAAAAACGGGAACCGTTAAAATTCTTCGCCAAATTATACGGCGGATCGACGATGATCAAGTCTGCAACTTCAGCAGGAATCCGAGAAAGCACGGTCAAAGTATCGCCGAGAATCGTTTTTCCGAGAAGATTCTGGAGTGCAAATGCAGACGGCTTCGACGAAACCTTCAAAAGTTTTTTTGCATAGCGGGAAAGTTCCGATTCCGAGAGGGCAATCGTCCGGTTGCGAGGCGCTCTGACTTTAGGCTTTATTCCGGCCATCTTTCGCTTAAGGAAGCTTCATCGGTCACAAGCATCACACGCGATTTCGAACCGCGCTTGGGACCGCAGATATTCAAACGTTCGAGCTGATCGACGATCTTACCGGCACGGCTAAAGCCCACCGAGAAATGGCGCTGCACTTCCGACGTCGAAAGCGAGCCGCGTTCAATGCCGTAACGCGCCACCGACAAGGCGAGCGGATCGATTTTGCCCGCAAAACCCGGAGCGCCGTCGCCGTCTTCGCCCATTTCGGACGGATCGTCGATTTCAAAGGTTTCGAGTCGTTCGTAATGTACGTTCTGCTGGGAGCAGGCATCCGCGAGTTTTTCCACTTCTTCATCGGTCAAGAATCCACCGTGCACGCGGGACGGTTCCGGATCTTCGCCCGAACGGTAAAGCATGTCACCACGGCCTAAAAGCTTTTCAGCACCGGCGCGGTCCATCACCGTACGGGAGTCCACCTGTGAAGCCACCTTAAAGCTGATACGTGCCGGGAGGTTCGCCTTGATAAGACCCGTAATCACGTTGACGGAAGGACGCTGCGTCGCAATCACCAGATGAATACCTACCGCACGGGCCTTTTGAGCGATACGGGCGATGTACTTTTCCACTTCCTTGCCGGCGACCATCATCAAGTCTGCAAGTTCATCGATCACGATCAGGATGTAGGGCATATTTTCCATGCGTTCAGACGGCATAATCCGCATATCGGCCGGAGGAGTCGGAATCTGGATTGTCGGATCATTTCCCGGATCTTCGCCTGCGGCGATCTTCGCTGCGCGTTCCGCCTTTTGCTTTTCGATGGCGGATTCTGCTACAATCTTTTCCGCTTCGTATTCGGCTCGGGCCTTTTCCGCTCTTTCGATCAGTTCGAGCTGTTCCTTGCGCTTTGCGTTATAACCGACCAGGTTGCGCACCTTCCACTTGGCGAGTTCTTCATAGCGGCGGTCCATTTCGACGCAGGCCCACTTCAAAGCGCTCACCGCTTGGTCCGGCTGCGTCACGACAGGCGCAAGCAGGTGCGGAATAGCTTCATAAAGTTTGAGTTCCACCACCTTCGGGTCCACAAGAATCATGCGGAGTTCATCCGGAGTCTTGCTAAAGAGAAGGCTCGCCATAAGCGTATTGATACAGACGGACTTACCGGAACCTGTCTGACCGGCGATCAAAATATGCGGCGCACGGCAAAGGTCCATCGTGTACGGATAGCCCGTAATATCCTTGCCAAGAGCGATAATGAGCTTATCCGGCTGCGGCTTAAAGAGCGGGCTTTCAAAGATATCTCGGCAATAAACCGTTTGCAATTTGCGGTTCGGCACTTCCACGCCAACGAGGGATTTTCCAGGAATCGGCGCAAGAATTCGAATGGACTTCGCCTTGAGTGCTAGCGCCAAATCTTCATGCAACGAAGCAAAGCGAGAAACTTTGACACCCGGACCCGGTTCCACTTCAAAGCGCGTAATCATCGGGCCTGTCGAAATGCCTAGCACTTTACCCTTGACTTTAAAGTTTTCGAGTTGTTCTTCCAGCTGATGACTGATTTCATCGAGTTCCTCAGCCGTATAATCGGGCTTTTGTTCCGGAGGAACATCGAGAATATCCGGCACCTTCGGAATTTCATAGGCATCGTATTTTTGAACAGGTGCGGCGGCAAGTTCCGCCTCGGTCGGCGAAAGAGTCGAAGTTTCTTCTACCGAAGGAGCGTCTTCATTCAAAACATCCACCGGTACCGCATTCTGGACATTCGTCTTCAGTTCTTCCAAAGGCTTGTCCGGATCCGTACCATCCTGACGTTCCACGATACCCTTGATCGACGGACGACCGTGGCGATTGTTTTCCCAGTCGTTCATCTGCTGAACCTGACGCAGTCGAGCGACTTCATCGCGCAGATTGCGAATTTCCATAGCGCCCATGTTCCATTCGTTTTCACGCAGGAAACGTTCCTTTTCTTCGATTTCCTTTTCAGCTGCATTCGCATAACCGCCCAAAGTATCGTATGCAGGCGAGGCGTTTTCAACAGGCGCCTTTTGCTTTGGAGTGTCCATCTCGGTCGGTTCGTTCGACGGAGAGAATTGGCGGATCACGGTATCGCTCTGCTGCACGGGAATCGTCCCGTCAAATGCTCCAGGGATTCCGCGGAAAGGCTTTGCCTTGCCCGAGTAAATCGTATAATCGCTGTCCCATTCCGGAGCGGGGATCTTTGCCTTGAGAGCTTTCTCTTTCGCCTTTGCCAGGGACTTGTTGACCGGGGCTTCTTCCTTTTCAATCGACAGGGATTCTCTGCAAGGGCGGTTTGCCCACCAGCCCGCGATACAATCAAACGGAATCTTGATAAAGGCAAAATGCGACGGGCGAAGTCCAAAAGAAATCACAAAAATCGCAAGCAGGATTACGCACAAAATCGCAAACGGGAACGCAAAATTTTCCCTCCCAAAGATCGGCCAAATCAGACTCTGCACCAAAAAATAGCCAAAGCGTCCACCCGCCCCGTAAAGCGCATCCGTGTTTAACGACAGCGTCCCAGAAAGGGTTGAAGTCAGTGCAAGCATCGCAGGGCAAAGCACGGACAACGCCGAAAATCCAATACAGGTGCGCAAAAGTTTCGGAAATTCCCCGGCGAGCAACAGCCAAACGCCCCAGCAAATCGCGCAAACAGAAAGAACCGTTGCCGAGAACTTTCCAAACACATAGACGACAGCCTGTGGGAAAAGCGTACCAAAAATCGGCCCGAGCCAGTTCTTTTCACTGCCGATAAACGAGACCAAGGCGACCAGCAAGAAAAGGCCGAAAGCGAAGAACGCCACACCAAAAATGCGCTTCACGGTCTTCGGGTCCGTCGATTTTCCCTTCTTTTTTGTCTTTTTGGAACCTTTATCCATCTTCTTTTTGCTATCCGTCATAGTGCATAAAATATAGCCATTTCCATTTGTCACATTTGACAATCGCACTACTTTTCTATGTTTTGAATGTGAAATTCAAGCATCCTAAAAAAATAAAAAGAATGGTGGCAGGGCTATTCGCCGGGATTCTCCTTGCGCACCTCGTCGCATTGATTCCGCATTCCATGCTCCTCCGCACCGAATACATCTTTTACGATGCCTTTTCGAAGCATGCTTCCGAAATCAATGAAGATCACCCGGAAGACATTCTGATCGTTGATATCGACGAAAATTCTTTGAGCAAATACGGACCCTACAACGAATGGACAAGAGACATGCACGCTCAAGTCGTGCAAAAACTCGAAGAGGGCGGTGCCGCATCGATTTCTTTTGACATTCTTTTTAAGAATGCGGACTTTGGAAACCGCAACGCGATCCGTGCTCAGCAAATGTTGTACGCTCTTTATCCCGAAAAGGAATGGCGCTACGACTTCGACAAGATCCGCCAAGCCTACGACTACGATTCCGTTCTCGTGCGAACGATTGCCGATAATCCAAACGTCATCGTCTGCGGCACATTCAGTTCCCGCACCGATTACAAGCATCAATCCCAATGGATGCCCCTGAGTACGAATATTCGCGCAAGAGATGTCGCCGCCAAACCGACCTTCCACTTGGAACAGGTGACAAATCTTGAAAACGTGGAATCCAAAGATCTCCTCGACAACGTCTTCCCGGAACTTTCCCATGCGGCAAAAAACTTTGGCGTTGTCAACGCAACACCCGATGAAGATGGCGTTCTCCGCAAAATGCGCCTGCTTTACCGTTTTCCGAATGCAGAAATCTGGCCCCGTGATTCCAGTCAAATTTACCCGGCGATATCGCTTGTCACGGTCATGCACCTTTTTAAAACGCATCCGGATTCAGTCCAAATCAAGATGGGAGAATACATCGATCTCGGCAAGCCTTTCGGCATTTACCGCGATAGTCTTGGCACTCTCCGCACCACCTATCCGCAGATCACTTACCCGATGATCCGCCAAGTCTTCAAGAACAAGGCGTCTCTCCTCTCTCGCCCGAACCACAAAGACAGCATCCCGGATTCCCTGCAAGAAATCACGCCGCAAATCCAAGCATACAAGGATACGAACGGGAATATCTCCATCATGACAAACGAGGGGGATTTCGATATGGACGACGAAGAACTGACCGACTTTGACAAGGAAAGCATTCAGGCTTTCGCCCGCGAACTGAAGGACCTTCCAAAAGGCAAAACGCTATGGCTTTCAGCCACTCTCGACTTTCACTACAACGTCAAAAAGAAACGTTGGCTTTCGAACTATTCCATTCTTTCCGCCGACGTTTTAGACTCCCTTTTTGCCGCCGACACGAATGCGATCAATGCGTTAAAGACCGGTGAAGAAATGCGCTTTGGAAAACGGAAGCGCATCCCGATCGATGAACACGGCGATTTTTTGATCACCTTCAAAAGCGCCTACAACATTCCGCCGAATCAGAGAGCCTTCCAGCACATTTCCTATTACGATGTCGCCGAAGGGCGAATACCCAAGGAAAGCTTCCAGGGTAAAATCTTTATTTTGGGAAGCGCTGCCCCTGCGATGTTCGACTTTTATGCAGCACCGCATGAAGATCACTTCCCCGCTGTGATTACGCAGGCGACGATCGTGGACAACATTTTAAATGACGACTACATGCGCGAAGCCTTCCCGAACCCGATTCTTTTCTTAATCACGGCGATTGTGGCGATTACGATTGGACTTTTCACTTCGCAGTATGTGGCGCTACTCTTCTTGATCGTTTTGTTCCTCTTCGATATATTTACGGCGTACAACTTTTTCTCGCACGGCTTTTATATCGGCTGTACCACGTACATCATCGAAGGCGTTCTCGCATTCCTCGGTTCATTCTTGGTGCGCTTCTATTTTGAATCCCGAGACAAGAACTTCCTCGACAAATCCTTCAAGCAGTATATTTCCGACGATTTGATTGACGAAATGCTGACGAACGAAAAAGAGCCTGAGCTC
Organism: Hallerella succinigenes; assembly: GCF_002797675.1. NCBI lineage: Bacteria > Pseudomonadati > Fibrobacterota > Fibrobacteria > Fibrobacterales > Fibrobacteraceae > Hallerella > Hallerella succinigenes. The sequence continues at coordinate 2,818,289 of NZ_PGEX01000001.1, read as the reverse complement.
GGCGGTGAAAAAAAATACCTGAGCGCCTTCTTCACGGACATTCAAAGTTTCTCCACTTTCTCGGAACAGATCGGCGACCCGAAAAAACTCGTGGACCTTTTAAACGATTACCTGACCGCGATGACAGACATCATCAAGGATCAGAACCAGGGAACCCTCGACAAGTACGAAGGAGATGCGATCATCGCCTTCTTCGGAGCCCCGACGCCGATTGAACGCCAACGCCGTCACGCTTTGATGAGTGCTATATCCATGCAGCGGATGCAGGAACACCTGCGCGAAAACTGGAAGCGACACAAGAATCACAAAAACCGGGACTTGCCAAAAGACGTCAGCTTCCCCGAAAGCGTTTACCACATGCACACGCGTGTCGGCATCAACTCGGGCGAAATCCTCGTCGGCAACATGGGATCCGAAACTCGCAAGAATTACACGATCATGGGCGACGCCGTGAACCTCGCCTCACGCCTTGAAAGCATCGGAAAGCAATACGGCACCTACATTCTCGTCTCAGAAGAAACACTCACCGGAACGAACGACCCGCAAGATAAAACGGATTACCGCAACGAGTTCATCACCCGTCCGATTGACCGATTAAAAGTTGTGGGCAAGAGCGAAGCCGTGCAGATTTATGAAGTCCTAGGATTAAAATCGGAACCGAATGCGGGACAGCTGAATCTGCTCGTTTCGCTTTGGGCAAAAGCACAACAGCTTTACTACGCCCAAAAATGGGACGAAGCGATAAACTCCTTTGAAGAATCCAAGCTTCTCGAGCCGCACCTGCAGATCAAAGATCCGGGCGCACGTCCAACCCCGTCGGAAGTTTTCATCAAACGTTGCAAGGAATATAAGCAGAATCCGCCCGTCGCCGCCGGTGAAATCTGGGATGGAATCTACTCCGCGACTTCCAAATAAAGGCGTTCTACCGCAGCGGCAAATGTTTCGTTTTCCGAAAGCAGGCTCACCACGATCCAGCCGTCTTCATCAAAGTCAAAGAAGAATCCGGGTTGCACAAGGACCTTCGCCTTTTCCAAAAGTCTAAGCGTGAGTTCTTCGTCATCCGCGTCTTCGAAATGCAAGGCTGCATACCAGCCGCCCTGCACATTCGGCATCACGTCCGTCGACGGAAAACGCGTGCGGAGAATTTCCAAATTTTTCCGGATGCGCTCTTCGATCGCCATCTCGTAAGCGAGAGACTTTTCAAGCATCGGAGCGGCTAGCGAAAATGCAGACGAAGCGACGCTCAGGTAGGCGTCTGCCACATATTCGAGCGCAGGCTTCAAAGCGTTTCCCAATCGTCCCGCGCGGTAAGCGATCCAGCCAAGCTTCAGCTGTGGCGAACCGACTGACTTGGAAAATCCTCCGAGAAAGAACACAGGAACATCTTTTGAGTCCCAGTTCCACGGACGTTCCGAACCGTCATAAATAAAGTCGCTAAAGACTTCGTCCACGACAATCGCCAAATCTTCACGGGACGCAAATTCCACAGTCTCTGCCCATTCCTTTTTCGAAAGGACATGGCCCGTAGGATTGTTCGGGGAAACGATGAGTAAAATCTTGGTGTTCGGCGGGAACGCATAAAGCGAATTGGAATCGAGCTTCCAATTTCCACTGTCGAGTTCCGTAAAATACGGTGCTGTCTTCAAAAATTCGAGAGCCGCCAAAGAATCCAAAAGCGGATAACCCGGTAGCGGTGTTAAAATCGAATCGCCCGAATTGCAAAGCGTCTTGAAAAGAATCGAATAGGCTTCGCTCGTGCTTGCGGTCAGCTGGATATCTTCCGCATCAAAATTTCCGCCGCGGTCGGCATAGTATTTAGAAACCGCCTTGCGGGCTTCTTCCCAGCCACAGGCATCCGGATTCCAGGTGGAAAACTTTTTCAAGGTCTGCGGTAAAACAGCATCCAGGTCAAAGGCTTGCCCTGTACGGAGAGGGCTTGAAACCGTCAAGTCCGTATAGCCTTGCACCGAGCGTTTTAACTTCGAAAGTTGCGAAAAAAAAGGAGAATCTGAAAGATCCTCCGGAAGTCTTTTGGAAAGACGCATTACTTCTTTTTACCCTTCCAAATTACGAGAAGTGCAGTTGCAATGGCGATCCCCGCAGGAACCGCGAGCACAAGGATAATGAGCAGCAGTTTCTTCGGCTTGGAAAGATCCTGGATCTTTTCGCGAAAGTCCTGAACCTTCTGTTTTGCCATGCGGATCTTTTCCATTGCAACCCTCCTCTTGTTCACTTGATTAAATCAAGTGAGCCGCGATCCAGCTTTCGAGTTCGTCAATCTTCACCAGTTCCTGCTTCATGGAGTCGCGTTCACGGACTGTCACGTAGCCGAGCTTTGCCGGGTCGGATTCGCCTTCGCCCACGGTGTCGAAGTCGACCGTCACGCAGAACGGAGTTCCCAGTTCGTCCTGACGGCGGTAACGCTTACCGATGGACTGGGTTTCGTCGTATTCCACATTCCAGTGGTTCAAAAGCTTCTGGTAAATTTCTTCAGCCTTTTCCTTGACCTTGCCCTTCTTGACGAGCGGGAGAACAGCCACCTTCACCGGAGCGATCTTCGGGTCAAAGTGGAGCACGATACGTTCGTCGTTTTCGAGCTTTTCAACTTCGTAAGCGTCGCAGAGGAGCACGAGGAGAAGACGTTCCACACCGAGGGACGGTTCCACCACGTACGGGATGTAGCGCTTGTTCTGCACCGGGTCGATGTATTCCTGCTTGACCTTGGATTCGTTCTGGTGCTGCGTCAAGTCGTAATTCGTGCGGCTTGCAATGCCCCAAAGTTCGCCCCAGCCGAACGGGAATTCGTATTCCACGTCGGTGGTGCCGTTACTGTAGTGAGAAAGTTCTTCCTTGGCATGTTCGCGGAGGCGGAGCTTTTCCTTGTTCACGCCGAGGTCGTTCACGAGCCAGTCGAAGCAGTACTTGCGCCAGAAGTTGTACCATTCCAGTTCGGTACCCGGTTCGCAGAAGAATTCCAGTTCCATCTGTTCGAATTCACGGGTACGGAAGATAAAGTTACCCGGAGTGATTTCATTACGGAAGCTCTTACCGATCTGGCCCACGCCGAACGGGATCTTCGGGCGGACGTTGTCGACAATGTTCTTGAAGTCGACAAAGATACCTTGGGCGGTTTCCGGACGCAGGTATACCTTGTTGCCTTCGCCTTCGATGACGCCGATTTCGGTCTGGAACATCAGGTTGAATGCGCGGGGCTTGGTCCAGTCGGTCTTGCCGCAGGTCGGGCATTCGATCTTGTTGTCCATCATCATCTGGTGGACTTCGTCAAAGTTCTTACCGGCGCAGCAGCCTTCGCCGAGCTTGTCTTCCAAAAGTTGGTCAGCGCGGAAACGTTCGTGGCAAGCAAGGCAGTCCACGAGCGGGTCAGAGAAGTTGCCCACGTGGCCCGAAGCCTTCCATACGCGGGGGTTCAAAAGAATGGAACTGTCGAGACCCAGCACGTCTTTACGGCTGGTGACAAACTTCTTCCACCAAAGGTTCTTGATGTTACGCTTGAGTTCCACGCCATACGGACCGTAGTCCCAAGTATTGGCGAGGCCGTCATAAATTTCGGAACCCGGGAAAATGAATCCGCGGCGTTTACAGAGGGAAATGATGTCCTTAAGAGCATCCTGGACTTTCTTTGCCATGATATAATCCTTTTAGAGCCTTTTTTTAGGCGCGACTAGGAACCTACCTGGATGATAGGCCCTGACTTTTTCCAAATATAGCAAGAAAACGGCGTCTAATGGCAACGCTTTTCGAAACGAGGACTCCCAGTAAACTTTACATTCCAATTAAAATTTTTATTTTGCACCTACCTATGAGAAAAACGATTTCTGTTATCACAGCCTTTTTTGCCGCAAGTGCCTTTGCTGCGGGAACTTATCCGAGTGAAGAAATCGTCTCGTACAGCCCGTCCGTAAGCTTCATTCTTCACGAAGACGAATCCCCTGTAGAAGATTCTGACTCG